>NZ_CAWMYL010000154.1:0-338 GCF_963871815.1 Vibrio sp. L85
GGAGATGATGTGTTGCCTGAGCTGGCGACCTCCTGGCATTAACCTCCCTTTCCTTTTTGAATTAGCTGCTTGAATGCAGCTTTTTGTGTTGGCATCACGTTAGCATCGGTCAGTTTTTCTTCATTTTTTCCTCGCATTTTTGCTCATGTCGATGATGGTAGTTGTGTACCTCCCTCATTTTTGTGCTCAGATCCTGGTGGTTTTCATCGATATTTGTGGGTTGTGGATAACCTTGTCGATAGGTTTCTAATTTAGACCTTAGGATTGATAATATAGATTAAGCCGGGATCCTTTAAGGATTAATTACTAACGTATTAATCACTTATATTAGGAATATA
>NZ_CAWMYL010000155.1:0-807 GCF_963871815.1 Vibrio sp. L85
CAGCCAAAAGCAGTAACCAATCTGGGCAATCCATTGGTGGCATCAACATGGGGGGTGGCGTGAGTCCTTGGCTCATCCTTGCTATTGCTGTGTTGGTCATCGTCGCCCTAAAGGTACTCAAATGATTCAGGTGGTAACGCATGACGAAGGCATAAAAGAGCAACTGCGCGAAGCGTTTCGCGCTTGCCCTGATGACTTCGAGGTGATGGAGCAAGCCATTGAGGATGGGTTTGTCAGTATCTACCTCATTCATGGTGATGACTATCGTTTAGCGGTTGCGGGTGAAGTGGTCGGCAATGATTACTTTGTGTGGGCGGTCGAGGGAAAAGGGGCAGTGAATGCCTCTCGGGAACTGGCTGCCTACGTGAAAAACAGCGGCTTAGATGCAATTACCACTAAAACGTATTTTCCATTGGTGGCGCGCCTTCTCAAGCGTCTTGGCAATGTCTCTACCACAGTGCAAGGCGATCACCAATTATTGCGATGGGAGGTTTAGCACATGGGTGGTAAATCCAGTTCAAGCAATAAAACCAGCACGAAGAATACCAGTAGCCAGAATGCCATTAGCGGCGACAACCTTGGGGTTGCGCTAAGTGGTATCGAAGGCTCAACGATTAATGCCACGGTCACCGACCATGGCAGCGTTGAAAAGTCGTTTAACTTTGCAGGTGACGCGCTTGATGAATCTCTCAAGCTCGCCAATGGCGCACTCAAAGAGTACAGCTCAAGCAACAGCGAAAACCTTCAAATGATAGCGGGGCTTGCGGGTAACCAAGCGGCTCAAAACACACAGAACTTAGACAAGCT
>NZ_CAWMYL010000156.1:0-876 GCF_963871815.1 Vibrio sp. L85
TTCATGCCGCCTGTTTTTCCTGCTCATTGGCACGTTTCGCAACCTGTTCTCATTGCGGACACCTTTTCCAGCCTCGTTTGGAAAGTTTCATTGCCAGACGGGACTCCTGCAATCGTCAAGGGATTGAAACCTATAGAAGACATTGCTGATGAACTGCGCGGGGCCGAATATCTGGTATGGCGCAATGGGAGGGGAGCAGTCCGGTTGCTCGGTCGTGAGAACAATCTGATGTTGCTCGAATATGCCGGGGAGCGAATGCTCTCTCACATCGTTGCCGAGCACGGCGACTACCAGGCGACCGAAATTGCAGCGGAACTAATGGCGAAGCTGTATGCCGCATCTGAGGAACCCCTGCCTTCTGCCCTTCTCCCGATCCGGGATCGCTTTGCAGCTTTGTTTCAGCGGGCGCGCGATGATCAAAACGCAGGTTGTCAAACTGACTACGTCCACGCGGCGATTATAGCCGATCAAATGATGAGCAATGCCTCGGAACTGCGTGGGCTACATGGCGATCTGCATCATGAAAACATCATGTTCTCCAGTCGCGGCTGGCTGGTGATAGATCCCGTCGGTCTGGTCGGTGAAGTGGGCTTTGGCGCCGCCAATATGTTCTACGATCCGGCTGACAGAGACGACCTTTGTCTCGATCCTAGACGCATTGCACAGATGGCGGACGCATTCTCTCGTGCGCTGGACGTCGATCCGCGTCGCCTGCTCGACCAGGCGTACGCTTATGGGTGCCTTTCCGCAGCTTGGAACGCGGATGGAGAAGAGGAGCAACGCGATCTAGCTATCGCGGCCGCGATCAAGCAGGTGCGACAGACGTCATACTAGATATCAAGCGACTTCTCCTATCCCCTGGGAACACATCAATCT
>NZ_CAWMYL010000157.1:0-12598 GCF_963871815.1 Vibrio sp. L85
CACGTGGGAGACATTTCACTCTGAAACGAGTGTGGCAGTACTGCTCAGCGTTAATTTTTTAAAAATTAAAATAGCACCTAACCTATTGATAGATATAGATAAATAGTGCGTTTTGCTAAAGTCTCCCACGTGGGAGACATTTAGGGTAATCCTAACGTCAAATAACGATTTCGGTGTACTGTGGTTATCAAAAACCTGTATAGCCACCTATACAACAAAGCAATAGAGAGCTATCAAATGGCAACAAATAAAACAGACGCATTGGACCTTATACATCTTCATGAAGAAGAAGGTTTAAGCGCTCCACTAGTGAAATTTGAAGATGCTGAGCTCCAGCTAAAAGTAAACCGCTTCCTACCCTCGGTAGGTGTAGCTCCTAAAAAAAGAGAAATGGTCAATGCCATTTTCGATATTTGCGAGCGCTCAAAAGAATCAATAACATCTCTTAGTAAGGTTTCAGACTCATTTGGTTTATCAGTCAATACTATAAGAAGCTATCTAAAGGAATTAGAAAAGTTAGGAGTAGTTGAAACTGTCACCTGTACAACTGATCCAATAAATAGACGTAGAGGTATGCTTTACGTATTTAAGCAACCGAACTTATCAGCTGTATTCGAGAAATTGGTAGAAGAAGACAGTAAACAGAATGACACGCGTCCAATAGTACAAATTGAAGATGTAGATTTAATAAACCAACATGAGCTGACAGATATAGCATTTTGCGACCTAATAACAACTGTACTATTTGGTGCTTTACGTTTTAACCGCAAGGGAAATGCAACTAAAATTGAATCACATGTTTTGTGGGGACCAGAGCGAGTTGCTGTAGAAACACGTTCCGGTAAGGGTGAAAGAATAGCGTTACTATTCGATTTAAAATACTACATAGGAACAATAACTGTCCTTGAAAACATAATTAAAGAAAGAATTAAAAATGATGAGTTAGTTACAGAAACCTATAATATACCTCTAAATGCAATTTTGAACTCATTGAGGCTACCCAAGACCGGAGGCCATAAAAACTCAGCACTAACAGCAATAAGGAGGTTGTCTGGTACAACATTCCATATTCGACAGCTACCAAAATGGTTTCTTCATCGATATGGGATGACAAGCAACTCTGCTTTGCACCTAAACATGCTGACATTAAGAGTCGAAGGAGAGTCCAGTGAAGCACCAGGATCAATTGTGCTGCAATTACAATTCCCACCAGAAACTATTGCTCAAATAAAAAGACAAATAGACGGAAACACCGAGGCAATACATGAATTGACCCGAGTGTATTCAAATGCACTAACCACATCGAATAGTCTGGTGTTTGGATTTAATTTATGGACATCAAACTATTTCAGTGAAAAAGGCATGGCAATAATAGATTGGCTGGAACTTAAAGACCGAACAGCACCACAATTATCAATCACGGAATTTAAGAAAAGCTTTAGCGAGATACTAAAAAATCATGCGATTAAAGCGTCAGTAAAAGAGTATGACCAGAGTCTTGATAGAGAAGTTGAAGTTATCGATGTAGAGTACGAACCCATCTATAACAATCAGGGGATAGCATTGAAAGAGACATCTTGCATAAGTGGAATAAGGGTGTCACTTGAAGATGGCCAGTTCGTGTTACTGCCAGAAATAGATACTTCATCATTAATACTGAAAAATCTGTACCTTTAAACGATTCATAATAATAGATAAACGAGGTTGGCCTTAATGCCAACCTTTTTTATGAAAACAATAAAATTACTAATTATTAGAGCGAAGAAACGGTAGTGTTTTGTAATAAAAATCAAATGTTACGTCGTCACTTACCAGCGAAACTTTTAGAGAGCATCAACGGTACAAAAAGTATTATCGAATACTGTTTCTAGGGATAAAAACTCTAAACCATAACAATAATAGGATAGGGGAGGGGAATCTGATAATTAGTGTATATAAATCAACAGATTTCAGAATGAGATCTAAATCACTACAATATCAGCCCAGTACGATTCCATACTTTTAAAAATTTTACGGATTCACTACGCATTTAAAGGCCAATAAAGTGAATTAAAATAAATAAATTGAACCTAAATCGGGAAAGATGATTTTAATAAATAGTCTTTAGAAAAGAATTTTTCTTTTTAATCAACAACTTATTAAAACATTAAAAAATCAAGCATCCTTTTATGGCTAAAAATTACGCGCATTCATGAAAAAAGAGTAAACGTGAAAACTTGAAAATAACAAAAAAACGATCAAAAACGGTATTGAAAGTTCAAAACGGTACTGAAAGTTCGGATCGGTATTGAAAGTTTGATAATTGATCAAGGAAATATGGGGAGATCTAGCCGTTTTCATTAAATCTATCGTATAAACAATAGGTTACAGCACGATCCATTATGATCAGTAGATCGTTGATCTATTGACAAGATCAACTTAAAATCTAATAAGTTCGTAGATTCAAAAACATAACTGCAATTATGTGTTTCTACAACTGAAACCATAACGATGGTAAAAAAAAAGCTGAAAGCCCTGCAAGGCTAACAGCTTCATTACAACATTAAATATTGTGATGGATAAAGACTGCAATCTCTATCCTTCAAGCATCCAATTAAGTTTGGAGGACGCCCTTCACCCCTAATTATACTAGCTATCATAATTAGGTCAATGTCCCCAACTATGGATGCACTCAAAAAGAGTGTCTTATGGCAGGGACTAAACACGCCTTTTTAAAGGCTATAGAGAAAACATACCCATTAACATTTGTTGATGACGAACGCGATCTACATACAGAAGAGTTGGCATTAACTAAAGCTCAACTTGTGGAGATCTTAACCCATCACCAAAAAGCTACAGATAAATCTGTTCCTGCATACATTCCAGGAACATTTAACTCACCAAAAACTAAAGCGATAGAAGAAGTGAGACAACTTTCACTTCTCGTTTATGATGTAGATTGTAAAACAACCACTTACACTTTAAGCCAACTCGAAAGTAAGCTTGAAGGATATGCTCATATAATCCATTCAACATACAGTGCTACCTATGAAGCACCAAGATGGAGGGTAATCCTATTTCCATCAAATCCAATACAACCAGAAGATTTTCATAAGGTATACGTTGAAACAGCTAAACGCTTTAACATTGAAATTGATCAAACTTGTACTAATGCTAATAGGCTTTTCTACCTACCATCAGTAAATGTACTAAATGACTTTGTATTCTCTACATTCAATGACGGTAAAGATATAGCAATTAAAGAACCTAAAATAAAAACTAAAAAGAAAGTGAACAGAGGATACGTTTCCTTAAGTTCAGTAAGTGAATGTTCGAAAGATAGATTACCTTGCCAGTTCGGAAAAGCCTCTAGTAATGGCTCTGCAAATGGTTTTGTAGTACCACCAGCTCTTAAGGCGCCATTTACTAAGGAGCAGTTCGATGAATTACTCTCGCATCCGGGAACATGGCTTCGCGCAGCAGAGTATATGGGTCTTCCGGTAGAGGGTATTGGTTCCAAATCAAACTATTCCAAATCATTTTCGTCTGTAATTCCGGGTGTAGAAGATAGAAAACCAAGTTGCAGCCTTGGCCTTCTTTCAGATACAACAAGGCTTGTATATTTTGCTTTCAATGAAGTTCATGAGACCACTTTAAGCTCAGGCCCTGTTAAGTTCGATTTGGCGCATATCTTTGCAATGATGAAGTGTGGTCGTCGGATACCTCAGACAGAGTTTAAATCTGGTATGCACAAAGCTTGGTTAACTCGATTATTGATAGATTCAGGGCTGATTATCCCTCAACCAGTTACAGATTTACCTGAGTTGCCAACTGATGCTAAGTCAGCTGAAAGATTGTATGTTGGTTTTAAAGAGCTATTACAATGTAAACGAGCTTTCATCGATCAGATTGATGACCCAACTGCATTCAGCTTAACCTTTGCGTGCTATTGGTGTGGTATAGGCAACCGAAATACAGCTAAAAAGTATACTCAAATGCTATTAGAACACGGTGTATTACGATTTGTAGACAAAATCACATTGCCTCGTGGTGGTTCAATACCAGTATTGTTACCAGCAGGGAAAACTACCAATGTATATCAAATGCGTAAGAGAAATTCTCATAAGAAGTCGGTCGAAGCAGAGGTCGCTAAGCGTGTACCTACTGCGAACACTGTTCGTTCTACAAATACGGAGAGATTGCCATCTGAGCAAAATTCTTGTGAGGTTGTTACCTATGCAAATCGCCGGGAAATAGGGAATTATGCAAGGATCGATAAGCTTCATGACGATTATATTTTCGCAGATCAATCAGATGTTAATTGGATAGAAACAGATCCTGCGCTTAATAAAATTCACGAAACACCACGTAATTTAGGATACGGCTAACCCTTTCAATACTCATTGTATATAACCAACAGGGAAAATTGTTGAACGAACGAGCAAACAGACATATCATACTACTACATGTTTAATGATTTGCGTTTTAAAGGCTGCCGTTCAATGGAAATTGGAATACTAGACAATAACAGTTATCGCTCGATTCAGGATTCACAGACCGCATATATCATGTCAATGCGAGATTTAGCGCGTGTTGACCCTATCAGTGTGGCAGCATTGTTTAAGATTTCCACGGCAGAAGCACGTAGATTAGCAGAAACGTCAACATATGATCTGCAGGTCGCTTTACATTCTTGCCCTCCAATCTTGACGATTAAAGGCCAGGATACTTTACGCGGCGCAAGTCCAATGACAGCTCTTCTTGATTCGTTAGAATCTAATACTGACGAGTTTCACAACACGGCTGCACACATCAACGCTTATAGTGGACCCGTTAATACTTCTGGTTTGACTACCACTCCGTTGAAAAAGGCGAGAGGGTAGTTTGTGAGTAGTGCTGCATCGAAGCGTAGAACCCAAAGTTGGGAACCAGATATTTATTACGAAAAACAGCAACTCTCTTACCAAATGGCAAGACTCGGTGCTAATACTCGTGTACTGAAAAAATTCTTTGTTGTTGATAAACGACTAGAGAAATCGATTAACAAAGAGCTAGGGAAGTTTCGTAAGGGTTCTGGATGGATGACTACTCATGTTGTTCACCGAGTTCATGCAAACATTGTATATCGTAATTACTGCAATGCAGTACCTGATAATTCAGACTTTCATCGTCCACCTACGCCAACTGAATTGCTGTCTTTAGCGCGTACATATTTGGTTGTGTATAACAATCAGTATATGGATATTAATAGAATTTATCATATTTTCGAGTACTTGAAGGATGGTACTTTCACAAGAAAAGTCTGCAACAAATGTGGGATAGATTATATCTTTCACTCAGAAAGAAACTACAATCTATGCCCGTTCTGTGAAAAGGACTCTACCTTGTATAGTAAAGGTAAGCGTTAGTCATCAGTAATTCTTTTAAATAATCCCATTGGTAAATATGATTAACAAATTTACAACTCCAATCCTGTTGGCAATTGCACTATGTTCATGTTCTACAATTGAAACTGAACAACAGATAACGGTTGATTCTCCAAGCGATCTAGAACTGCCATCTGTTTTTACAGAAGCTTGGTTTAAAGATAACCTACCAATCCTTCGTGAAAGAGCTATAGATGATCCAACGGAAGCAAACGTTAGAAAATATTTTATCGCTCAAAAAGCTATGCTTGATATGGCTGAAAAGAAAGCTAACTCTACGACTTACCCTCAGTAATATACCTATTCCTACCCAGCGCTTTTAGCGCTACCACGCTATCAAAATCATATCGATTAAGTGTGCCTACTAAGACCCACTTAATCGACACGCAATCTATTCCAATCCTGCAATATTCATTGCATGAAAAAACATATCTTATCTTTGGCTGTGGCTGTCTGCCTGACGACGGCTTATACGTCGAATGCATTTGCTAATAGCGATACATCTGACTCCTTCTATAACCGTAAAAGTGAAGGTTGGTTTTGGTATGAGCCTGAACCGGAACCTGAGCAAGAAATAAAGGTAGAACCTAAGAAAGAACCAGTAAAAGCACCTGAAACAAAACAAGAAGCTAAGCCAAAGAAAGAAGCAACTGAAAACAACGAAGTAGTTGTCAATGTTGCATGGCTTAGAGAGAACTTACCTAAATTACGCGATTCAGCGATCGATAATCCAACCTATGAAAACGTTAGGCGGTATTTCTATGCCCAGCGAATCATGATGGATAAAAGTTCGAAATTTGCCTCTGTCGCACAACAAGTATCAAAGTTTGAAGTGCCTTTGGATGAAACTTTGCGTCGACCAGAGAACCAAGTTGCCCTAGTAGACCAAAAAATTGCGGCTAAACAAAATCGAAGTGATTTGATCAAACAGTTAGCAGATAAGGTCGGGTTCTTCTTTTTCTTCTCTTCTACATGTACTTACTGCATGAAAGAAGCACCTATGCTCAAACGTCTGCAGATGGAAACAGGTATAGACATACTTGCGATCTCACTTGACGGCCGACCGCTGCCTAATAACGAATTTCCAGATTACGTAACTGACCCAGGCACATTAAAACAGAAACTCCAGGTCATGGTTACACCCACAATTTACCTCGTTACGAAAGATGGCAGTGAATTCCATAACTTGGCCGTTGGACTTACCGCGCCAGATGAATTGATGCGTCGAACCATCATGTTAGCAAGCAAAGAAGGGTGGATTACCGGCGAACAATATGATGCGACACAAGACGTTCGTGAAATCCTCTTGGATGACGCAACTAAGAGCCAGTTAACAGTCGACCCAGACAAAGTGTTCAGTGACCCAGATTACCTAGCGAACAAGCTACGCGCCAAATTCCAAAAGCAATATGACCAAACGAAGGACATCCAGAATATTAATCAGGACGTGACACCGTGATGAATAGTAAGAAAAGACTGTTATTAGCATCGACAGCATTAAGCTTTTCTATGCTAATGCCTAGCCAAACCTTGGCTGGTGACCCCTTAAAAGAAATATTCGGGATGATGACCACTGCAACCGGTTCTCAAGTGTATGAATCACAGAAACGCAACGGTGTAGCCTTCGGTACGTTTAGTGCTAGATTTTCTATGTATCAGCCAAAAGTTATTAATTTTCAAGCGCCTAGCATGAATGCCGGGTGTGGTGGAATTGATTTTTTTGCGGGTTCAATATCGCTGATCAAGAAGGAGGAACTTGTTCAAATGGGCCGTTCGATAGCTGCTGGTGCGGCTGTCTATGCATTTAACTTGGCAGTTGAATCCATATGTCCATCATGTGCTCAAGGTATGGCTTGGATTCAAGATAAGCTTGATGACTTTAATGACTTAGTAAGTATGAGTTGTCAGGATACTGTGGATGCATTGAGTGAAGCGAAAGTTGGCCAAGGTTTGGCAAAGTCTCTTACTGATACTGTAAACAAAGATGGTTGGCAAGAACGATTAGGTTCATATGCTGAAACAAAAGTTGACGCCATGAGTAGTTGGGGTGACTTTTTCTCTGAACGTTCAGAAGATGGAGACGCTAAATCTGTCAAAGTACCAGGCCTTAAAGGGAATATCGTTTGGGATGCACTGGGTGCTGCAAAAGTTGATCAATGGAGTTTTGCTACAGGCTGGGAAAAAGACGATATTCAAGAACTGATTATGTCGTTAATTGGTACAAAGGTCATTACCGTTGGTGATGGTGATGAACTTGAAACCACTCCATACGCAAAAACAGTTTCTGCAGAGGACCTTCTTTATAACAAAGAAGGTGAAAAGATTGAATTACTTAGATGTGATACTAGTGAAACTAAAATCGATAACCGTCTCCCTTGTACGAAAATTAAATCAGGTTCAGCAGCAAAAGTAGAGTGGGAAGGGATTTATCCAAGAGCTCTTAAACTGTTAAACGGTGACGGTTCAGAAGTAGGCATCCGTAAACGCATTCTAACCAAACAAAACCTGACAAGTGAGCAGCAGAAGTTTGTAGAAAATGCTGATGTTCCGATGATGACATGGTTATTTATGACGGGTAAAGATGATGGTGCTCAAGAAGCGATAGCCAATCTAGTAGCTTATCGTGTAGCGGAAAAGTCGTTACAAGATTTGATGTACCAATTACAAGAAATCCTCAAAAAAGCGGAATTGAGTGCTACTTCTGACGCTAAAGCAACCCAGAACTTAATAGATTTCTTGAAAGGAAGGATGATCGAATTCCAATCTCAGATTGATGACATCCAGACGAAAAAACGCGATGAAATAAAATCAGCTAATGATCTAATGAATACTTATAAAACTTTAGCTGAGGCAGTTAAAGCAATGGCAGCGAGTGGAGTGTAGGGATGTCAGGTTTTGTAATTTATTCTATGGGTGACCCTAGCTTCATGCGACTTGCGCTTCTTGGGTTATCCCATGCTTTCGAGCAAGGCGCTATTTCGATTGCAAAAATTGGTTTGATGCTCGGATTACTTTCTGTTTTTTGGAACGGTATTTGGAACCCTGGAAAAATCGAATTCAAGCAGTTTTTTATCGGTTTCTTCCTAGTTCTGATCCTTTTCGGAAAATCCGTACCTGTCACGCTCATTCATGCCGATGGTGGTGCTGATGCAATGCCTGATATTCCAGTTGGTATTGCACTAGGTGGAACACTTGCAACTACGTTCGGATATACGATGGCCAATAGTTTGCGAGAGTTCTACCACACAACTTATGTACCCGGAAGCGCGGCAACCGGTAGTTATCGTGCAATGATAGGAGTTGACAGCGATGAACCAAGTTCAGTCCCAGTGGCTGGTAACGGCTTAGAGCCATTACGTGAATTGATGAAAATGCGATTCACAGGCGACATCGATGAATTTAAGGCTAATCAAGCATACAGTGCTACTGCTGTTATAGCTTCGGGTAGTACAGCAACTGACCTTTCTGAATCAGTTCAAGGTTATATGAAAAATTGCGTGCTAAAAGACCTTTATTTGAAAAATGGTTCACAAGAAATTAACGAACAAGCGATGTCGACTTACCCATTCTCATGGGATGCAATGAAAGTTACTTATAATGGATGGACTACCGAAGTTAACGTTGATGCCGGTCAAGGCTGGAAAATAATGGGTTGTGGAGATGCTTATACTAAGTTGACTTCTGCGATTGGAACGGATTGGAAGTATGTTGCTGAACATACTGCCTCAATGAGAGGTACTGCAGACGAGGTGCAGTTAAATGAAGGTCAAAGCATGCTATCTGATGTAAACATTGATGCATGGAAAATCAAAGTTAACCAAATTCTTCAGTACCATTGGAAAAAGGCTAAAGCAGGCAGTCCTTGGGCAAGCGAAGCTGAATTAATGGCGAGCCAGGCTGAATTCCAAGCAATAGACCAACGCAGGGTTTCGTCTGCCGTTCAGTATTCCTTATGGTCAGAAATGGCGATCCCGCTTATCACGTACATAGAAGCATTTGTATTTCTGATTGGCCCTATTATGCCTTTTGTAGTCGCTTTTGGCGAAAAAGGTATGGGAATGGTCATCAAGTATTTCTTTCTGTTGATTTGGGTTAATACTTGGCCAATTTTGCAGGTAGGAGTGAATATGTACCTGCAGAATGCAATGAATAATGCATCGTTTAACTCAACTAGTTACGATGCATTCTCGTGGGCAGGTTATAACACAAGTTTTACTGAACTAGAGTCATTCATAGCAATGGGTGCCACATTACAAACAATGGTACCTGCATTGAGTTTAATGCTTCTATACGGTTCGGTTCATACCGCAATCAACTTATCTAACAGTGCATCTAAAGGCGGTGGTAGCGAAGGCTCAGTAGCAACTCCAAAAGCTGTAGGTTCGGCTGATTCAGGTAAGGTTTCAGTTGGTCACAACAGTCAAACCTATGATTACAGTACAGGGAGTGTTGTTAGTTCATATAATGGTTCAAATTCTGCCCCAATAGGTATGGCTCAAAACAATACGAAAACAGATTTGAATAGTACTTCTACTGAGTCATTAGCACGAGCTCAAGAACTAATGTCTTCTGAGGGCACTAAACTAAATAATGCTCACCAGACAATGTTCAATAACATGACAGTTGGCGGTGAAAATGCAACGGCAGCTCAAACAGAAGCCGCAACCAAGAATGAAGGTATTGCTCGAGCCAACTCTTACGCTAACACTTTAATGAAGACAGGTCAGTTCACAGCGCAAGACGCTAAAACTCTCGGTTTGGCATTGTCAGGTGGTATGGGTGTTAAAGCACAAGCTGAGGCTGCAGCAGCTCTTGGGTTTGGTAAGGATGGTGCGGTAAGTGCAAAATTTGGTGCAGCAGTCAAAGGTGAAATGGGTATTGATGCCAAGTCTAAACTAGACTCAGCAATTAGTAATGTAGCTTCGAAAACTACTCAGTCAGGTGACAACTGGAACTTTGCCAATACTGAAAGTGGTAGCGCGATGCTGTCTAAAGCTGAAACCTTATCGACTTCACGCTCTACTGGGCAAAATGCTGGCTTTGGCGAGTCTGGTTCACAAGCTGTTGAAGCAAGTAAAGCATGGACATCAGCTCAGAAACAAGTGGAGCAGGAATCACGCGTTCAAGCTGCTATAGCAGGAATGTCGTCTGGTATTAGTTATAACTTAGCAGGTGTTACCTCAACTGCATCAAATAATACGAATGATGAAAAATTCGCAGATGGTTCATTGCTAGCTGGTGTAGCACAAAAAACAGCATTAGGTTCAATGGATTCAGAGCAACGCCAAAAATTTGATGACTTTAAGAAGCAAGGAGGCTACGAGCCAGGCTTAAATGGGGATATGAAAGCTCTTAAAGCCTTCTCAAACACAAATGATGGCGCTTCGCTAAAAGGTATGGCTAGTCAGTTCAAGACAACAGACCAATATGCTGCAGAATATGACAAGGCTATTAAGAATGATGTTGGTAGCGATAAATCTCTACAGGCAAGAATGGCTGCGACAGGTCGTTATGCGGATGCAGCTATGAAAGACATCATGAAGAATAGTGGTAGCCAGCGTTACCAAGCTGGCGCCAATTACCTTGATACGTTAAATGAAAATGTCGGCGGCGGTGTAAAACAATGGGCGGCAGCGGCAAATGATATTAGATCAATTGGGGCAGCTGCAGAAGCACCGTTAACAACAAAAGCCCCCCAAACGGCAAAAGAAGCTGGCGGTCCAACTCAACGATCTGTCGTGGCTGCTAATCAACAAGGTCGCGCTGGTGCGGTCGCTGCAGTTGCAAGTCAGCAGGCCGTAATTGCAACAACAACCCCATCTCAGACCCATGAAGAAAATAAGAATGCGGTTCAGAAAACGGTTGCAGCTGATCCAACTAAGAAAGACGAAGCAGACCAAGTTCTTAAGAAGGCTGATGACAGAACAGGTGCTGCCCAAAAAGAGGTGCCAAAACTTGTTCAGCCTCTAACGGATGGCAATGTACAAGCAGGTCAAGTTGTAGGAGCTGCGGCACCAAGCGTTGGGAGTTTTGCAAAAAGTGCGAATGAACTTATGTATGGAACTAAGCAGGAGCAAGCAACTAAAAGGTTGGCCGCTAATGAAGGTGTGAGTAATGATATTGCAGCAAAAATTACTGGTCAGGATTCTAAAACTCAACATTCTGATTTGGTTGAGAGCGTGTCTAATGGATTGCGATCTGATGCTACCGACCAAGAAAGGAAAGAAGCATTAGGGACATTAGCTGCGGCTAAAGGCGCAGAAACTGAAATTGCTCGACTACGTGCAACCGGTGATAAAGAAGATGCTGCTCTTGCTGACACAATGCAACGTAATGTCAACTCCGTGAACACAGCTATGGAACGCGTATCTGGCATTGATAAAGATGTCTTATCGGGACTAGCTAACAAAGTTAATAGCGGTGAGCTGTCATTGTCTCAGGCAAACGCCGGCCTTCAAATGGCTACGAATGATAAGTATGACCCGATAAAGGCTGCGGAGGGTAGCTTCAATGTTAATACTGGTGGAATGCAGGGTGCTAACCAGTATGGCCACAAGGTACAGGAAGCAGCATTCGACCGGTTGCAGAACGATATTGCTGGTGGTCGAGCAATCATGAGCGAGATGGAGAATAAAGGGCAGACCGCTACAATTGACTATCAACTTTTAAGCTCTAGAGTTGAACAGGCTGAACAGTTCATGGAGTCGAAAAAGGATGAACATACTGCATCCGTTGCGACCAGTGCATACCGTGATGGTATTAATGGCAGCGACAACTATAACGAGTTAAGCAAAGTCGGGAATCAAGTTATTTCTGACGCCATTAGTGGCAAAGATGTTTCTGCATTGAACAAGGCTAACATCGATACTGCAATGTCCGGTTCAGAACAAAAAAATGGTTTTATGGGCTTTGGCACTGGTGAGACAACAAGCGTTGAGCAGATGAAGCAGTATGAGCAAATGCGAGGCGGTTTAGTTAATGCTGCAGAGGCGCTTAAGGCGACTCCAGGTATGGAAGATGCAGGCGCACGTCTTGAGAGTGCAATTCAAAAGCTAGATACTAAAACTGGGTTTGATGCACGTAACTCTACGCAAGGCCAAGGTACAGATACCAAGCCGAACTCGAACGGTGATAACGCACCTGTTGGTAACGGTGACCAAGGCGTGACAACACCTGCTAATGCTGGTAATGCC
>NZ_CAWMYL010000158.1:0-40985 GCF_963871815.1 Vibrio sp. L85
CTTCTCAAATGCTAGGTTTACTTGTTCAGTTAGCCATGCATCGTGAGACAATGTTTTTCTTTGTTGTTCAGCGAGTTGCTCAGTAAGTTCACGGCATGCGTCACTCAGAGTGCGACCTTGGCTCTCAACCATTTGTTGAGCTAGGCGTTTTGTTTCTTCATCAACACGAAATTGAATTCTAGTGTCCATGATATATTCCTTTGTTGGTGTGTGTACAAATGTTAGCACTTGGCTTTGAGATGGGCAACTAACAAACAATTTAAGAGTGATTCGGCACGCGTGGCATTTTTACTATGCGTTGGTTTAAGTGATTAAGGTGGTATGCGGGAACATCGTATTGCGTGCCTCACATCTTAATTGGGCGTTATGCCTATAAGAGGAAATATGGATAGTAAATGGGAGTGCTTTGGGTGCGGGCATAGCAATGAGCACTCATCATTGAAGTGTGAAAAGTGCGGGTCTTTAGCAAAGAGCTTGCAAACAAGCAGATGGTAAACCACCTCCTAGGGAATGACAAAGTGAAATCGAAGTTCGAATACTGCTGTGATAAATGTGGTTCATAGTCATATGAGGTTGGTGAGTTAAGAGCCAGTGGTGGATTTTGGAGTACATTTTTCAATTACAACAAACACCGTTTTTATTTCTTATCATGCAGTAGTTGCGGTCACACTGAGTTTTACAAACGAGGTCTAGGTACTGGACAAAAAATACTAGATTTTCTAGGTGGTTAGCATAGGCATAACAAACTGTTTAAGAGTGATTCTCAACGCGTGGCATTTTTACTATGCGTTGGTTTTAGTGTTTAAGGTGGTATGCGGCGACTTCAGTATTGCGTTACTCACACCTTAATGCTGCGTTAATTGGCTCGCAAGTCCAACAGGAGGTTTAGATTGGGCAGATATGATCAAGTAGATTTAGCTTATACATTCCTATCTAACAAGGAAAATAAAGGTGAATCGTTCACAATTGAAGAGTTGTCTTTAGCTACTGGTTGGAAAACTCAGACTTGCGGTACATACCCATCTAAACGGTGGCACCAGTATGTTCAAAAAGATGGCTTCAGGTATCAAGTTTCTAAGCAAAGAAGAGTTTCGTTCAGTCCATAGCCAAAAACTACAACAAGTTACGGACCAGTCGATCAAAGGTATGCACAAAGCGAGAGAGTTTGCATTGCTTGCTGTGTCAACATATAACAACCCATATACTGAGTTTAAGACCTATGGTTACATTGTAAATATTGTCATCGCATACACAGCGTTGTTTCACGCAATTTTTGAGAAAAAGGGGGGCTATTATTTCCACCTAAAAGATGGTGAGCCCGTCAAAATTGATGGTGAAGAAAAAGCTTGGGAGCTGATGGAGTGCTGCAATCAGTATTGGGGTGGTGTAGAGCGTCCGGAGAAATACAATCTTAAATTCCTAATCGGCTTAAGAAACAAAATAGAGCATCGCAGTTTGCCTGCTATTGACATGGCAGTTTCAGGTGAATGCCAAGCTGCATTAATCAATTTTGAAAGCTTGTTGGTCGAAGAGTTTGGGGATAGTCATGCCTTATGTACAAATTTGGCAATTGCAATACAACTTAGCCGTGTATCAGAACAATCGCAATTGGATGCGATGAAGCAACTGCAAAAAGAAAACTATAAAGTAGTACGTAACTATATGGAAACTTATCGAGAAGACTTAGAGGACGATATTGTTGAAAGTCAGCAATACCGTATTCGTGCTTTGTTAGTTCCCAAGCTAGGCAACCATGCTAAATCATCTGACATTGCAGTCGAGTTTATTAATGTTAATAAACTCAGCGAAGATGAGATAAAGAACTATGAGCAGGGTATTGCTTTTATTGAAGGAATCGAAAACCCATATAAGCTCAAGCCCTCTAAAGTAATGAGCTTAGTCCAAGATAAACTGTCATTTTTCAATATGCCTCTTCACACAAAGTGTTGGAAGTTTTTTGAAGCGCGACCTCGTGAAGACAAAGTCGGATTTAAGGGTGAATATAGTTCATTTGTCGAGGGTTTTGATGGCTACTTATACACAAAGCAGTGGGTTAGTTTCTTGGTGACAGAGCTTCAAAAACCAGAAGTCTTAGAAAAGGTGGAAAAAGCCAATTAACAATCTGTTTAAGAGTGATTCGCAACGCGTGGCATTTTTATTATGCGTTGCTCACACCTTAATAGGGCGTTATGTTTTTTGGGAGAAAATGATGGAATTCAAGCTAGAAATCTATGCACCTGAAACAGAAGTCGTAGCTATCCGTGATGTACTTAACTCAGTTGGCGCTGGTGTTGTGGGTGACTATGACAGCGTTATTTCAATCGTAAAAATTTCAGGTTTCTGGAGACCAACTGAAGGCTCGGAACCTGTTACTGGCAAGAAGGGTGAAATTAACTTTGGTGAAGAGGTCAGAATTGACGTTAGATGCCAAGAGTCTTTAGTTCAAGCTGCACTTGATGCTATTCGAACAATTCACCCTTACGAAGAACCAGTGATCAACATTTTACTTCTATACAACCATAAGTTTGCCTAGCTACGTCAGCACAAACATAACAAACTGTTCAAGAGGGATTCGCAACGCGTGGCATTTTCACTATGCGTTGGTTTTTGTTGTTTAAGGTGGTGTGCAACGGCTTCGGTATTACGTTGCTCACCCCTTAACAGGACGTTATTGGAATTTAGATTTAGATATTTAACTTTAAGGGAGTAAAAATGAAAGAAAAATCAAGACCTAAGGCAAAAAAACAGGAAAGTTTCACCCCTCATTATGTTGCAATAAATAGAGTAAAAAGGAGCTTTGAGCGTGCTAAAGATAGGCAAAGTGATAGTTCCACTGAATTTGTAGAAGTCAAATAAAAGAGGAACAATTTAAACATGGACGTCAAAATATACGTAACTAGGGCTCTCAGTGAGGAAAGAAAACTTAACAAAGACCTAGATTTATTAATTCATGACTTTAAGCGTCACAAGCAAGGTCATCGGATATCATATTTTGGTAAAGAAGTCCCATATCATAGACCAGCTCCTGCAGCAGAAGATGCTGGGTTAATGCATATTCATATACTAGATAAAATTAAAACGCTAAAACTTGGTCAAAGTGATACAAGTGATAGTGTCTTAATTTATACTGAGGGTGCTACAAGCATCAATACTTACTTTATAATCGATTTCTTGGTGGATGGTGCTCATGCGCAGGCGAGAAGGCACGAGTATATGAGTTGGTTAATTGATAAGGCGGAAGCATTTAGGAATCAGAAATAATGAGTAAAGTGAAGATCAAAGCTACATGGTTTGAGGGTACAGAGCCTAGCGAAATTGGTGTCTACTTAGTTGCATTAAGACATCTTAGTGGTTTTGGCTCGTATGACTACTTATACTGGGATGGTAAATGTTGGTTGAATAAAACGACTTCTGATATTGTCGGCTGGTCGCCAGTATTTGACATGCTGACACAACTAGATGCTGGTTGGCCTACCGGTGACTTAGAAACAGATATAGAGTTTGAAAAATATAGGAAACAACATGGCGGTAAGTTTGATGATGATGATTTCATCGAAGTAGAGTAATCCATAATAAATTCAAATAACAAAGCATTTAAGAGTGATTCCCAACGCATGGCATTTTTCATTCCATCGTTGGGTTTTATGTTTATGGTGGTCTGGTTTAGTTTCGTGGTAGCGTTGCTCACACCTTAATGCGGCGTTAACTCACAATGCGTAGTGCAGGTGTTGTTGAAATATGTTTGTTGTCAGTTTCATTTACATTGTATGTGAATCGCACAGTTTCATCCTCGAATGTGAAAATGTCGACAGATATGCATTGGCAATGCAAGAATGGTTTTCATTTAATTTGAGTCCTTGAGATGAAACCACTAATAATTCTCCTGCTAATTTTTACATCAAATATGTGTTATGCGAAATTAGAACAGTTGCATTTATCTAATAAGGTTGTAGTAGATATATCCATACCAGAAAAGTTATCACATTCAGGCAATGTACTTGTCCTGAAATATGATGATTGGTACTTCTCTCATGAGATAATAAATCCCAAGGAATTTTACACAACGATTGATTTAACTGACATTCAACATGAATTTTTAAAGTCAGTCTTTTATCCAAATCTACGGACAAGTTTACCTAATTGGTTAGGTGAGCTTGCAAATGAGCAAGCAATGTCATTTGGTCTGTCAAAAACTAATGTAATTAATCGGAAGTTTGGCGATGTAGAGGTGTTGGGTGGTTATGACGATGCGTCAAAGCAGGGTAACATTCTTGTTTTTGAAAAGTATCAAATTCATCATCTCAGTATTGGAGGAGAGGATGAGTATTACATTGAACTGCTAAATGCAATTAAAAGGAAGTGATATGTCTTTATCAATAGAAGAAAAGCAAGATCTAAAGTCGTTTCTTATCAATGTATATGGTCCACAAGCTAGGAACTGGGCGATAAATGATGAAATGTTTAATCTTACATATAAAATGTTATCAGAATCGGGAAAATGCTCTGACCTCATGGACTTAGTTCCTAGACCAATATCTGTTGGAGAGAACCCCGCAAAATGGTTGAGCAAACAAGTACGTTCAATGATCCTTAGAAAGTTGAAAGGTCGAAAAGGGCATTATGCTGTTTGTGTTAAAACGTCAGCAATAAAAATGAAAACGAACTTCTTAATGATCGACGCAGGGTTATAACTCCCCCAAAATTATGAGTTAACAAAGCATTTTAGAGTGATTCCCAACGCTTGGTATTTTTCATGCCATCGTTGGGTTTTGTGTTTACGGTGGTATGCGGCCGCTTAGGTATTTTGCGTGCTTTATACCTTAACAAGGCGTTATGTGTATGTAGCTTAAAAACGTATAGCTAATTTGTGGAGAAATATATGAAAAGGATTTTGTGTTTATTTTTAATTGTTGGATTAGTTGGATGCGCTACAGCTCCAACAGCACCATCTGATATTAAGCTAGCGTCTCATAAACGATTATATAATCAAAAATTATATAAACCTTCTGAACTTAGAACTGTTCCAGTGACGATAACACGGGACACTGGTGTTTTAGGATCTTTGGCTACTACATTCTTGAAAATAGATGGAGAATACGTGGTGTGGCTTAACGTGATGGAGGAAATTACCATTTACTTAGCTCCAGGAGGATACGTATTCGAAGTAGAAAATGGAGTATGTCCTGATATCAAACAGTGCAAAAAATCATTAGACGTAACCATAAAAAATGGATTTAGCAATAACTTTAGGATTGCCGCTGACGACGGTTTTAAGATCATTCGCTCCAAC
The DNA here is from genome assembly GCF_963871815.1 of Vibrio sp. L85. Taxonomy (NCBI): domain Bacteria; kingdom Pseudomonadati; phylum Pseudomonadota; class Gammaproteobacteria; order Vibrionales; family Vibrionaceae; genus Vibrio; species Vibrio sp. L85. The sequence continues at coordinate 5,291 of NZ_CAWMYL010000158.1, forward strand.
ACATAAACATAACAAACTGTTTAGGGGGGCATCACGCGTAGCATTTTATCATCCCTTGATTTTAGTGACTAAGGTGATGTGCGACAGCTTTTGTTCTGTGTTGCTCACTCTTAGCAGGGAATTATGCGATTGGTGGACAACTCATACCTATTGAGGTTAACATTCCTCCTCGCGGCTGCACATGAATTTCAGTCAACTTTAGAGAAAATACGATGATTGTAGAAAATGTGCTTCCTGAAAATTATGCAGAAATGCTTAATGTTTGGGAAAATTCAGTCCGAGCAACTCATGACTTCATAACAGAAGAAGATATTGAGTTTTTTAAACCAATTATCATTGAGCAGGATTTTCCTGCTGTCGCGTTGAGATGTGTGAAAAATGATAGCGGCTCAATTTTAGGTTTCGTGGGTATCTACGACTCAAAGGTTGAAATGCTATTTATATTGAACGAGGCAAGAGGGCAAGGTGTTGGTAAGGTGCTACTGCAATATGCAATAGAGCAGTTAGGTGCAACCAAAGTCGATGTAAATGAACAAAACCCGCAAGCCGTAGGTTTTTACAAGTATATGGGTTTTAGAGTGGTTTCTCGCTCACCACTTGATGATATGGGAAAACCTTTTCCAATTCTGCATATGACACTTTAGAGCTCGGTTTGTCGTAACCAGTTTGCTAGAAGAAACGCCCAAAGCTAATAACTTTGGGCGTTTCCGTATGTGGTGAAAAATCACATAACAATAAATTTAAGAGTGATTCGTAACGCTTGGCGTTTTTACTCCAAACCAGTTCAGTATGCTATTTGCTTGGGCGTAGCATGACAATACCGCAGAATATTGGATAAAAGATCAACTACTATAAGAACACCATAAATTTATAAAGCCTTATGCGTTTGGGGCGTTGTGTGGCGAAGCGGGAACTGTAATGACTTACGCTGAGAAAACACTATCATTGTATTCTTCGCCAGACATTAAATATTATGGGAAAGCCTGTGGTGGTAAAAAGCCGCAGATAATGCACGGCATATGCAGAGTTCGCAAAGTTGATAGCCTCACACTTTCCGATATCAGAAATTTTTGCAGAATAGTAATTAATGCCCGCGGCGTTAACTTATTAAGTCAAGAGTCTAATTTCGGGAATTAGTGTTTAGTTATGTTTCGATATTAATACAAAAATGTACCTTACAACATTATAACTGAGCCATTGATCTCAATGTGTCAATTATATAAAGGTGAGGCTTCTTTATTAGGGCGATATGATTTATGATTTTACTTGAAGCATATAGGCAAGATGAAACCTGTCTAATGTATCAGGAGGTAAAATGGATTATTTGCCGAAACTTATGGCTAGGAAGTTTGAGTGGGTTGAAAATGTGTCAATGCTCAGGATATGGATGATACTTATCTCTATATTACTAGTTTGTCCTTTCCTTGCTGTAGTGCTCATTAAAATCGACATAAGTTTGTTATTGTTTGTATGTGGCATATATTTTTTGCTTTTATTTGGTTTACTTTACGCTAAATACTATTCGTCAGAAATTATGTTATTAAAAGCATCCAAAAGCAGAAGTGGACTTATTCGAAATATGTTTTTACTTATGATTTTTCCTAGTTTAGGAGTTAATTAAAAATGGCTGGGTAAGTATTTTTATATATATTTATTGGGTGTGCGTATTCAATATGTTTTTTATTATGTTGACTATAATGGCATGTTCTCATCCAATTTTATTGGAGATAATACGCTGAAGTGTAAAACTACTAATTAATTCGCAATTTACGCCTTATCACCAAGCCTAATGGAACGTACTTTAAAACTTGTTTTTATCGTTTTTCATATAAACAGTAACCCTCCCTAAATGGACAATTATCCTGAACAGATTTTAGAAGGAAAAAATGGAAAACATTTCAATAGTCAAGGTAAAACATCTTTTTGGATACATATTAAAGATACAATTCAGTGACGGACACATATCTATTGTTGACTTCTCATCATTTATTTTTAGTGGAAAACACCCGGATTATGAGCAGTACAGGGATACTTGTTTCTTTGTTGACTTTGACATTGTTGATGGGAATCTGAACTGGCATGATTATAATATGATTTTTCCTATTGAAGATCTTTATAAAAATAATATCATTAATTAATGATTCTTCCTTGTTTTAAAAATTTTTAGTTTGCGAAAACTTAATTATAGACGGAAATGTTCATGGAAAAGAAAAGTCTTACTATCATCAAGTCAAATAGAGAAAAGTCACATAACATATGTTAGGGAATTAAAATGTAGCTTTGTTGATTGGGAAACTAGAATAATATTAGAATCTATGCTTAATGAGCTTGAAAGGCTAAGGAGTATAAGTGATTTTTCCGATGATGAAAATGTTCGCGCTAATGCTGCTAATGATTATATAAAGGTTCAACTACTCAGAAAGTCACTTGAGAGTGAGGCGAAGGTTGTATTTGGGGAACAAATACTTAATTTTAACCAAGAAGACTTATGATACTCGCTTTGCTGATAGGATTCCTTAGATGTATTGAAAGTGAAAACCTTATTCAATGTTGCTCCATTGGAGGGAGAAGTGAAACGCAAGTCACGAAATTTACTCGCATATGTTGGGTTACAAAATGGAGATATTTTGATAGATCTGATAACACTAACTCGTAATGGTCAGTCTTACTACTTTCAAGGAAAGCGATGGCTGCGAAACCAATGTTGTCTCGGTGAGGACGAGTGCACTGCAGATGATGGAAGTACGATACATATTTCGCTTCTAAATAGGCGACAGCGCCCTATATGGGTTGAAAGTAAAGAGTGTTACGTTTCGCCAACGGCACAAAAACGTTATCAGCTATGGATTTCAAATCAGCGCTAAAACAGGCTTGGATCTCTATGTTTGATGATAAAGAACTGAGGTACATAAAGATTTACTTAATTGAGAAGTATGAGCGTGATTTAGCTTTGTTAGCTAAATAAGATGAAGACAGTGATGATTATATCGAACTTGCAAACGATCTCATGCTACTGGAATGTTTAATCTTTAAATTTACTAAAATATAAATAAGTTTATTTCCACCCAATACGGGCATTAGGATCTACAAACTAAAAACGGGAAGAGTGACCAAATTATCTTTGGGCTTTGGAAAATTTTAGAAAAATTATTACTTCATAGTGAAAATGATAAATGGAAACATGAAAACATTATTAAGACAAAACAAGTTGTCCAATATTAAGCTACTTCATAGTTTTATAAACAGAGTCTTTTTCTTTAGTATTTTAGCTTACTACTTAGTGATCATTTCAGAAGAACCATTGCTTACTCAACTCAGCTTTATAGCCTTTGGTTGTGGTTTCTCACTACTTATCGATTATTCAGTATCAAAACCACGACAGTCTGTCGAGGTCTCGTTTGATGGCACTAAGTTGAGGTTTCTCAATATGTGTATCATGACATCTGATGTAAAAGAAATTCTGTATGGACAAACCAAGAGGTTTGAACACACGGTTCGTTTTCGCTACAAAAATCAGACTTACCAAGATTTTGAACTTGCTTCGAAAGACTTGATCGAGGATTTGCGATTTTATTACTTTCTCGTGGATAACCAGTTACCAGTCAAAATGTTAGATTGTAACGAGCGCTTGATTTAATGTTTCTGTAAGAACGAGGAAAAAATGAATCAACTTTGTTGTTTATATTACGTGGGGATAATGAAAACACTCGTTATCAACGTGACGCTACTCATTTTAGTTGGATGCGTGTCAAAAGTGGATAAACTGAGCTACTTGGAAACATGGAATGACAAGTGGCAAGAGTGTGACAAGGTAGGCAAGGAAACGACTATCGTATTTCCTCAGTCTGATTGGTTCGAAAGTTTGACGCTAGATAACAAAAGAAAAGTATTCTTATACATACATTTTCTTAAGGGTTACGAGTGCACTCAAGAAGAAGCCGAAAAACTTAAAAGTGTTTTGAGCGAATATGACATTACAACGCTCAATGAGGTTCTGAAAGGATTTATCTACTTCGACATGCCAAGCAATGTTGATGTTAAACATTTAGATGAACAGCAGCTTATCTTTCTCTCTAATCAAATTTTGGGACCTTTCAATGCTATAACAACAGCAGAAGCGATGGGATTAATAAAACACGAATGAACCTAAGCTGTGAGAATTATATTGTGTCAACATCTGATGATGATCGGTATGGCGATGGACTACGAAAAAGTGAGTTATTTCGTTTTAACCATGCCTTCTAATTCAAGAAGCTTGAAGGTGCATCGCAGTAAAAGCCATGATTACTGGCGTAATTAGAGATAGTTATACCGAAGTAATTGAACTCATGTTAATTATTGGTTTTATTCCTCACAACTTTTCCTGTTTAGGGGAGCAACGTGTGTCAAAGGAGGGCTTTGTGGAGTGGATGTTAGGCATATTAGCTTTTGCTGTATTTTGGGGACAAAACGAGTTCTCTTCAATTAAGTATCGACAAAAGATAATTGAGCGCAAGATAGATCTCTTATTGGAACAGTCAGGTTTAGAGGTCGATCAACGGTTTGGTGTCTCAATCGAGGTGTGTGACGCGGTTAAATCCGGGGCTAAGTTAAAAGCTATTCGTCTTTATAGAAAAGAGATGGGGGCTTCGTTGAGAGATGCTAAAAGGGTTATAGAAGCATTGGAAAAAGAGATTGCTTGAACCTGTCGATATCAGAACTCAAGAGTATTTAACTCAATCATATTTACTTTGAATTTGGGTATAAACACACTATTTAACTTGGTATAGTAGTCCTTGTTGTGGTTACGTTGTCACTCGGATCTCAAAGTTGTATTCTGAAGCCCTGTCCTCACATTGGTTCGAAGCTGAACAATGCGTTACTTACGAAACATTTATTAAGTTAGTTAAATGCAAACGAATAAAAACAAAAACCCGCAATGTGCGGGTTTTTTAATCGAGACTATACTGCCAATAAACGGCAATGGGTAGCTTAGTCAATTAAGCCATAGTCTTTACTTAAGATCTCTATGATTTCAGCTTTAGGGTTTTGGCTTAACGTAATTGGCTTTCCGGTAATTTTTTCTGCAATACCAATGTAAGTTCGAGAGATATCCATTAAAGATTCGACTGGCAATTCGTTGTTGCGAGCCAATGCTTCACGTTCTGACATACGCTCTTTATTAAGTAAAATATCTGGGTCCGGGAAGTGGTTTAGCAGGAACTGACGGAAACCTTCTTTCGAGTTTTCGACGATTTGACCTTTTTGATACGCTTTGGTATCCCAAATTCGCGATGAATCAGGTGTGCCAACTTCATCCATATAAATTAGTTTTTCATTACCTGCGGCATCGTGTACGTAACCGAACTCGAACTTAGTATCAACAAAGGTTTGGTCGATGGCTTCCAGTGCATGACTGATCACGTTAAAGCCTTCTTTGAGTAGCTTCTCGTACTGCGCTATGTCTTCTGCATGAGAGAAGTTGAAAGCTGCAAAGTTGTCCACGATATTTTCGCGAGTGATGTTCACGTCATCAGCTTCAGGGACGTCAGGAATGCCTTTCAAGATACCTTTGGTTGAAGGTGTCATTAGTAGCTCTGGCAACATTTTATCTTTTTCAAGACCTTCTGGAAGCTGAATACCACAGAAGTTGCGTTCACCATTTGCATAAGCACGCCACATAGAGCCCGTAATGTACTTACGACAGATAGCTTCAATCTTAACTGGTTTGGCTTTTTGTACAATCCAGACAAACGGGTGGGGGATATCTAAAATATGGCTATCTGCAAGACCGTTTTCTTTAAACAGTTTAAACCAGTGATTTGAAATTGCGTTCAGCGCTGCTCCTTTACCCGGAACGCCTTTTAGTCCTCCTTCTCCGTGCCAGATACAATCGAATGCTGAGATGCGATCGCTGATTACCATAATGGCCAAGGGCGCATCTGGGGCGACGTCGTATCCTTTTTCTTTGATCAGTCGTGCGCTGTCTTTTTCTGTTAACCAGTAAACAGAGCGAACTTTTCCGCTGTGGACGGGCTTGTGAGTGCGAATTGGCAGGTCGTCATTGACGGCAAGTACTTGATTAGCAAGGCTCATTGCGACATTCCTATCATCTTAATCAAACGTCAGAAAGAGAACTTACTCAGCGCACAGTGCGCACTGAATAAACCGAATGAGGGCATCATACCAGAACTATTTTAACTCGCCAGAGAAAAAGCAAACGTTTGCCTTATTTTGTTTTGGTATAAAAAAGCCCCCTTAAAAGGAGGCGAGATGCAGGATGGATAACGTCGATATTATTAGTGGTATTGGCTTGGACGGCCTTCGACGAAAAAGACTTCGCACTGATAACGCTGAGCGATGTCACGAAGCATAGATTGATTGATAAGAGCAATCTCATTCGAAGCAACAACTGCGCTAGCATTGCCAGATTGGATGGCTTTAATAACGATTTCCACTTCAGAAAGTTGCTGAGATGGCTTCATCTGAATGATGTTTTGACAGCGAATATTAGAAGCAGCAAGTTGCTCAAAATCAGGACGCGGGCACTGAGCAGTAAACAAAATCCACTGCTGTTGCTGAGATAATACTGCCAACTGAGAAAGAAGTTGGTCAGAGACATCCATCGGTTGTGTTGCTTGCGCCAATACGTTGTAGCGAGAGTATGTATGAGTTTGACTTTGTAACTGCATCTTACTGTTCCTTTATACATGCTGTATGTGTATACAGTAGTTTGTTTTCGAAGTCTGATCAACCCATTTTTATCGATGACTTAGAATAAATGTCGCATTTTTATGGCTTGAAAATTTGTTAAATTGTTGAATTATAGAGATAAAGTTATTATCGAGTGTAGATTGGCAGTGTGAAAAAATGTGAACTCATCGACATTGCGCTTCCTGTCTATACAGTGTTTTTCTACTGTATAGACAGGGGGGCACAGTAGGATTTGACTCGGAGACGAGAAGGCAGGATGGAAAGTGGTAAGCTGATACGATCAAAAAAGCGCCTTAAACAAGGCGCCTTTGAAAATCAGTTCCATTGATTTGTTGTGGTTAGCTTGCTCGCTGAACCATACGTTCACGCATTTGCAATTCACCTTGGTTAAAGAGGCGCACATCAATTTTGGCGATGTCGTAGCAAGATTTGCAAGAACGATGGTATTTACCATCTAGGTAATCATGACGAGTAACAAAGCTAGGTTTTTTGCACCAGTCACAGGTGCCTTCTTCAGTGAACATTGATTTTCTCCCCACCTACATGAATTTTGAGTCGCTAGGTGTTATTTTTCGCCAAGTATTATGGCATACAAAAGATAGCTAGGTTAAATGTCTGTTAATTTGTTTGAGAGGGAGATCGATTGCGAGCCTTTATTTTAGAGGCAGAAAAGCTCGCATGCTAAAGGGGTTTGACTTGGTTTTACTATTTTGTAACATTCTGTGAAATGGTTTTAAACGCCTGATTTAAACGCTTCATTTCTTCTTCACTTCCTCTGGAATCAGGATGATAGAGCTTTGATAGTTGTCTGTAGCGCAATTTCACTGCTTTACTGTCTGGGATACTCTGTGGGGTATAACCGAACATGGCGCATGCTACAGCCAATCTGTGTCCTTCCGATTGACCTTTGATCTTCCTAAACTCTTTGAATACCTTTTCAAGTTGACGTTTAAGCTGCTTATTTGCAAATTCAAGTTCTTTAGTTTGAGTTTCTAACTGCAGCGTTCTGGATACTTGGTGGGCGGTATTTGCATTGATATTCTGACGATGTCGGCGAGTTGCGAATGCGCCTCCAGCAATTACTAAAGCAGCACCTAGGGCGCCAAAGAAGTACCAAAGTGTGGACTCTTGTGCTTGTTGCGTGGACTTCGCTTGTTTTTGGTCTTGTTCTTCTTCGTCGGTGGCTTTTTTGTCTAACTCGACGATTTCCGATACTTGTTTAGCTCGTAATTGGTTAAACCGCGCTTCCAAAAATTGATTGTACGCTTGCTCTGCTTGCGGGTTTTTTAAAGCCGAAAGTTGATACCAGGCTTCAACCAAATCGGCGTTTGATACTTCTTGCTGATGATGTTCTACAAAATCAGCCAACAAGAACCCGCGATCGTTTGGATCATCCAGTGCCACTGATGTAAACCAATACACTGCTAAGGTGTAATCTACGTCTCCGGTTAAACCTCTAGCGTAGTCTTCGGCTAACTGCTTTTGCGCTGGAATATACCCTTGATGTGCCGATTGTTCTAACCAATAGCGTGCGTCATTAGGTGAAGTTGGATTAGGGGATAGAGCCAGTTGCTGCGCTAGTTCGAATTGCGCCTCAGGCTGAGTTGGGTTTTGGGAGGCGAATGCTGCGCCCGTCAGACTGGTCATCAATACCAGAGAAAGGGCAAAAGTTTTGAAACACATGAGGTATGTCAGGTCTAGCGCTTATCGCTAGACCTGCTCCGGTAATTTTAGTTATTACCGATATGGTGCAACCAAATTACTTCAGTGGCAAGATCTGGATTTCAACACGACGGTTGCAAGCACGGCCTTCAGAAGTTTGGTTTGAGCAAATTGGATTACGCTCACCGTAGCCACGTGCGATTGCGCGACCTGCTGCGACGTTTTGTGATACTAGGTATTGACGTACCGATTCAGCACGACGCTCAGATAGCGTTTGGTTGTATGAATCGCTACCAGTACTGTCGGTGTAACCATCGATCACAAGGCTAGTGTCTGGGTATTCAACCAGAATGCGCGCCACGCCACGTAGTGTGTTATGGATGCTTGCGTCTAATTGGTAAGAGCTTGAAGAGAAGCCAATGCCGTTTTCCATGCGAAGAAGCAGTTTGTTTTCACCTACGCGTTCAACTTGCACTCCTGAATTCAGTAGTGCACGACGCAATTCTGCTTCTTGTTGGTCAAAGTAGTAACCAATGCCAGCACCAGTTGCGCCACCAGCTGCAGCGCCAATTAATGCATGTTGACGACGTTCTTTTGCATTGTCGCCCGTCGCAAGACCGATTGCTGCGCCGGCAATCGCACCGATAAGCGCACCTTGTGTGGTTGAATTTGTTTCGTATTCACCTGTGGTTGCGTTTTGGCGTTGGGTTGCTTGACAGCCTGTAAGAGCCAGCACTAGCGCAAGTGCAATAGACATCTTTTTCAAAGGAAAATCTCCGTATAAGCCGAGGCGCAATGGCGCCTCATAATGGGATGTGAATTATGGAATAGAAGGTATTGATATTTGTTATGTGAACGTCAGATTGGTAGGACGTTCGTCAGCTTTTTCTGATAGTTGGCGATTGAATAACCAGTGATAGGTTCACTTCGATGGGTTATCCAACATTTTTCTCGCTTGCTCTCCGCCCACTCCGCGGTTAACGGAGACCTTACGACCCTTCTTTAGGCCAACTTCATAATCTGCTGTGAGGTTTTTCATCGCTTCTTTGAGTTGTTTCTTGAACGTCTCTCGGTCGATGTTTTTAAATTCTTTATCAATGTAGTTATTGATCTTATTTGCGGACTCTTCATCAGGGGAGATCACTGGTAGTTTCTCAAGTGCTCCTTCAACCCAACCTGAAACAAAAGAGTTCACGCGACGAGTGACTTCCATTGATGAGGTGCCTGAACCGGCAAAGCTGTTACGAAACTGACCAGTACTTTCGTTCATTTCACGATAGATAATATCGAATGCAAATGCAGCAAAAATCGCACGGTCTGCTTCACCGATAAACTCAACTCGTTTTAATCCTTTATGGTTTAGAAGTACTGCCTCGACACCAAATTTAGTGTTAATACCGCGGATCACACGCAGCAATGTTGAACTGATGTTGGCTGGCAGCAGGTGTGACGATTGCGTCTTACCCATCTTGATAAACTCAATGTCATCTTTATCCAACCCGTATTTAAGCATCAAACGATGCGCCATTTTGATGGCGTTTGCAGCCTCATTGACGTTGGCGGAATTACCCAGTTCTAAACATTTGGCGATTTTCTTCAGAGCTTTTTGTTTATCCATCGATGAACAGTACCAAGAGCAGAAAATTTAAGAAGTCGGACATATTACCTTTTTCGCACTAAAAACGCCAGAAAGGTGAGCTGTGAGCAAAAAGAAAGCCCCTTATTAAAAGGGGCTTAATACGGTGTTAATAGCGATTGAAACGTTATAAACCTAACTGGTCTAACAGATCATCTGCGTCATTTTTAGAACCACTTGATTGTGACGCTTGCTTATCTTCCATACTTTTGCGAGTCGCTTCTAAAATGTCGTCTGGACTCTCGTCTTCCGCCACCTCAAACTCTTCAAGTTGAATAAACTCGGTTTTGTCCATCGCAAGTTCTAAGTAGAAAATGTTGTTATTTGCCGTAGAGAAGGTCACGCGACGCGCTTGAGGTCGGTCGAGGTTGGTGTCTACTTGCAAAATTACCTGTTTATTCAGAGCCAACATTTTGGGTTGATTTTGAGTAATGTTGGTTTGTAGCTCTTTGCGGATCTTGTTGGTGAAGTCGCCAACCAGCTGATTCATCAGCTCACCAAGAACATCACCTACTTCGTCAGAGGTGTGCGAGATCGCTAACTCCTCTTCTGGCATGCCCATGTTGCGCATGTAGTTGGTGTAGACCTCCAGTGCCGCTTTAGCAGTAAAGTTAATGACCACCAATCCAGTAAACCCACCGTCAAACAGTACAAAACAACCAAAATCCGGCTTGAGGCTGGTTTTGTTGATCTTTTGCACCATTGCTGAGTAGTTAACTTGAGAGGAAGTCGCCGAAGTAAGAACGCCAGAAACCGACTGGCAAAGTTTTAGAAGGATATCTTCAGTGGTTACAACTTTATTTTTTTTCATCCTGAAAGCTCATATTAAAGGGCTATTTCCCTTTCAATGTAAGGCATCAAGCCTCAAAAAATAAAGCATAAGTTTAATTCTTGTTTGGAGATTCTGATTTGAACGCCTTTTTAAATGTTGTAAAGTGACGTAATTCAAAGAATATTACCTCATTCATGTCTCTGTCTTCTGCTGTTGACGGTGTAGTTCCGAGGCGTGGGTGCTTAAAAATTACATAACCCGCAGCTGATTGGATCAGCGCAGTAGGGGCAGGAAGCAAATGTTACCAAGATTACACTCGCAAACGGATGTCGATCCTCTTGTTCTGAGTTTTCTCAAAGAACTTGAGCAATCCGGGTTCACTGGCGATATTGAAAGCCAGTATTCTAGCCGCCTTGCGGTAGCCACCGATAACAGTGTCTACCAGCAACTTCCTCAGGCTGTAGTTCACCCAAAAAACACTCAAGATGTCTCCCTTATTGGTCGGTTGAGCAATAAGGAAGCTTATGAACGTATAACGTTTTCACCACGTGGAGGCGGAACAGGTACCAATGGACAGTCGTTAACCAAAGGCATTGTGGTCGACTTGTCGCGTCACATGAATAAAGTGTTAGAGGTTAACGAAGAGCAAGGTTGGGTGCGTGTTCAAACGGGAGTGGTCAAAGACCAACTCAACGATGCTGTGCGCCCATATGGTTACTTCTTTTCACCAGACTTATCGACCAGTAACCGAGCAACGATTGGTGGGATGATCAATACCGATGCATCTGGTCAAGGTTCTCTCAAATACGGTAAAACGTCAGATCATGTTTTGTCACTGCAAGCGGTGTTTGCTGACGGTTCCATCTTAGAATCGGATCTGTCTCATGGTATGCCCATTGAAGGTGAATTTGCCTACAACGCGATGCGCATTACCGAAGCGGTGTGTCGTGATAAGCGTCAGCAAATTAATGATAAGTTTCCACCGTTAAATCGATTTCTAACCGGTTATGATTTAAAGAACGCGTTTGATGAGCAGGAAGATCGTTTTGATATTACTCGCGTATTGTGTGGGGCTGAGGGTTCGTTGGCATTCATTACCGAGGCAAAACTTAACTTAACTCGCATCCCTAAAGCTCGAACGTTAGTTAACGTAAAATACAACAGTTTTGACTCTGCATTACGTAATGCTCCATTTATGGTTGAGGCAAATGCTCTATCAGTCGAAACCGTCGACTCTAAGGTGCTTAACCTTGCCAAACAAGACATTGTCTGGCACACCGTCAGCGACCTGATCACCGACGTTCCCAACAAAGAGATGCTTGGCATCAATATGGTGGAATACGCAGGTCAAGATGAAGAGGAAGTTGCCGCGCAAGTGGCCTCCCTGACGAGCAGACTTGATAGCATGCTAGAGACCGAAGAAGCGGGCATTATTGGATATCAAGTATGTAATGATGTTGCGAGCATCGGGCGTATATACAACATGCGTAAAAAGGCTGTGGGGCTGTTGGGGGCCGCGAAAGGGCGTGCTAAGCCGGTAGCGTTCGCGGAAGACACTTGTGTGCCGCCAGAGAACCTAGCGGACTTTATTGTTGAGTTCCGTGAACTGCTGGATGCGAAGTCACTCAACTACGGTATGTTTGGTCATGTAGACGCTGGCGTACTTCACGTCCGTCCTGCATTGGATTTATGCGATCCTCATCAAGAAGCCTTAATGCATGAAATCTCAGACGAGGTTGTTAAGCTGGTGGCCAAATACGGTGGCTTGATGTGGGGTGAGCACGGAAAAGGTTTTCGTTCTGAATATGGACCTGAGTTCTTCGGTGAGGAATTGTTTACCGAGCTACGACGTGTGAAAGCGGCGTTCGACCCGCACAATAAAATGAACCCTGGCAAAATCTGTACACCGTTAAACAGCGATGCAGAACTTGTGAAAGTCACGGATACGAAACGTGGCTACTTCGACCGTCAGATTGACGTTCAGGTGCGTGATAGCTTCAAGCAGGCAATGGAGTGTAACGGGAACGGCTTATGTTTTAACTACGACACGAGCTCGCCGATGTGCCCTTCGATGAAAGTGACAGCAGATCGTCGCCATTCACCAAAAGGGCGAGCAGGTTTGGTGCGTGAATGGTTACGTCAGTTGACAGAGCAAGGCATTGATATTCTCGACTTAGAGAAGCAGACGCTAGAAAATAAAACGCCTATCAAAACCATGATCGACCGTGTACGTCATTCAATCAATCGTCGTCATGAGTATGATTTCTCTCACGAAGTATACGAGGCAATGAATGGTTGTCTTGCATGTAAAGCGTGTGCGAGTCAGTGTCCTATCAAGGTTGATGTGCCTAGCTTCCGCTCTCGTTTCCTAAACATCTATCACTCGCGCTACCAACGTCCGGCAAAAGATTACTTGGTGTCGAACATTGAGTCGATGCTGCCCTTAATGGCAAAAGCCCCAACGCTTGTGAATGGAGTGCTTAAGCAGTCTTGGGTGCAAAGTTTAACGGCATCTACTGTGGGTTATGTCGATGCACCGTTGCTGTCTGTGCCTACTTTGAAGGATCGTGTAGACACGTTAACGACGGCTTATGATCTTCAAGTGCTGAGTGGTTTATCAAGTGAGGATAAACAACAGCATGTACTGATTGTACAAGACCCATTTACCAGCTACTACGATGCTGAGGTGGTGGAAGACTTTATCAAGCTGGTTAAGAAGTTGGGTATGAACCCTGTTCTTTTGCCATTTAAGCCAAATGGCAAAGCACAGCACATTAAAGGTTTCTTACGCCAGTTCAAGCACACCGCTCAAGATACCGCTAAGTTCTTGGAGATGGTTGCGGATTTAGACATTCCAATGGTGGGTGTTGATCCCGCGCTAGTGCTTTGTTATCGCGATGAGTATGCTGAGGTATTGGGCAGTAAGCGTGGTCGGTTTGATGTTTTAACTGCTCATGAATGGCTTTATCCAAGACTGAGCGAGTTCGAGGCTTTAGATACCAAAGAGCAAGCACCTTGGTATTTGTTTGCGCATTGTACTGAGAAAACAAAAATGCCAAATGCTGAGAAAGAGTGGGGGGCAATCTTTGCTCACTTTGGTGCGATCTTGAATACTGTGCCTGTAGGCTGTTGTGGTATGGCTGGCACTTTTGGCCATGAAGTGGATAAGCTAACTATGTCTCGTGATATCTATGATCTAAGCTGGAAACCAAATTTAGATAAGCTTGATAATGACCGATGCTTAATTACAGGGTATTCCTGTCGAAGCCAAGTAAAGCGTTTTGAAGGCATCAAACCTAAACACCCAGTGCAAGCTTTGCTAACCTTGTTATAACGTTTACTCAAGCCCAGTTTTACTGGGCTTGTTGTCATTAGTGCTATGTAACTGAACATGAATCTGTTTTTACTTTCATAAGGATATGAAGATTGAAAAAGCTTGAGCTTAAAGTGCCGCCTGTCGCTCTATTTTTCTTGATGATACTGCTGATGTATGGGTTAAAAGAAGCGATGCCTGAAATGAAAATTACAGTGCCGTTTGTTGAGTTCGTTACGGCGGGGCTCATTATTCTTGCTGGTTTTATCGGTATTGCTGGTGTTTATGAATTTCGCAAAGCAAAGACGACCGTAAATCCGGTTAAACCAGAGACGGCTTCACTAGTGGTGGATTCCGGCGTTTTTGCCTACACGCGTAACCCAATGTATGTGGCGTTATTATTAGTTATTGTCGCTATAGGTTTGTGGTGGCAACACTTAAGCGTCATTTTATGTGGTGTATTGTTTGTGGCCTACATGAACCGTTATCAAATAAAACCAGAAGAACGTGCGTTAGAGAGGTTGTTTGGCGAAGACTATTTGGATTATAAAAACCAAGTGCGTCGCTGGATTTGACGCAAAGATACCGAGTTACAGATGAAAGAAAGCCCAGCAATACGCTGGGCTTTCTTTTTGAAATCTGTCGGCAGTGGGATGATTATGCTGCCTTAGCAAACTTTGCTAGGAAAGCATCCTTGCGCTCGTTAAAGCGTTGAACCAAATCGTCCACTGCATCTTGGTCGTATGGCTTAAGACCACTCGCAACCATGCGCTTGATGCCTTTGCCAACAACTTCGCCATCTTCTTTGAAGGCAAAGTTTAGTGTTACTACGCCGCGCTTACCTTCAACATCGAACGTCGCACCAGTGAAATCTACTTCTGGATGAGCTAGGTCTAAACGACTGAATTCTACTTCCATGCTTTCGTAGATCACTAATGGTCGTTGGCAGTTGATCATCATTTGTTTCTCTTCCATCAGAGGAACCATGATGTGAGGGAAGTTCATGCCAGAGAATTGAACGTAGTTAGTCACCACGTGTTCAATGAACTCAGGGTTGAGGTTAGTTTCGCCTTCACGAGACATGTGCAGGTATTCTTTACCTGCTTCATCGACTACGGCACTTTCTTTTTCACACTTATTCTCGATATGAAGCGCTACGCCATCGTTCACCATTCCGGAGAAATCGAAACGCATCTTTTGGCTTACCCCTTCTTTGCTTAGCAATACGGCAAAAAGTAAATCGCCCGGCACACAAAAGCGTTTGTTGTCTTCATCATGGATAGGGTTGTAATCACCAGCGACGCGTTTAGCGAAGTGACTTGCTTGCTCACGAGTGAACTGAAATTGGTGATTAGTGTTTGAAAAATAAGGTGTTAGAAACATAATTTTTACGTAGTAACCAAAACTGTCAGGGATTATATGCGAATATCTGCGTAGCAATGGTCCATCCAGTGAAAACTTCACTGTATCTTAACAATGAAACGATAACGCAGGGCAATTAAGCATCAAAAAGAGTGCTTTTGTGTCACATTATTCAGTATGGCTATAAATCAGGAATTTACCATTCGCTTCGGGTGATGAGTATATACCCAAGTGATTTCAAGATGCAGGGTTCAGAGCGTTGTCATTGATTCCCTACTTACCGAAAGCAAGCAAGGAAAACAACGCAGCGTAACAGCCAGCTATTTCCAATTTCCAATTTGTTTGACTTAGCCATTGGTTTAATAGAAAAGCGAGTCAATGACACGCTTTCAAAGGGTACTCTTTACAAATAGTAAGGACCTTGGCTTGTATATTTTATTGGCGATTCTTGATTTAGATCCACTAGACCTTTAAATCGCCGCCGCGTCTACAAACCAAGTCATTCTCGCTGAACCTAGCATCTCGAGGTTACTTAGGTTATATATAAATATAATAAAGGCTCCACGGAGGAGCCTTTAAAGTCATCACTCATTATGTATTAATGCACGCTTGGTAGTAAGCTTTCTGGCATTAATGCGTTGTGCAGAGCGAGCTTGAGTAGTGCATTGGCTTGCTCGATATCTGGCGCGAAGTAGCGGTCTTTAGCGTAGAACGACACTTTCTCACGCAGCATTTGCTTGGCAATTTCGATACGCTCTGAAGATTTGTTTGGCGCACGGAAATCTAGCCCTTGAGCAGCTGACAAGTATTCAACCGCCAAAATGCCACGTGTATTCTCTCCCATTTCCTTCAAACGACGAGCAGCAAAAGTAGCCATCGAAACGTGATCTTCTTGGTTTGCGGATGTTGGCAAGCTATCGACAGAAGCTGGGTGAGCCAATGTTTTGTTTTCACTTGCCAATGCTGCCGATGTCACCTGAGCAATCATAAAGCCGGAGTTCACGCCGCCATTGTCGACCAAGAAGGGAGGAAGCTTAGATAGAGCGCTATCTATAAGCAGTGCCATGCGTCGCTCTGACAAGCTACCAATTTCAGCAATCGCAAGTGCAAGGTTATCCGATGCCATAGCGACTGGCTCTGCATGGAAGTTACCGCCGGAGATGATGTCATCATCTTCCGCAAAGACCAGCGGGTTATCCGACACAGAGTTGGCCTCCACTTGTAGAATGTCTGCTGCATTGCGAATTTGCTGCAAACAAGCTCCCATTACTTGAGGTTGGCAACGCAGTGAATAAGGATCTTGTACCTTCTCACAGTTGGTATGAGATTCACCAATCTCGCTGGTCGCCTCTAACAGGTGGCGGTACGCCAAGGCGGCATCCATTTGGCTACGATGACCACGAACACGATGGATACGTGGGTCGAACGGACGACGACTGCCTAAAGCCGCTTCTACTGACATCGCACCACAAACCGTCGCTGATGAGAACAGGTCCTCTGCAATGAACAAACCTTCTAGTGCAAATGCTGTTGACGCTTGAGTACCATTAAGCAGTGCTAACCCTTCTTTTGGAGCAAGAGTGATTGGCTCAAGACCGGCGATTTGCAGTGCTTCTAGACCTGAAATCACTTTGCCATTATGGCGAGCTTGACCTTCACCAAGAAGAACCGTACTCATATGAGCTAATGGCGCTAAGTCACCAGATGCGCCTACAGAGCCCTTCTGAGGGACGCATGGGTAGACCTGAGCATTCACCAAATCAATCAACATGTTGATGACTTTTAAACGTAAGCCAGAGAAGCCACGGGCGAGGCTGTTGATCTTTAATACCATCATCAAACGAACGGTTTCGTCTGACATGAACTTGCCGATACCAGCCGCATGAGAAAGCACGATACTGCGCTGCAGTGTTTCCAAATCTTCTGGTGCAATGCGTGTATTTGCTAGCAAACCGAAGCCGGTGTTAATGCCGTAAACCGTCCGGTCTTCTGCAATCACTCGATCGACCACTTGAGTGCTTTCTTCTATTGCTGGAATCGCGTTTGGATCCAGAGTAAGGTTTACGGGTGAGCGGCTCACTTGGCGTAGTTCGTTTAAGCTAATATGACCTGGCTTTAGCGTTAAATTGAGCATGTCTTTCATCCTTACTTCAGCTTTTTCAGTTCTTCATTGAGCATTGGTAAATCCAGTTTTTGCTCAGCTGCACATTGTTTTGCGATGTCGTATCCTGCATCAGCGTGACGCATAACCCCCGTTGCTGGGTCATTATGTAGAACACGTGCAATGCGCTCCGACGCGTCATCACTGCCGTCACAACAAATCACCATGCCAGAGTGTTGTGAGAAGCCCATACCTACGCCACCACCATGGTGAAGAGATACCCATGTCGCACCCCCTGCGGTATTCAGCAATGCGTTTAGTAGTGGCCAGTCTGAAACGGCGTCTGAGCCATCTATCATTCCTTCGGTTTCACGGTTCGGGCTTGCTACAGACCCTGAGTCTAGATGGTCACGACCAATGACGACAGGGGCTTTGAGCTCACCGTTTTTCACCATTTCATTAAAGGCTTGACCTAAACGTTCTCGATCTTTCAAACCAACCCAGCAGATACGTGCTGGTAGACCTTGGAACTGAATGCGTTCGCGTGCCATGTCTAGCCAGTTGTGTAGATGTGGGTTATCCGGGATCAGCTCTTTCACTTTTTGGTCGGTTTTGTAGATGTCCTCTGGGTCTCCAGATAATGCTGCCCAGCGGAACGGTCCGATGCCTTCACAGAATAACGGGCGAATGTAAGCCGGTACAAAGCCAGGGAAGTCAAACGCGTTCTCAATGCCTTCTTCTAAAGCCATTTGACGGATGTTATTTCCGTAATCGAGCGTTGCAGCGCCTCGGTTTTGAAGCTCCAACATAGCTTTCACTTGAATCGCCATCGACTGTTTGGCTGCTTTAACTACGCTCGCTTCATCTTGTAAACGCATGTCTGCTGCATGTGACATGCTCCAACCTTGAGGTAAGTAACCATTCAATGGATCGTGCGCAGAGGTTTGGTCTGTTACTACGTCTGGTGTGATGTTACGTTCTACAAGCTCTGGGAAGATATCTGCTGCATTGCCCAGTAGACCAACTGAAATTGGTGCGTCAGATTCTTTGATCATCGCTAGTGCCTCATCCAAAGACGTTGCTTTTTTATCAACATAACCGGTACGTAGGCGGTAATCGATGCGTGATTCGTCACACTCGACCGCAATCATGGAAAAGCCAGCCATGGTGCCAGCAAGAGGTTGAGCACCACCCATGCCACCAAGGCCCCCAGTTAAGATCCAGCGACCTTTGGCATCACCCTTAAAGTGCTTTTTCGCCACAGACACAAAGGTTTCATAAGTACCTTGAACAATGCCTTGTGAGCCAATGTAAATCCAGCTGCCTGCGGTCATTTGACCGTACATCATCAAGCCTTCTTTATCGAGCTCATTGAAGTGTTCCCAATTCGCCCAATGTGGCACTAAGTTTGAGTTCGCAATCAGCACGCGCGGCGCGTTTTTATGCGTCGGAAAAACGCCGACAGGTTTGCCTGATTGGACGAGTAAAGTTTGGTCATCGTCGAGTCTTTCTAACACTTCAACAATCTTATCGAAGCATTCCCAATTTCGTGCTGCTCGACCAATGCCACCATAAACTACAAGCGAGTGAGGGTGCTCGGCTACATCTGGATCAAGGTTGTTCATCAGCATACGAAGTGGCGCTTCCGTCAGCCAAGATTTGGCGCGCAGTTGTGTACCGTGTGGAGCACGAATTGTTCTGCTTGTATCAAGTCGTGGATCTTGTCCCTGGCGCTGTGTCATTTTAAGACTCCTTTAGTTTCACGTTTATATCCAAGTCTCTGCTTGGCTACTTCTCCTCAAATAACTTGGCATGAGAACTAACCATTATTCGAGTTAAGTGTTATTGAATTCGGTTATTTGGGTTTATGGTCTTTCTCTGCCATGGCATTGGCAATATCCCAGCACAGACGTGCTGCCAATCGAGCCGTTTGGCTATCGACGTCATAAGTGGGGTTGTACTCTGCAATGTCTGCCAACATGAGTTTGTTCTTGTAATGCAGTATTCGATCGAGAAACGGTGCAAGGATGTCGTAGCTCACGCCTCTCGCTGCTGGCGCGCTTACCCCAGGTGCAGTTGCCGCTGGAAATACGTCCAAATCAATCGTCAGATAGAGATAATCACAGTCATCGATAAAGTGCTGGAGCTGGGTTAAATGATAGCTGTGGTTCATGTAACAAAGCTGATTATCCTCCACGTACCAGACGTTGAGTTGATCTGCTTTTTGAAAAAGAGCCTGAGTATTGCTGCTGCGGCTGACACCTATGCAGGCGTAATGAAATGCCCAATCGTTACGCTGACAAAAATGATGGATCTGATTGAATGGTGTACCAGAACTTGGCTTTACCTCTGCAATGGGGCTTTCAAAAGCGCGTAAGTCAAAGTGTGCATCGAAATTGATGATACCGATTTTTGGCTGCTTATCTGGGTGATGGGTTTTGAAGTATTTGGCCAGTCCAGAAAATGAAGCCCACGCAATTTCGTGCCCTCCACCCAAGACGACGACAGGGCTATAGGGTAGGACTTGAGCAATAGTATGCGCGCACAGATTCTGACTCGACTCTAGTAAATCGTCTTCACAAACGATGGTACCTATATCGTAAAGTGGCGCGTCCTGATGCCATGCAAGATTGGCTAAGGCACGACGGATTAAATCTGGTGACTTCTTCGCACCAATGCGACCTTTGTTGCGCGCCACACCTGCGTCGGTAGCAAAGCCAAGTATTGAAACGCCTTCGCTTAAATGTGGTAGTTCTTCGGTGGAGATATTTTTGATCACGTGGTGGACACGCTTTCCTTGTTCTCCATCTTCGGCATCGTGACGACCTTGCCAGTGAAAGGGTGGGTGATTTACATCGGATTGAGACATTTTAATGCCCTCCGTGGGAAACGTATTCACCATTCACTATACGACCTACTAAGCGTTTTGCACCGACTTGATAGCTGAGGTCTGCTGGATGCTCGATATCCCAGATGGAGAAATCGGCGTCACAGCCAATATCAATGACGCCACGAGATTCTCCGTAACCCAATGCTTTTGCAGCGTTTTGCGTAACACCACGCAATGCCTCTTGTGGTGTTAAACGGAAAAGTGTGCATGCCATGTTCATCATCAAGGTTAAATCGGCAAACGGGGATGTTCCTGGGTTGATGTCTGTTGCAATCGCCATTGGAACCTTGTGTTCTCTGAGTAAATCAATCGGTGGTAATTGGGTTTCACGTAGGAAGTAATACGCGCCGGGGAGCAGCGTCGCAACCGTTGGAGAGTTGGCTAAAGCGATTACGCCTTGTTCATCTAGGTATTCGATGTGATCGGCAGACAGACCATTGTATTGAGCGGTTAAAGCGGTACCGCCAAGCATAGAAAGCTGCTCAGTATGGCCTTTCACTCTTAACCCGTGTTGGGTAGCCGATTGAAAGACGCGTTCGGTTTGCTCTAAGTTAAAGCCTATCGATTCGCAAAACACATCGACGCTGGTGGCGAGATTTTCTTGAGCGACAAGAGGAATAATGTCGTCACAAATATGCTGAATATAGTCGTCAGCGCAATCTTTATATTCTGGAGGAAGCGCATGAGCAGCGAGTAAGGTGGTTGTGATCTTAACCTTACGTTCATGTTCCAAGGCTTTGGCTGCACGTAGCATTTTTATTTCATCATCCAGAGTTAATCCATAACCGGATTTGACTTCAATCGACGTGACGCCGCTTGCAATCAAACCGTCAAGGCGTGGCAAAGCGAGCTCAATTAGTTGTTCTTTAGTTGCGGTTCGTGTGGCATAAACGGTAGAGAGAATACCGCCGCCTTGCTTGGCGATTGTTTCGTAAGGCACATCATTGAGGCGCATTTCAAATTCGTTGGCTCGATTACCCGCGTATACGAGGTGGGTGTGGCAATCTATTAACCCTGGCAGTAACAACCTGTTTTGAAGGTCAAGCGTTTGTTCGTAATGATCTGGATTCAGAATGGATTCGGTTTGTGCACTGTCTTTGCCTTTTTCTGTGGTACTGATGGCAACGATTTTTCCCGAACGAATGCCAACGCGGGCAGGAGGAGAAGGCAGGTAACCATGTTCTCCTTCTTGCATCGTGACTAAACGGGCGTTCTCAATCAACAGATCCATTCTTGTCGTTCCTTTCAATTCGTATTCTTTAAATGTATATACAAATAAATAGGAGAAAAAAGCATCACTGACAAGGCTAATGTTGCGGAAATGTGATCGAAACGAAGAAGTAACGTCCAGTTTATAACAGGATCTTAGAGCTTAATTTGTACTTGTTACCAGGGTGATACAGAAGGGCTGTACTGACCAGTTTATCTTGGCTCCAAGTCCGGCGATTGAGGAGTAAGCACGGTTCATTGGCTTGCATTTTCAGGTCTTGCTTAACGCGTCCATCCGGTATAATCGCTTCGACCGTATGCTCTATGGCGCTCAGTGGACAATTGTCTGATAGGTATTGGTTTGGCGTCTTACAAGTGAAGTCTTGTTGTAGATAATTTGGCGCATATTGGCTGTTGACCCAACGCAATTCAAGTTGAATCGGGTTGTTATCTTCAAAGTGTATGATTTCACTATAAAATACTGTTGTGCCTAACATCACGCCAAGCTTGGTTGCAATAGCGTCATCGGCTTTTATAGCGACTTGTTGTAACACTGCGCTGCGGTGTTCTCGTCCGCGATTACTGATTTCATCGGCAATATTACGAATGTCTAAAAGGGGCGATTCTGACTTCTCCGCCGGATCACAAACAAAAGTCCCAAGGCGAGGGCGACGTTGCAGTTTCCCCTCGTTGACTAAGTCCCGAATGGCTTTGTTGACGGTCATTCGACTCACACCAAACTGCTCAGTCAACTCGATCTCTGTCGCAATACGATGCCCAACTATCCACTCTCCCGAGTCAATTTTATCGAGGATGAATTGCTTGATTTGCATGTAGAGTGGCGCAGACATAAAGATTTCCTTTTAATTGACTATACAAATAGTGCGTAATCTATGGACAAATTGCAAACAAACATACCTATTTTGTGCAGTGATAAAAGGAATTAGTCCGCATTCTTGTCGTCTATTACTTGCAGGAGTTTCTGCAGTTGTGTAAACAGAGACTTATCAAAACAATGAAAATAGACAGTCACAAAGGAATCGCATGTTTAAAAAACTCAAAGCGTCGCTTGGGATCGGCTCAGCTAAAGTCGATACGATCTTAGATGAAATGAGCGTGTACCAAGGGGCAACACTGCGCGGTCATGTTCAAATCAAAGGTGGTGACGTAGAGCAACAAATTGATGCCATTACCATCAAGCTCAACACCGAAATGAAAGTGGAAGTGGATGACAGTATCAGTTACCAAACTTTCACGATAGACCAACTTAAAGCGGTCGAACCGTTTGTCATTCAACCGAATGAAGAAAAACAAGTGCCATTCGAGCTCAAACTTCATGACGAAACACCAATCACAGCTGTGAGTGCACAGAAAAATCAATGCCATGTTTGGGTAGAAACTACGCTAGATATTGGCTTTGCGATTGACCCGCGTGATAGAGATTACATCGAGGTTAAGCCGTTACCAGTCGCTTCGCGTGTAATCCAAGCCATCGAACAAGCGGGTTTTACTATGGTGAAAGCGGATGTCGAGAAAGGCTTCTTGCGTGGCAATACGTTCTCTTCACGCTCGGGTATCTATCAAGAACTGGAATTTCGTAATAACGGTTTTGTGTCAACTAAAGAGATCGAACTCTCATTTATCCTAGATGGTGGGATTATCCACTGTTTAGCAGAGATCGACCGTTCATTTAGTATGTCAGGCGATCAATACCGTTCTTTCTCGTTACCGATTGGAGCTTCTGATTCAGAAGTTGCGGCAGCAGTTGCGCCGACATTGGATCTGTAAACATCTAACTTTCCGTTTCTGGAACGAATAGGTACCGATATCCAAAAGTGAAGGCGATATCGGTACTGTTATCCATGTTTCTCGCATTCTCAATCGCCATGATTTCAATGGCAGAGTTCTCCATCAAATAGCGATAACCAATAACAAACTCATTCGATGCGTCAGCAAACTCGCTTGGACCTTCAGTGGAGCCCTGATACCAATGATATTCAAGGATAAAGTGGTGATTGTTGTTTAACGCATAACGATATCCGCCTGCAAGCGCTGCCGTGTTGTGCCGGTATGGGAAGTCAACAAGCGCTCGATCACTATTTCGAAACGTCATCCCCGCCATGGAATAGAATACATTGGCTGCATTGAGTCGGTAGCTGTAGTTAATTTGTACTCCTTGCTCAAAACTGCTTCCTTTAAAGGAGCCGTGAGCGACATCGTTATAGTAGAGACTACCACCGACAGATAAACCATGATGTTCATTTTGTATTATTTGGTATTGGATATACGTTGAGAGGTTGTTTGCCAGTGTTTCACCTTCAAAATCCTCTATTAAAATGTCGTACTCGGGCATCGACATATAAAAGCGGTTCTTGTCGACTTCATCTCGCCCATTTTGTCCGATACCAAATAGGTCGTGAAAGCTTTCGGTCAGTCCATCTAAATGGTTGTCTGCAGCAAAGACCCAACGATAGTTCAGTTCCCATTGCCACTGGTCGTTGATTTGCCATTTTCCACCGAGTTCAAGTTGGTTGTGATAGTAATCGAGAGAATAATCGCTCGTGTGAGCCCAGACACTTGCGATGGTGCCCGAACCATATGCTTCAACGTAGCCGGAGGGAAGACTATACCCAGAGCGAAGTACGTTAGTATGACTGACCACTTGTATTGGAGATTGCGCATAAGAGCGCAGTGGACCATACAAATCGGATGCGCTGAACGCTGGGGTACTTAGAAACAAGGCGCAACTCAAAAGAGTAGGTTGCCATCTTAAATCCATCATGATGAAAGCCTAAAATGAGATTACTCAATAAATTAACTATAGTGTCTTCATGTTTTGAATGCTGTTCAATTGCAATAATTATACAATTTGGGCTTAGTGTTGAATTGGTAGTAATGAAGTTTAGATGACATTTTGAAATCGCTCTTTGCATTCTAAATGTGAGCTAGGTACAATCCTCGTTCTGATGAAGGTCCGGTATTCGTGTTACCGAGCGACCGTCATCAACTTTCGAAATATCTTCTAATTTGAATAACATGTGTTGCTTGGTGTGCGGTCTTTGTTGCATATTGCAGTTATTCAAGGTTTCTCACTACAGTTCACTTAATTTCAGTAAATACAGAATAAAACTAATGTAATTAGCAGTTTAACTATGAATTCGAAGCGATGTGATTTCATGAAACTCTATATTCGTTTAGCTATTTTCATTTGCACTCTTTGTAGCGTTGTACCAAATTTAATTAAGATTCGGGTATGAGGCTCAGATATGACTATCAGTGATGCATGGCTTCGGGCTGCCGTGGGTAAGCCTTATTCAGGTAAGAGTGAGATTACTTACCGAGACGGTTTAGGTGTACGCATTAGCCCCAAGGGAAAGATTACATGGATCTATCGTGTTAACTTTCTGGGTAGACCTATCAAAATGAAATTGGGTGAGTATCCAAGCTTAAAAATACGAGATGCGTTAAGAGAGCGAGATAAAAGAGCCGAGCTAGTTGCTATTGGTGTTGACCCCCGCTCCGGTGTTTCATCATTAGAGAAGACTCGACCTCATACTTTAGATGATCTCGTTGATTACTGGGTGGAGAACCATGCAAGAGAGAACGTTTTGCATTGGAAAGCACTAAAAAAGATGTTCGATACTGACATTAGCCCTTATATAGGCTCCTATCCGGCACATCAATTAGAACTATTTGACTATATGCCTATCTTTAAGAAAGCGAAGGAGAGAGTCAGCCCAAAGCATTCAGCAAACTTAATGACACGAATTAAAAGTGTGTTGGGGTATGCCGTCCGTCATGGACTGCTTAAATACAATGCGCTTGCTGAGTTAAAGAAAGTAGATGTAGGTTCTCCTACAAGTGTCAGAAGAGCAAAACAAGATATCAATGCAGTCCCTGTTTTGTGGAAAACAATTGCTTCTGTCTCTATTCATGAGAGTAACAAGAACTTTTTAAGACTGTTAGCGATTTTCGCATGTCGTAGTATCGAGTTGAGGATGGCTAAGAAAAGTGATTTTGATCTCAAAGCTAATGTATGGACAGTTCCTGAAGAGCACAACAAAATTAGGAAGAGTGGTGGGGGCGCAATCCGTCGTCCAATACCAGAACTTGCAGCAAAAGTTATCAAAGAGCAATTTCTAATTTGGCCGAAACACGAGATTATGTTTCCTCCAGTGAATACAGAAAAAGACCAAGCTATGTCGGATAATTCTCCAACAAATTTTGGTGCAAAGTTAGGTGATGCAATGGCGTCCATGGGATATCCAAGAACGACAAATCATGACATGCGTAGAACTGCGAGAAATATCTGGGAGTCCCAAGGGGTAGGGTACAATGTCGCCGAAGCGATGCTGGGACACAAGGTTCATACCGGAGTACAAAGTCACTACTTGGACTATGAATATTTGGAGGAGCAAAGAGTAGCTTACGAGAATTGGTGCTCCGTCTTACTCGATATGAACCCTTGACCAAGAAGTTATATTAGGTTGTTTTTCTGAGACCATGCGACGACCTCTTTGTAAGAGCGTCGTCCTCTCATCCCCTCAATAGAGGCTGGAAAACCATTGTTCTGTGTCCATCTCCATAGAGTGCTGGGGCTAATACCATAAAGCTCTCGAATTTCTTTATCCGATATAAATGGGCGGGTGCTCTCTGGATCGAGGACTAAGCTATCGTTTTGAATCATTTTAAAACTCCTATTTATTGAGTCGATATGAGTTCTCGGGTTAAGAACTCTCAGAATCACTTAGAGTTTTACATGTCTTAATCGGTCAGGTTCGGTTTAATCAGTTCAATTTTGAGCGACTAAACTGAAAGTTGGTGTAGGCATGCATTGTTGCCGTATTTTTCTCTGATTTCTATGACGTAGTTTCTAGTCATATTTAAATACAAAAATAGTAAACAAGGAGCACATTGTGGCATAACGCCCTGTTAAGGTGTGTGCAACGCAATACCAATGCCGCCGCATACCACCATAAACACTAAACGCAACGCATAGTAAAAATGCCAAGCGTTGCGAATCTCTCTTAAATTGTTTGTTATAAGCTACTCTTCGCACCAAACACAACGGCTGGTATTCTTATCCAGTTTAACTTGCCTGCATTCGACACAACTTGCCACTAAGACATCTAGGCTAGTACCGCAGACAAAACACTCGTAATGTGACTTATCTGCACTAGACTGAATCATCGTATCAATATTATGCCTTTTCCAATGAGTATCTTCGTAAAAGTAGATTTTTCGAAACCAGTCCTCGCAAAAATAGCATTCAATACTTCGGGATTTAGGGTTAAAGCCGAAAAACTGCTTTACCAAAGATGGTTTAAGTGAGCTGATTACTATTGACAATTCTTCATGTATTTCAAAATAACGATACCCCTCTGATTCGAGTTCTCCAACAATATTTAGATCATTGCTAGGTTGCTTAGCGTGATAATTGAAACGAGCTTTTATCCATTGTTGCTTGCCAAAAAAGTATTCGTGAGCTGTTAGAATTTCTTTTGCCAAATCTAATGGGGATATTGTACTTTTTTCATTCACTGAGTGCATAACTTTGTTTCGAACAGAGCGCATCTGATTAAACCAAGTTGTAAACGACTCATCTAGCCGATCTGAACAAAATGTATTGTGGATTTTGATGAGATCTTGGGCATCTAAAGTACGAAACTCCAGAAAGCTTATATCCGACTTATCGGCTTTCTTCGGCCAATTTTTTCCATCATTAGCAATGAGTATATACGGGGAAACTCCAGCGATATTACCTTTAAGAAAAAACTCCACCGCCTGTTGAACAAGTGTAAACGCAGACATTAGCTTGGGTTTGGAATATTTAAAGTATCTGAATTCAAAATCCCCGCCCTCATCAAAGCCAGCATATTCATCATACTCTTTCAAGAGGTGAACCAAGCTTTCCCACGCAGATTGAATCAACGATTCTCCCATTTCATGGAAGTCTTTTTTACTTGGTATATCAATAACCATACTAACACCTAACGTGTAAATTTAATTGTGGCTTATAACGCCCTGTTAAGGTATGAGCAACGCAATACCAATGCTCCTGCATACCACCTTAAACACTAAAACCAACGCATAGTAAAAATGCCACGCGTTGCGAATCACTCTTAAACAGTTTGTTAGGGCTACGTAGCCTCTGATCTCCTAAAGATGTTTTTACCATCAACATGATTAAGTTCCAGCATTGGAATTTTCCCGATACCCAATCTAAAGGCTTGGTGATGTAAGAAATAAAGTTTGTCGAAATCACCTGCGAATATGGTATTGATCGTATCGGCAGTATGTATACCAGCTTTCAGCTCGCACTGCTTCATAATACAAAATAGGAATTGAGTTAGTATTGCTTCTTCCTTAGATTCAACACAGTCATTACACGTTGTAACATAAAGTCCGAATGGTTTGGCTACAGGCTCGAGCAGCAAATCGAGGATAAAACTATCAAGCGCCAATATTTTATGAGGATAGTTTAAAAAATTGTCATCCATTCCGTAAGATTTACACCAATCAGCAACTGTATCCATATTTTTTGTGCTGCTACGAAAACAAAGAGCGAATAGGTTAAAACCTTGGGGGGTTGATTTTCGATACTGAATTGATTTTTTAACGATGTCATCAAATGACGATTTATTCAGCACCGTTTTAACTTCGATAGCGCTTACTACAGCGTTTGGCACAACAACAGCAAAATTCCCATCTTGAAACAGATAAGCTGAAGGTACATTTTCATCAATGATCAAGATATCTATTTGTGGGCTAACTTCCTGAGTTTTAGGATTGTAGACAAAGCCAGTTTTCACCGAAAAGCGCTTGGAAAGAAAATTTGATAAATAGTTTGCTATCAAATTCTCATGATATGTTCCAACGGACGGAGCATGTTTTACTAGTTCATTTAAGCGACCTAGTTTACTCATGATCTCTTTGGCATAGTTTTGATAAAGTATCATTTTCCCTCATTTCCCGAGTATCCCTAACGCCCTGTTAAGGTGTGAGCAACGCAACACCGATGCCTCCGCATGCCACCTTAAACACTAAACGCAACGTATAGCAAAAATGCCAAGCGTTGCGAATCACTCTTAAACAGATTGTTAGGCTTTTTTTCGACGGTTCCGGTGACTTTTTAATGCACCGTCCAGCCAATTTTTCTGGTTAAGATTATTCACAAACCATTCAATGAAAGCCTCAGAGTACCTGTGACGCCCATCTAACTCATAGTGATAGTTAGAGCGCTTGGCTTTCTGAGTTTTGTTCTTCTTTACAACAGCTTGAAAAGAATAACTTGTAATTTTAAAGAGTGTTTGTCGAACGTTAATTTCTGCGATTGCTGTGTTCTGATGGTATGGGTGGGTAACATCTGGATCTTTAGTTTCGCGGATGATAATTGCTTTCTCACCACCATCACTCAGTGACAAAGATAAGTCACTCTCTGAAGACTTTTTGGTTAACGCTAACTTGTAGTCTACAGAAATCGAAAATTCATCAGAGTCACATTCTCGTGCCATTTCTGTAAATTTGCCCAGAAAGCTTCTCACTTGAGTTGCGGTTAACTCACCATAAGTTTCTTTGATTACTGCGACTTCAGGTTCACAGCCATCGACAATAAGACTCAGTAAACCAACGCTTTGACCCGCTAATGGGCTATTGCCCATTAGCGCTTTATAGCGTTTTTGATAATTCAGTACTGTTGCTTGGAACAAACGAGATAATTGAGGTTGTAACTCTGGTATTAGCAGATGAATCGCATGGTCTCTAAGATCAATCAGCGTTTCCAAGTTTTTAGCCACATTGTCGGATGACTCGAGCAGCTTACACATAGCTTCACGAATGCTAATGCTGAAATCACCCTCTTTAAAAATACTTGATGCACCGTCTCGTTTAGCTAGTTCCGACTTAAGCATGAGTTCCCATGCATTTACCATCATAATGGTAAATGCTTCAACTCGGTTCCCCAGTGTTGGACGGTTATAAACTTCAAGCGCTAACGTAAAAGCATCATGACTTCTTTTTATCAGTTGATCCGAGAGAATTTCATCAGGTGATTTGGACTGTGTATTCAAACTCTGGGACATGAGCCTGAAAAACTCGTCATTAGAGAGTTTATTAATACCGCTGCATTTCCATAGAGAACGACTCACTTTAACGATGTACTCGCCCTTGAGCTTTTCGTTGAAGTATTTGTTTACAGAGCTAACACTATAACCGACTGATTCCGCCACTTCTTTAGCTGTAAATTCACTACCTTTTTCCTCAAGCTTTCGGAGTTCATCCAATAGCTGAAGAAGCATACCCTTTTTAACCATGTTGATTATTTCTCCAAAAGCCTAACGCCCTGCTAAGGGGTGAGCAACGCAATACCAAAGCCGCTACATACCACCTTAAACACTAAAACCAACGCATAGTGAAAATTCCATGCGTTGCGAATCCCTCTTGAACAGTTTGTTATGTGCGTGGTTGAAACCTACTCTACACTTGGCTCCGGTAAAACTGGTGGTGTACTGTCCATATAAGTTAAAAAGTTTTCCCATAACTCGTGCGTTCTTTGCTTAGTTAACTTAGTTTTGCACGATATCGCCATAATTCCACGAATAGTTCCATCACGCCATTGCGTATAAACCGAATCACAGTGAGAGGACATATATGCTTGCCAATCCTGTTGAGCGAGCTTAATTGCTGCGATCAGTTCTGGGTCATGAGAGTTGTGCTCAAAGCTAGTGTTTAGATATTTGTTTAATTTAACTTGTGCTGACTCTAATTCAATAGTGGCACATTGGTTTATCTCAATTGTGGTCATCGCATTATTACAGTCAATGGACTCTTCTTCAGCAAAAGCACCAAATGAAAGGCTAGCTAATATGATGATTAGACGCTTATTCATCGTTTTCTCCGAAAGCACATAACGCCCAATTAAGGTGTGAAGCACGCGACCACACCACTCAATTTGACCACCGTAATCACTGAACTCAACCCAAACCAAAAATGCCAAGCGTGCTGAATCACTCTTAAATTGTTTGTTAACTTTATATATCAGAACGCATTTCAATTTTATATCCGTTGCAATACCAGTCATCTCCAATTTGTGAATAACTTGGAGGCCACATATCACTTAACCCTTCTAGCCGTGCAAATTCGAATAATGTCATAATGAGTAATAAAGAATTGTCGTGCACTGAGTAGTCCTTGCTTACGCCATGCATAACCGTGTTTCGGTGAAAATCACCAACCTCCGACTTACCAGACATAATCTTGTTTAAGAATTTACAAAAGTACTTAATTGCATCTAAATCACCATATAACATGCCTTCCTTCAAACCTTTTGAGTCAATTCTATATACAGGACTATTGTTCCGGTCGAAAGAAACATTACCATAATCTCTGAATATTCCCTCGATCAAAGCAAAACACGTAGGGATAGTTAGAGTGTACAAACCAGAGAAGTGTGCTTCTATAATTTGAGATACAGCGTCTTTGTTTTTACCTAAAAAACCTTCTCTATTTTGATCATTCTTCAACATCCTTTCCAAGTATTCTCTAGAGTAACCATCTTTCCAAGATTCAAATAGGGCGTCTGTATCTAGGTTACCAGCTCGCAATGCCTCTAATTTCTTTATGTGAGCATCGATAGACATTCCTTGAAAATAGTAAATTCCACTCTCGAGACAAAATTCAAATAGTGGTAAATTTTCATTTGCTATCAACGAAAATATTAAATTACTCAGCTCTTGCCCTTGTTTGTTCAACCCTAATGGGTTGTTCTCAGGGGCTACCGGTATGTCTCTATCATAACCATAGTGACAATACTTAAACTTTTTACCAGACCCGCAAGGACAAAGCTCATTACGACCTGTTTTTTTATTACTTTTCGACATGTCTTACCTATAAAGTTAACGCCCGCTTAAGTGGTGAGCAACGCAATACGATGTTTCCGCACAACACCATGATCACAAAAATCAACGCATGGTAAAAATGCCACGCGTTGCGAATCCGTCTTAAAGCGTTTGTTAAATTTTATTCACATCAATTACTTGAAATTCTGGGAACTTATGACCTGATGTTTCACAAAATGCAGGCTTTATCATTTCCTTTAACTGCTGCTCATTAACTTCACTTGATTGCTCAAATTCGATAGTTATAACATTGGATTCTAAGTTTACTTGGACATGGTGATCATAAAAAATCGACTCTATAGCACCTTTTGAGCAACCTAAAGCACTTTGGAATCTTTCTTCTGCGCTATCAAAGGAACCCTCATCTAAATCTGATGCCATGTGGACTACAACTTTGTACTTCATATTTTCCTCTAAAATTTAACGCCTTGTTAAGGTGTGAGGCACGCAATACCGATGCTTCTGCATAACACCTTAACCACAAAAACCAACGCATAGTAAAAACGCCACGCGTGCCGAATCACTCTTGAACAATTTGTTAGAAGTTACTATCTTGAGGTCGTTCGGTTTATCAGTTCAATAACACTTGGTGGTGCCGCATCATCTGAGATGATACCTGTTGCCGAAGGCTTGAATATTGATTGTAGAACTAACTGCCTTTCTTCAGGAGAAGAAGCGCCTCCCTCACTTAGGAGAGCTAGGTAAGATTTAGTCATTATAATTCTTTCCTGCGAACTTAATTCAAGATGATTATGACTAAGATACATTCTTACCAAAATTCTTATGAGCCATACAGCTAAAGATGTCGCAAATACAATAACTCCGATCTTCCCCCAAACAATTGAGTCCGTAGAAAGAACTTCCCAACCAACCCACGTTATTAAAGCAAAAATGAACGGAGCGATAATTAAAGATGCAATACCAAAGTATTTTGCTCGTTTCCTGTGGAACTTTTTATTATCTTCCCAATATGAAACAGGTGCTTTGAGTTGGATTTCACTTTTGTATGACTCAACAAAATTGGATATTTTTTCTTTAGCTTTCTGTTTTTCAGACTCCAGTTTAGTGTTTAGTTCTTCAATCTGACTTTCGTACCTTTTGGAATTGAGGTTGATAGTTTCCTGTAAGTCAGTTTCAACCCGTTCAACAAATGTATCCTTGTTTTCTTCAGCCTCTTGAATAGCTTTTTTTACTCTGTCATCTAAGCTGATGACTAATTGTTCAGATTCTCGGGCTCGTTTCTCTAGAGCAATAGACTCACTTTCCAAAGACTCTTGTTGCTTTTTAGCCTGTATTCTGATTTCTGACATCAAATCTAGAAATTGCTGCTTTTCCGGCAATAATTTCTTTCGTAATCCCTTTTTATATAAAATTGCTGTAACAATACCCTCAATGTCAGAGTCTTGTTGGTTCAAAAGCGTGCGTAAACAACTAACTGCAACAGCTTTATCCTCAATACTGTTGATGAAGCGACCAGTTACACTTTGAGATAAGAATATTTTTCGTTCTTGGCTTAGTTCTTCTATTTTTTCTTCAAAAGTCTGTAGTTTGCTGTCTGATGGACTAGCTTTTTGTAGCTCTCTATTGAGTTTAAGTCCTATTTGGTTAAGTTGCTCATATCCATCCAAACCATGATCTATACCTTCTAACCAAGACCAACTTTCTATCTCTTGTTGTAACTTGTCCATCTAATCTCCTTGTAACTTCTAACGCCCTGTTAAGGTGTGAGCAACGCAATACCGAAGTTGCCGCATACCACCTTAAACACTAAAACCAACGCATAGCAAAAATGCCACGCGTTGCGAATCACTCTTAAACAGTTTGTTATGTGAAAATTAATTTGGGCAGAGAAAAGAGCCTACTAAAGGCTCTTCCACAACCTCACACTCTAACGTTCCATTTACTGAGAGTTTTAGAGGGTTCAAAGGTGTGCAACATTCATCTTCAGGCGCTATGGAGTTTTCGACTTGGTACTTAAAAATGTTGTCGTTATCTTGCCTATAAGTAAACTCACACCCCTAAAACTCACCATTAGTATCGCCAAGAACCATACCATAGCGTGTAACTATCTGAAATCTGTCTTCAAACTCGGTAAAAGTTTGAGAGACAATTTCAACATTCCCCTCATAGCATTCGAACATAGTCTCTGTAAATTCATGTTCGTTCAAAGCACTACTAATATTTACTGGTCGAAAATAAATATAGGGGCGGCAAAGGACACTATTATTGTAGCGAAAGACAACGCTAAGCTCGTCTTCCCCTATGTATTCGTAATCATTTTTATTCAAAGTTATATGCTGCGTGAAGTACGCTAATTTGAGCATTATATCTTTCACTATCTAATACCTTTACTTAGAGCTAACAACGGCTTCAGGAGAATTTTCACATAACGCCGCGTTAAGGTGTGAGTAACGCAATACAAAAGCCTCCGCATTACGCCTTAAACACTAAAACCAACGCATAGTAAAAATGCCACGCGTTACGAATCACTCTTAAACGCTTTGTTATGTGAAATTTTCCCCAATCTTTCAGATACATAGTCCTCTAGCCCATCAACAAACTCATAACGAATGTTGAGTATATGCAGCGCAAAGTCAATCGCACCTTTATTGCAAGCGGTGTTAATTTTGTCGTCTTCACCTCGAGCTAAAGGGAATAGGTTTGTTATATTATTCCTTAGCACAGCAAGCTCGTAATAGAGCGTATTGTAAAACCTCTGATTGTTATCGTTTCGTCTACAAACCCAGTCAAGCCTAGAGCTATGTACTTGCAATTGATTTAGAATATTTGCCAAGTATTTTGCAACCTCGGGAGTAGCGTATCGAATACACTCTTGAATGGTCGTCAAATCACTAGTATTGAGCTCTGGCGGGCTTATCTGCTCTCTGGCTTGTCTCGCTTTCTGATAGAAATTAGCCTGTTGTAAAACTTCTGCACTACTATCAACGTACCTAAGTAGAGAATCTAATTTTTGTGGTAATAATGCCCTAGCGGCTACAAATTCTCGCGCTCTCTGTATTTCAGCAGTAAAACTGGCAATATTAAAAGCTGTAATGCTTGATATAAACGCTAGAACACCTGTGTTTAAGGTTTGCCAATCTAACCACACTTGGTGCACATATTCCCAATCTCCGTAGAACCAAGGTACAACACACATCGAGATAAAATATAAAAGTGTTGCCGGGACACCTATGTAATTTAATAACCAAACAAAAGACTGTGGTCTTAACAAACCAATACGACTCAAAAAAGTTTCCTCATTTTACATAACGCTAATTAGACCACTAACAGCTGCTTTTTAACCCAACGTAGCGCCGTCTTTTATTTACTAATAAAGCTTATAATCAATAACTTAGCAATAGCACGGAGTTTTTAAAATGCTAAAAGATGCATAACTTGAAGGTGCGTAACTGGTTTTGAGAAGAACGATGCCCTCACGCAGGCAAGAGTTGCTAGTTACTTATGTATGCAGCATACAAACTAATAGTCGTTGACGTACATTCTCTCTTTAAAAGAAAACTAGAGTCGAAGTGAAATACAGATTTTTGCTCGCTGTGCCAGCTATTCTCAAATTAGTCGTAGCCTTAAACAACTGATTGAAAAAGGCATATTGATGAGAGTAGGGTATGGCTTATACACTAAAGCCACAATAAACAGCTTAACGAACAAGCCAATGCCGACTCACCCTGGTGGCACGGATGGGGTGATGCTAGAAATCTTGAAGAAACTTGGTGTCCCTTTTGAGATTGACCAAATGTCATTGAAAAGTATCAATGGTCACTCCAATCAGATCCCCGCTTCGGTTCAGTATTCTTGGGATCACAAAGTATTTAATCGTGAGATCAAGGTAGGTAACCGAGTTCTATGTAGTGTTCGAAAGCGCTCCGATGATTGATCCAAAGACAATCAATGTAACTCAAACACCGGAGGAGCACTGTTCCGATTTAAGACAGTATTCCAGAAGTACCTTATCGCATAGTTATAATCTCGCTTGGTGCTGAGAGCATAGTCACTGTTCCGTTTTAGAAAGCCAGTAACGTGGTTGCGGCCAATCTGATTGATTCTTTTCACCGCATGCTCGTGCTCGGCAATATTTAAGACTAACAACTCAATCCTTTTCGCTTGCTGCTTTCTTGATTTCTTTCCTCCTTTTCTTTTTAA
>NZ_CAWMYL010000159.1:0-307 GCF_963871815.1 Vibrio sp. L85
CTTCATCTCTTCCGGCGTCTCAAACTGCTTGGCTTGCAGTTCGGTCAGGGCATTACGGTCTTCTTCACTCAGGAAGATACCCGGTGCGACACACTCACAGTAAATCGCTTCTTGGTATGCCTTCATCATGGCAGGTGAAGGTGTGTAATTACGCTTGATAAAGGCATTACTGACATCACGTATCTTATCGAAGTGCAAACCCAGTTGAGTGATAAAGCTGCTGCCTGGGACGCGAAGGTAGCATTGCAAATCATCCAAGGCTTGAATTTCACTGCTCGACACGACAGGGCGAGTTACCGTTTGGTGA
>NZ_CAWMYL010000160.1:0-602 GCF_963871815.1 Vibrio sp. L85
GCTCACTGAGCTAGGGCTTGATCCTAAACTGGTGGACAAGGCAAAGCTCGTCGCAAAAGCCAACCGTATCATACGTATTGAGCGCAAAAAGCAGCTTCAAAAGCAGATGTCTAACGTGATTGAAGAGGCGCAAACCAATGAGTAAAACACCGAATCCAACACGGGGCTATGTGCCATGCCCTGTGTGTAGT
The DNA here is from genome assembly GCF_963871815.1 of Vibrio sp. L85. Lineage (NCBI taxonomy): Bacteria > Pseudomonadati > Pseudomonadota > Gammaproteobacteria > Vibrionales > Vibrionaceae > Vibrio > Vibrio sp. L85. The sequence continues at coordinate 192 of NZ_CAWMYL010000160.1, forward strand.
CGAATCTCTACCGTTCACATGGTGGGAGAAGGCAAGATGATTGATACGGGCGAAACGGTTAAGAACGGGCGCAACCTCGGATTGCTTTATTACAAGTGTCCAAGCTGCGGCAATAGCTCAATGAGTAAAACGGTGAGTGACTATTGCACTGAGCACATGCAAGCGTCTGCTGACCTGTTGCCAGCGCGCCATGAAACTATTCAACCTGAGCAAGTCGAAGAAGAGTCTGCCGTTGTTGAAGCGTTGACCGTCAGCGATTCAACCGAAATGACTACGGTAGACCAAATGCTCTCAACTGAACCTGTCAAAGAAGAAGTACAGCAATCAAAACCGAGCGTTAAACCGCAACTGTTCAAGGTTGGTGCCTGTTTGGGGTTGATAGTGGTTTTACTGTTTACCATTAAGCATCTA
>NZ_CAWMYL010000161.1:0-244 GCF_963871815.1 Vibrio sp. L85
AAGCGGTCAAAAAACCCTTCAAGCCAAGCAACGCGTCGCGATCGTGCAGACTGTGACGACCATGTTTTGTGCGATGAACATCGATGGTTATCGTATTGGGCGCTATGCAGATAAGAGCAAGAACGAGCAACCGGTGTTTGATGAGCAGGGTAACGAACTACTACGTGGGATCACTCACTATGAACTTCGAGGTCTACACTCTCAGATTTGGCGTCAACCGATTTCAAGAACCAAATACAATGAC
>NZ_CAWMYL010000162.1:0-2091 GCF_963871815.1 Vibrio sp. L85
AGGTACAAATTCTACACTGAATGTGACATCTTAAACTTGCGCTGACATTAAAACTTGGTTCGCATTATCATTATTGTATTAAATGGATTGGCTAATAAAGCCCCATAACAGGGCTTATTTTTAAAACCAGGATTAATGCTCTATAGAATGTCCACCCTCGCCTCTGTGATGGCTAGTTCTTCCGTGTCTTCTATCGTAACCTCCGCGCCTCTCAGTTTGACGGTGCGTTCGTTTGTTGTCCGTTTTTGATTTTGTCTTTGTAGTAGCTATCTCAACGCCCTCGTTAACAGAGATATCGGCGTCTGGCACACCAACCTCAAACGTCAACCCACCACCAATTAAGCGATTATTAGCATCGTATACCAAAGAACCCCCAATAACGCCAAGGTCCCCTGATACGGTGGTGGACGTTCCTGTTGTTACGTCATCAAGGTTGGTAGTTGCATAACCATTAACAAAACCTCCAAACTCAGTGTCGGTATTTAAAGATAACCCTGGGGCTACGCTTAATGATAAGTCTTTAAAATCGGTTGTCACGGCAACATCGATATCGAAGTTTGGAGCCTGAATACTGATACCGCCTTGCACTACTGGTTTTATGTCGGGTACATCTCTAAGGTAGTCCTCCGTCGAAGGTTTATAGACATCCCAAACAGCCGAACTTCTAGGAGCACTTCGGGCGCACATTAAATCCATATTCTTACCAAAATGGTTTCCTTGTAGAACCTTATCAGCACCACTAAGACCATTTACAGCTGTTATAACCAGAGTCGGGTAATACCGAGTACCGCCGACTGTTTTTGATTCACTTAAATAATAAGGGTCTGAAGTAAATAGCTCTAGAAACTCCTCATTACCAACTTTCCGATAAGCGTAGCTTTCAAGAGGTTTTTTTAACACGCCATCATATTCTATAGCGCGAGTTTGTTTGTTTCTAAAGAAGGAATAAGTTTTACTAACTACGTCAACGTTATCGCATAAACCTCTATTACATCTCTTTTCCTTTAAGAACTTCTTGGTTTTCTTATCTTGGTACTTAATTTGAATTTTAAACTTATCACCAAGTTCAAAGTATTTATTTTCTCCCTTAATTAAAACTGAAAAACTAGATAAATGTGCCTGTCTATGTTCCTGAGGTACAATACGGAAGAAAAAGGTATCAGTGAACTGGTTTACCGATACAATCATGTCCAGATCTTTGAATTCAATTTTATATTGTGGGTCATTCCATTCATAAGCATACCCGTCAGGGTTTGATTCTCTTTGCAAGAAGACAAAACTGTGCGCATAGGTAGGCAGCATAGATCCTAATATAAGTGCGGATAATATTGTCTTTTTCATTAAGTTACTCCATTGTTTTATTTAATTCTATTTAATAAATCAGATACTATAGGATTTATCCCAAATCTATTAATTCTAAATGGGGGTATAAATGCCATGTGTTGTAATGGATCATTGCCGTTCTTAATTGTAATTATTATTCTTTCTGGATATTGACCATTTTCAGTGTAATTTATGTTTACGATATCAATAATATTAACTCTCTTTGTTTCATTTTTTCTTTTAAAAACAAGAGTGTCAACTTCATCATAAACATCGTCATATAAATCCCATATATATCTTTTACAATACAGAGTAAATATTGCAGCCATAATAATGGGGGTTATTATTATGGGGTTTACTGTTTCAGGTTTATTTGAAAAATAGATAATAATAAAAAGAAAAGAAAACCCCAAAAATAGACACGGAAATACTATTTTTATATACCAGGTGGAACCGGATATTTTCTTCATTACTAACCCTTGATATTACTTTGTTTAACCATTGTGACATTGTAGCTGTTTAAGTTTACCTTGTTTAACCTGAAATTTACTTATGTTTAATGATAAAGTACTCCAAGAACGCCGGAAGCTTCTTGAGTAGTGAATGCTGCACTTGCTGTAAATGGGGATATTGCGACTAATAAGCCTTTATTTAATATCATAGTACCTTCTTAAGATTATGAATTTAATACTTGGAGTATGGTTCATAACCCTATCATAAATCGTATTTATTGGAAGCTTTTGGAGTATACAACCAAAAAAATATATT
>NZ_CAWMYL010000163.1:0-287 GCF_963871815.1 Vibrio sp. L85
GTGGATGTGACGGTGATACCGGATGATGAAATCATTCGGCATAAACGAGTAGCACTGTTAGAGCTGGTGCAAAAGCATGTACGACAAAGAGACCTGTTGGATTTTACAGACACACTGGTTACACTGTTATTAGAACGTTTAATAACAACGAATCAATTAGAGAGTTTAGTAGAGTATTTGCTGAGAGTAGGGGAGACATCAAATCTAGAAGGTTTGATGCGAACATTAGCCCAGCAAGTGCCGGAGCATGAGGAACGTTTCATGACAGTAGCAGAACAATTAGAAGC
>NZ_CAWMYL010000164.1:0-317 GCF_963871815.1 Vibrio sp. L85
TCTGAGAATGGGCTGTACGTGGCAAAGATATTGGAAAGCTTCTTATTTGCCATCGCTTCTTTTGCGTATGCCAATGACTCTTTCATCTTCTCTTGGAAATGAATGCCAAACAATTCGATAAACTGATGGGTAAACCATTTATAGGCTGCTTGAGATTTAATCGAAGGAATTGCCTCAATCTCTTTTTCACTTGCGCCTTGCTCACGCAGCTCTTCTCGAAGCACGGCAGCTTCTGGCTGCGCCAAATAGCAAGCCTCAACTTCTAAAAAGCCCGCTAGCTTGAGCATTTTTACCACGTCATTGTATTTGGTTCTTGA
>NZ_CAWMYL010000165.1:0-832 GCF_963871815.1 Vibrio sp. L85
AGGCTTTTCTAAGGATTTTTCTAACATCTAATATCAGGGGTGTTTATGTTAAATGAGTTTCCTCTAACGAAAAGGCTTGGTAATAGACCAAGCCTTTAACAAGAAAGTTGACGTCTTAAACGTCGTTTGTTGGATGCCAGATCCCTGAGCCTGATTTAGTAGTGGTAGCGACACGAAATTATCGTTATCGCTTGATCATCAACTGCATAAACAAGTCTGTTAGTGTCATCAATACGACGAGACCAAAAACCAGACAAGTTCTCTTTTAACTGCTCTGGTTTACCGATGCCCTCAAATGGGGAGCGCTTGGTATCATTGATGAGTTTGTTGATGCGTTTGAGTGTTTTCTTGTCTTGAGTTTGCCAATACAGATAGTCACCCCAAGCGTCATTAGTCCACGACAATAAACGTTGACTACTACTCATCAATTAACTCTTGTGCTGTTGTTTTACCTGCACGGTACTGTGCTATAGAACGGTTTAAGTGTTCAACGTTTTGAGGAGAGCGTAGTAAGTGAACTGTCTCCATAAGGCTATTGTAGTAATCTAAAGACATAACCACAGCATCCTCAGAGTCACGACGTGTAATGACTGTTGTGTCTGCGTCATTAACTACACCGTCTAAAACAGCTTTAAGGCCGTTTCTAGCTTCAGTAAAAGATACAATTCTCATAAGAACCTCTACATGTACAGTTAATGGAACAAGTATAGCGTCCATTATTCTACTTGTACATTAAATTGAACATGCTGTATTAATAAGGCAACTAACGAGCCTTTTAAGGTGAGCAACGCATAGTAAAAATGCCACGCGTTGCGAATCACTCTTAAACAGT
>NZ_CAWMYL010000166.1:0-347 GCF_963871815.1 Vibrio sp. L85
TGTTGATGCCACCAATGGATTGCCCAGATTGGTTACTGCTTTTGGCTGCCGATGGACCAGCCGCACCGCCTTGCAGACCACCGCCACCCGTTAAACTGGTTAATGAACCCAGCATATCAACCCCTTTTAAGCCAGATAATCAGCGCAAGCACCACCACAATGAGCCATGCTGATTTGTTGATTTCCTTGGCAGTCAAAAAGCCAAGGGTTAATCCAACAATTCCCAGATAGACGATTGGCATCACTTGCCCCCTTTGAGCGCAAATGCCAATCCACCGAACACAACCAGCAGCAACACAACCACAATGGCAATGGTCTGCCATTGAACACCGTTACCGCCTGTATTC
>NZ_CAWMYL010000167.1:0-48170 GCF_963871815.1 Vibrio sp. L85
TGAAAGATAACAGACTAAGTTCAATGTAACTCCCAATTGCCTAACGCCTTGCTAAGGTGTGAGTAACGCAATACAAAAGCTACCGCACAGCGCCTTAATCACCATAAGCCACCGCAAAGTAAAAATGCCACGCGTTACGAATCACTCTTAAGCAATTTGTTAGTACATGCGCTACTTCTATTTATGCGCTCCAAGATATTGAAAAGTCGCATAATATGAAAGGCTTTGAACACTGAAGTGAGACGGGCAGCTACAAAACTTTACCCCGATTGAAATACGAGAGTTGGCTAGAAGAAAAACGTACTGAACTCACCTACTTTTACTGACTTCAAATTAGAAAAGGATTCGTTCCTCGCACTTCAACGGCAACACCAAAGAAAGACAATTTTGACTTAGTAAAAACCACGAAAAAGAAGAAGCAATAAAGAAATAGATTAAGAGTTAGAGACCGTAAACGATGAAATCAAAGCGAACACTCCGCATATAGTGCCACCGGAGAGAACGTGAAAGGTACAAACTGAAAGGTGTAAAGACGAGCGCCAAAACAGATAAACACCAAAACTTATGACCTTTGATGTCAACCCCGTACTAACGCCGCATTAAGGTGTGAGCAACGCTACCACAAAACTTAACCATACCACCGAAAACACAAAACCCAACGATGGAATAAAAAATGCCAAGCGTTGCGAATCACTCTTAAATGCTTTGTTAGATTTTGTAGAGAGGCACACCGCATTCTAAAACAGTGTTTTTGCCTGATGTATCTTTCTTACTTTTAACCTCAATATCAACGTAATACTTCAATGCGAGTTCAAGATTATTAGGCTTGTACTCTATTGATACTCGATCTGAAATTTTTTTATTTCTAACTTGTGTACCGCACATTTTCTTATATAGGAAAGCAATAAATCCGTCTTCACGAGAGCCAATTACGTCACAGTGAATGTAGTTTTCATCTATTTGGATTATTGATGAGCGATCTATCGCATTAATATTTTCAAATGATAAATAAGCAGTAGACTTTCTACCCTGCCCTTCTCGAATAGTGAGGTTTCGAATTTCATGTGGATAAACAGCAGGCAAAAACACCGACGGTCCCTTGTATTCATACTTTTTTGACACTTTAGCTTTTCCAGACAAATTACTTTGATGCATGCAGAATTGATTATTAGCACCGGAAGGTTTTAGCATTGGAGTTCGAACGCAATTATGAAGGAAATTATCGGTATGTACGACATCAGTCCTTATAGCCATAATCGAAAATTCAATTTTGTCATCTAGAAGCAAATCAAAATCATTCAAAAAGCTCTCTAATTTTTCTACTTTGTCATTGTTTGCATATTTCAGTTCGATTCTTCTACCAAAGATTTTAATGTCACCATGCGCAGACCTTGTCGAAGGAATCTCAACATTGTTAGGTGATATGTAATTATATAGTGCAGAACACAAGACTTGACGATAGTTATCTTCATCTTTCGTAGAGCGCGTCCACTTAGTCTTCTCCAATGATTCTTTCAAAATGTCATGTAGTTCTGAACGATACATACTTTCTCCAATTAAAATCTAACGCTCTGTTAAGGTGTGAGCAACGCAATACAAAAGCCTCCGCACGCCACCTTAACCACTAAAATCAACGCATAGTAAAAATGCCACGCGTTGCGAATCACTCTTAAATGCTTTGTTAGCAATACATTTATAGATGAGAAATAATAGACTTTCCGTTATAGTTTTTAAATTTAGTTAGGTACATATTTCCAAACAAATTTGGCAAAGAGGAATTCCCAATATCTACAATGACATCTTCAGTTAGAATATTGTTGTTATCTAATTCTATTCCCCAAACAGTTCTTAGATCATACTTTTCGACCTGAAGTGTTGAAAACTGGCTACATTTTTTAACCTTTACAGTGCGATTTATTGAATCAGGTTCGGCAAGATGAATTTCAAAGCCTTTTCCGGTACATGAATACAATGTTTTAGGTGAACTTTCAAAAATAGTTAGTCCAATAGCGTCAATAATTTGAAAGAATTGTTTTTTCGACTCTTTTAGGTACTCCAGATCTTGGGAACCTAATTTCTTTGAGCCTCCCTCTTCAGAGTTAGTAACATTGTGGCTACTAGCCCTTTTAGCCTTTAATATAAAGCTGTTCTCAATATTTTTCGCAAATGCGATGTTCATATTGTCTGAAGTAAAAATATGAACATAATTCCAGAACCTTTTAGAGAATGAATGACTTTTTAATCTAGTTCTCACATCATCTCCCTCACCAATATAGATCCTGTCCTCTTCCTCGTCAGTTGACGATAGCAAATAGACCCCCGCAAGATCTAACAATTGATGATCTTTAAAACGTCGAAATGTCGTTTTACTCATTCGAAAAACTTTACAGTCACTACCCTCTAAAGTGATTTTCTCTACACCATCAAGGACTTTTGTTACATCTATTTTACTCATTATTTTCCCAATACCTCTGTATTGCTAACGCCGAATTAAGGTGTGAGCAACGCTACCACAGAACCTAACCTTACCACCGTAAACACAAAACCCAACGATGGAATGAAAAATGCCAAGCGTTGGGAATCACTCTTAAATTGTTTGTTAGGTGATTAATTTGAGTTATAACCAAAAGATCGTGTTTTTAATATATCCTTCCACCATGACTCTCTACGTTGGATAACTTTGTCGTCCACTGTTGATTTGAAAATTTCCAGTATTGAATATTCAAAATTATCTTTAATATAATCCGATTCTAGTAGTTTTAATTGCTTATTATTACCATGAAGAGTTTTAACATAGTCTCGCCATCGACCAAGCATCATATCTTGACCATATGCAGAACCAACATACATTCTCCCTGTTAACGTGTCAGTTATAAGATAAACACCCTTTTGATTTTCTAAAGCAACTTGCCAGCTTTCCTTCTTAATGACTCTTTCAAGGCTTGCCCATGATAGCTTCACATTTTCATATCCTGGAAATAAGTCGTCGTCAAAATTATCTGACAAAATTTCTAATACTTTACAGTCTTCTATAACTTTGCTTGCTCGTCTAATCATATATTGCGAACTGTTTTTATACTCAACGATTAGTCTTCCGCAATATTTGTCGTACTCAGGTAAGACCTCAAAGTCGTAACCCATACCGCTCATAGCATCCAAATCTTTAGTTACAACTCCAGCGTGAAAAAGTAGCCATCGATCCTCTTTGATTTTAATAAACCCGAAGACTTTATCACCAACTCTATAAACTTTTTTACCACCACGATTATGGTAGTTTCCAATTAGTAACTCTTCCGTATTTCCTTGTTTATACAAACTAGAAGGATCCCAGTTACCATCAAACATTTTGTTAAACCTAATTCTAACATTTTCTAGATTATCAAGCTTTAAAATATCATTTAATAAAATCATAATTCTCCGAAGACGTATTTCAGCCTTTCAGCTAACGCCGCGTTAAGTGGTGAACAACGATAACCACCAAACCTAAATCATTGTGCCGTAAACACTAAATTCAAAGCAAACCGAAAATGCAAAGCGTTGTGAATCCGTCTTGAACGCTTTGTTAGCCATACTCTCACCGCAATTTTTTGACCAAGTAATGTACGGCTGTAGATACTGGGTAGTTTTCTAACGTCATTTGGCACGAATAGCCATTCTTTTCATAAAATGGACGAGCTTGAAAGCTGAATGTCTCGACCTGTGCATATTGGCAACCTTGTGACGCGGCATGTTCTTCAAGTTGCTTGAGTAGATGTGTTCCCATGTTGCTTCCACGCAACGACTCTGCGACCCACAACAACTTAACATGGAGCCAATTACCCCAAATTTCTGCGGTAATACCTGCTATTTTGTCTTGTTCATCGTTGTAAACATAGATTGCTACTGGTTGCTCAACTACGCCTTCGAGGTGCTCATCATTGTATTTTCTAAGATGTGAGCGGATTTCCTCAATGTCGCTAATTTTCGGGTTCGAATCTAGCTCAATTTTCATAGTTATTCCTTGTATGGCTAACGCCCTGTTAAGGTGTGAGCAACGCAATACCGAAGCTGCCGCATACCACCTTAAACACTAAAACCAACGCATAGTAAAAATGCCACGCGTTGCGAATCACTCTTAAACAGTTTGTTAGCTTAATTTTCCAATAGGTAGTGGTAATTTTTTCTTGTTATTGAATACCTATCTAATAACCACTTTTCGTACTTCAATTTTTGCTCCCGAGTTGAAAAACTGAGCGATAAATCAGGGTGCTCTCCCAAATAAATAGCAAAGTCTCTATCTAGTTCGTGACCAACATATTTTCGGTAAAATGGATAAAACTCAGATGGTAGCGGAACAAGCTTGTACTTTCCCGAATCGAGAAAAATCGCCACATAGCACTTTGGCATTTTAACAACTTTCTCTAAATATAATGTGTTATACACATTGCATGGTTTGTATGGCAAAAAATGCCCATATAGGTGAACCACCTTTGAATACGGTATATCAAAGTTCACAACTGAACCATTTGGTTCTAAGGATATATCTAAATTATCATTTTGAGTGGACTGAAAACCGTATTGTTCGCTATCGACAAGCGAAAAAAATGAGTGATGGTCAAAATGAAGTCCATTCTTACATCTAGATTTTGTGACTAAGAGAACATGCTTAACTTTCACATGTACATCTTTATGGTTTCTAACAAGAATAGAAATATTACTATCAGTCTTTTGTATAGATACTTTTATTGAAGGATTCTTTTTGTAGTACCACAGCACACCAGTACCTATCAGGGTAATGAAACCTACTACGCTAGAGACCAACCCAATATACTCGCTCAATTAAACATTACTCCTATTAAGCTAACGCCCTGTTAAGGGGTGAGCAACGCCATACAGAAGCCACCGCAAACCACCTTAAACACTAAAACCAACGCATAGTGAAAATGCCACGCGTTGCGAATCCCTCTTGAACAGTTTGTTATGTAAATTTGAAGACCACACCATACTCTAAGAAGCGATAAAGAGCCCAAGAACAGAAACAGCCAAACACAATTGGGAAAATTATGTCACTGATATATAGCCATAAATTGTATACCGCCACAAACTTAGATTTATAATCACGATCCATTTTTTTTCGTTTACGGTCAATGTCAGCAGCTTCTCCTGAAAGCGTACCTAGGTCTTCATTTGCGTTATATTGACCTTGCCTCTCATATTCATCGTAGATATCTTTTTCAGAAAATCCCATTACATCTCCACGAAGATCTTTACCCTTATAGCTAATCCAACGAGGAAGCGCTTTTTTCACGACTTCAAAAATGGAAAGTACTGAGAACTTGATAAGGAAATAGCCAAGAATTATGAGTAAAAACCAGCCAGCTGTTTCTTTGCTTCCGGAAAGGTCTAAGCCGATAATTGCAATTTTTTCTGGCAATGCCGCTGTAATCGAAATGAATAGTGCGATTCCAGAAAGAGTCAATGTTTGAGTTTTTAACTTCTGGACTTCTTCGCTAATCTTGAACAATCTATATCTCCGAACTTAACCAATTTGCATAACGCTCTGTTAAGGGGTGAGCAGCGCATTACCGAAGCGACCGCACACCACCTTAAACACTAAAATCAACGCATAGCGAAAATGCCACGCGTTGCGAATCCCTCTTGAACAGTTTGTTAACTGAGCGCCTTTCAGTTTTCGCCGATCTTACAACCACTTTAGCCAAGGCTAGTTTTCCTAATTAATGATTAGTAAAGCTAACTCAAACATGTATTTAACTAAAAGATTACCGTTTATCTTTAGTTTGAAATGCGTCTCACAACACCATACTTCGGCGATGTAAGTGCGCCGAACTAATCGCGAATACCTTATATTATTAGAAGGCTTTGTGCCGCCTTTCACATCAGTAAACTTAAGTATCAAACTGAAATTAGTCGCATTAGCTTAATTAATGAAACCGACCAAACACGCTAAATCTCTGAACCTAGAAACTGTATCATTGTGCTTGCGTATTTTCTGCGCCAGTTAACGCCCTGTTAAGGTGTGAGCAACGCAATACAATAGCCGCCGCATACCACCTTAAACACTAAACACAACGCATAGTAAAAATGCCACGCGTTGCGAATCACTCTTAAACAGTTTGTTAAAAGTCAGTTCTTCAGTTTTAACCGAGACTCTTTACACAACCATTCGTAATCTTGAATCGTTGTGTAACCTCTCTCGATGTTCAAGAAAAAAGCCAATCTCTCTATACGAGCCAAAATATCTCTATCTGCTTTAGAAAAAGTTAGACCTTGTGAAGAACTAAATTGATGAGGATCTATTTGATAAATCTGAAACAAAGTCTTAGAGACGATATTAAAACCCTCAATCAACTGATTTTGAGATGTATAAAATTGTTGGAGATTAAGAAATATGCCCTCTCCATTACGATATGCCTTTAAAGCACAGTGATCGGCGCTAACAATATCACTTTTCTTGATTGAATCTAATTTAACAATGAATGACGCTAAGTACTCTTTGTGGTCCCTCACAAGTCGTTCAAGTTTATTGTTTCGACTAGTTTCTAGTATTTGAAACCCAACAAATAACGCAGATACCAGCGTAAATAACGGAGTTAAAACACCGCTAAAATACGTACCAAAATTTGCAAAGTCTTGAGTTGTAGCGTTGCTAAATTGCTCCCAATATTTTGCCGCATAAGGAGTAATTACGATAAGTATCATCAAGCACGCAAAAACCAATATAATTTTAAGAAACTTTTTCACTGATACCTCTGACTTTTAACGCCTTGTTAAGGTGTGAGGCACGCAATACCGAAGCTTCCGCATACCACCTTAACCACTAAACCCAACGCATAGTAAAAATGCCACGCGTGCCGAATCACTCTTGAACAATTTGTTATGTTCGTACTTACTAAGCACTAAAAATTCTCAGCCATATAGTTATCTGCGAACTCTGTAGCTAAAGGTCCAAGTAGACTCCAGAAGTGAGATAACTCAAAGTCAGTTTTTGTAGATGCAATGTTTATGAGATTTTCCACGAAACATGTGCACGCAGCATTTGAAACCTCTTTATCCCCCACTTTGATTGCAAGATCTATGAAACCAAACAAATCTTCGCTTTTTTCATACTCACCTAACAAGAACCTTTCTACGACAAGTGAGCTAAAGATTGAGAATAACGAGTGAACTGAAATAGCTCCTTTTTCGTCTATCCAATAGTCAGCTTCTTTTATAAAGTGCTCACGGCAATCTGGATATATATCAACGAATGCTGGCAATACTTCTGAAGGTGATATTTTCATTTTTTCCTCGAAGAACATAACGCCCTGCTAAGGGGTGAGCAACGCAATACCGATGTCGCCGCATACCACCTTAATCACTAAATTCAACGCATAGTAAAAATGCCACGCGTTGCGAATCCCTCTTGAGCAGTTTGTTAGTCGCGAGGCACCGAGCGACAATTTTAAGCCGAACTAAACTTTGCGAACAACAAACTTTATGTGCTTTGATGCATTTAAGTCAGGCGTAGTCTCAAAGCGGTAAGTCAATGAAACCACTTGGAACAAACAACGCCGCAGAAAACGGACTGACAACACAAAAAAGGGCTTTTGGAAAGCCAATCTCACAGTGCGGACTTTCAACAAAGTCACTGAAACCAGGTGGAATTTACAACACCAGAGAAAACGTCATTTCAGCGAGTAAATCGGCTTTTGTACCGACAAACTCGCCGAGCGGAGTTGCAACCAAAAACAGACTCTCGATTGCCCTGCTCTGTCAGCACCAAAGAACAAAACAACCGCTAGGACAGTTACAAAACTTTGGACTTAAAACAGCTAAAAATAAGTTCTGATGATCGACGATTAATCGGTGTACCAGGCAAACAGCTGCTAAATTTTAAGCTCAGCAACATGATTTTGATTGCTAGCTTTTTCTGGCGACTAACGCCGCATTAAGGTGTGAGCGGCGTTTGGCTATACTTGAGCGAAGCGAAACTGCCAAGCGTTGCGAATCACTCTTAAATGCTTTGTTAGCAGTTTTGTGGTTGAAGACCGTATCTTTCTCCAACAATACATACAGCATCGTAAAAAGACATTGTTTCAATACCATTTTCACGGTCTAAAAAAACCACATGTCCTTGTCGATGATTACCTTCATTTGGGAAGTCATCCATTTGGGCATCAACATCTACCGCACCAAGAAATTTCCCTAGAATTGAGACCGCAACAACAAAACCATCTTGATGCTGCATGAGCGTAACTGTCGAGCATGACTTTAGCTCACCAATTTCTTTAAACATTAGATAATCGCCAATGTCTTTCTCTTCATGCTGAAACCTGTCGATAAAACGAAGTCGGCTAGAGGACAACACTTTTTCTTGGTTTTTTGGCTCTATGTTTACTAAATCTTGTAAAGACGTAATATCGGCATTGTTTTTAAAAATGTCGCCATAAACGTAATAACCCGCAGCTAAAGCGACTTTAGCAACAAACAATAATGGTGGAATAATATCTACTTTAAGTTGGATCTCACCTTTTTTACCCGCAAGTGAGGATGTATCGACAGTTGTTTTGGTTTTAGGACACCAATGCTCCGTTTCTCCTGGTGCATTGAACCTAATCTGAAGAGGTTGTTTTTCATCGCCAACTTTTACATTTTTCCAAACTGGTTGTGCTAATTTACCACTGTGCCCTTTAACCTGAGCATTTTTTCTGTCTAGAGCAATAAATGGATCATTTGACACTTTCCCATCTATTTTGGAACCAACTTTTTTATTTATCTCTTTTCCAACAGGAATTTCAAAACCATCCATTCCTCCCATAGATAAAGGAATTATATGCTCTCTACTAATATCAGCACTACTCATGAGCTGATTACTATAAATACAATAGACTGCCAATCTAACCTCCTGCGTAAACTGCTAACGCCGCATTAAGGTGTGAGCAACGCTACCACGAAACTAAACCTTACCACCGTAAACACAAAACCCAACGATGGAATGAAAAATGCCAAGCGTTGGGAATCACTCTTAAATGCTTTGTTAGGTTTTTTACGCAAGTTCGGCTAATAGCTTATCTGCATAATCTGTATCACTATATCTACGTTCTTGAACCGATACCTTAAGGTATTCTTTAAGTTCAGCCGGATAATTTTTGGCTACTTCTAGTAGTTTTGTTCTGAGTATTTTTGCTTGATTTCCTATCGCAGCATATGCCAACTGATCCGCTAACCTTTTGAGCATCGCATCACTAGTTATAATTGTTGTCATAGCATATGGGTAGTACTGCGCAATATAATTTTGCGTGTACCAGTCGTTTGCAAGCCTTGAAATAATTGTTTCACCTAAGTCATTGATGCGTGAGAAGTAACGACCAAATGTATTTCCCCAAGTGCCAATTGAACCATGAGTAAGTGAACTCGCGTACATATCATAGCGACCAACACCACAACTTTTTATGATGATGTTTTCCATACGCATTTTTACGTCACTTTGTAATAGTTGCCAGGCACTAGGTTTCATCAATCTAAAAATCTCGGCTATATCAGTGTCTTCTGCGGCTTCACGTAATGCTGCACCTAGGTGTTCCGTAACTTTTCTTTCATCTTCACCTGATATCTGTTGATAAATGGCATTAAATGCAAATTTAATGTCATCAGTCTTACCTTCAGTTCTGCGATCAAAGGCAAGAATAAACATATCAACCAATTTGTTGTTAGGGACATGTGCAATCAAAGCTTCAGCATATTCAATACTAGGTACAAAGTGAGGGTCATAAATTTTGTCAACTACAGGGATAATATCAAACTCATTTAATTCCACATTCAGGTATTTAAGGATAGTATCTAGCAAGATTAGAATTCGGATACAAAACTCTTCTGTATCCTCAGTCACTTCATGGGTTCTAGGGTTTCTAATTCCTATGTAGTAACCACGTAGCAGCTGCTCAATCCCTTTTTGTTCATCTCTCTCTGAAACGGTATTGCCACTATTTATCGGTAACTTGGGTACATTCCCACCAAGAACTTGTCCGACTAAATTGGCGCCATCACCTTCACAGCCACCTTTATCTCTTAACAACTGTGTTAAGTACTTTGTTCCCTGAAGAATAGCGTCCGTATAAAGCCCATGCTCCAAGCGATTCCCTACAGCTTCAACAAGTTTTTTGTCAAAATTATCTTCATTAAAATTTTCTTTTCTATACATTTAACTAACCGAGCCTTTTACCTAACATAACTTGAATCTTTGATAGACGATTGAAACCTAACGCCCAATTAAGGTGTGAAGCACGCTGCCACAACACTCAAATTGGACGCCGTAATCACTAAACTAGACCCAAACCAAAAATGCCGAGCGTGCTGAATCACTCTTAAATTGTTTGTTAGCTAAATAAGTTACGCTACAGCTTCAACATCCACTGTTTCGACAGCCTCAAAGCCTTTGGTCTTTTTGAAAGACATATTATGGATAAAGTTTTTCATGCAGTCGGAAGGGTCTATTGTTTCCATGTTAATCCCACCTAACGTAGCCCTAGAGATATACACCGAAAGAACATTTGATTCTTCCAAGTGTCCCGTTGCTTTATTAAGCAATTTGTCGGTTGCATTTATTACCACAAATTCATCGGGCAATATTGCAAACAGCTCACGTGCAACTCGCAGGACTGAGCTACAAACATAATCCTGATAGATTTCGTTGAACTTCCCTACAGGCATTTTTTTGACCGACAACTTGCCGCTCTTTAACAGGCTCTTTTGTTCGCTAGGAATGATATCTTCACCATGAATGTGTACATTCACAGTTACTAACGATGTATCAGAGATGGACAAGTGAAGACTTGAACCCAACGCATCAAGCTCACTAAAAGGGCTCATTTCTTTAATCACTTCGATTTTGGCTTCAGGAGAGCCCGCTAATACTTTCTTTGCCTGTTCGACGCTATCCGCCCAATCTTCACACTCCTGTTCCCAAGTTTTGAGTGAAGCTTCATAGTTATTACTGTCTTTTTGTTTAGCTGATTCTATAGCAAGATTTAAAGCTGAAAGCTTTGAATCGACTCGCTTAAACAATTTGTCAATGAAGCTAGGTTTGTATGCTTCTTTTAGCTGCGTTGCTTTTTGCTCTAACACATTTGAAAACACTGGTTTTATAGGCTCGTTAGACAAAGAAATTTGATGCCAGTTAATTTCATCTCCACACTCTTTGTGCATGGACTGAACAATTTCTATATGATTTTCAAAAACGTCGACTTCATACGCAGCTTGCTCCAGTTCTTGCATTTTCGCATACTGCTTTTGCTTTTTTTCAATTTCACGTTGACGTTTTTTTGCGTTTCGATCTGCGCGCTTTGCGGCTGCATTAATAGATCTAACTGTACCTTTCCAACCCATAGTTACCTCATTATTATTTTATTTAGCTAACGCCGCATTAAGGTGTGAGCAACGCAACCACGAAACCCAACCTTACCACCGTAAACACTAAGCTCAACGCTAGAATGAAAAATGCCAAGCGTTGAGAATCACTCTTAAATGCTTTGTTATATCACTTTTCGCGTAGTTTCTGATTAACTTGTTTTACAAACACCTTAACGCTGAAAAAACAGCATACTGTCATTGTAACTGAGCCAAACAAAGCTAATACTGAAAAGTGCCCGATTAGCGAGCCAAATGCCACAATAAACATGATGATCGCTACTCTGGATAACTTTGTAACCCAAGGTTGTTCCAATGCTGCATCACAGACATCTGAAGGCAAATTAGCCTCAACAAAGAATATATGGACTAGGGAAAAAGTTGCGAATAGAGGCAAACATATCGCAAACAAGATGGTAGAAGCTTGCAAATAACTGGATCCTACAATACTTGCTTGCCCACTAAATAAGGCAAAGAAATATGCTGCGCACACACCAGTCAGCGCAGAATAAAACCATTTTAATTGACCTATTTTGTGACTTTGACTTGCAACCATTATTGTTAATTTCTCCATATTTTTCATTGTGATATAACGCCCCGTTAAGGTGTGAGCAACGCAATACAAAAGCCGCTGCATACCACCTTAAACACCAAACGCAACGCATAGTAAAAATGCCACGCGTTGCGAATCACTCTTAAACAGTTTGTTATACCGATGGAAATGTTTGTTTGGCTTTCTCTGGAAGGATGTAAACGCTATGGAGAAGGTTGTCAATTACATCAAATGCTAGTTTTAATTGCTCACCACTCTGAGGCTCAACTTCATGAGCTGCATTATTACCCAGAGCACGAAGCTTGTGTAAGATCTGCGCCCCCCAATCTGTTAAGACGCCATTGTCTTTAAGTTCATTTATTCTACCGAAAAGGTCACGGCTTGAAGTACCTTGATCTTTGCATACAGTTTCAACAATAGCTCTTATTCCGATACCGGCTAAAATCGTATGTCCGCTATTTAGTGAGCTTATTGTCTCCAGATATATCCTTTGTAATTTTGGAGGTAATAGGTGCCTATCTTTTATGCCGTGACTTCTGTCTTCTGGCTTTGGGTAAAGATTCACAGACTTGTTATATACTGGACAACCTAGTTCAGGATCATAGTAATAACTATCTTCATCTTCGTGTGTTTTATGGAACACTACATTCTCACAACCTAAACATTGCGCTACTTCATATTCTTCTGTCCAGCCAAAATAATCCTCTGGAGAGTGATAATCCTTTCCATTCAGTTGAACGCCAGCAAGAATCTTATGATTTGTATCACTATTACAGTTTTTACACCGAACCCGGATAGTCTTGTCAATATTCTTACTATTTTCTATATCTATAACCTTACTCATTTTTAATCCTCATAATCGGGCGGTATAACGCCCTGTTAAGGGGTGAGCAACGCAATACCGATGCCAACGCATACCACCTTAATCACTTAGACCAACGCATAGTAAAAATGCCACGCGTTGCGAATCCCTCTTGAACAGTTTGTTAGCTGTATTTCCCACGGGTAATACCATATTCAGATTTGCTTCCTGTTCTTTGAATGGTGAAATAAGACAGACCTTGATGCAAATACTCCACATCGGTGTAAGACACTTCGACTATAAACCTAGGAGGCAGCTCATTTACTGATTTAGATATCCAGAAATATCTACGCCCCTCATTTGCCTGAAAAACATCCGATTCTATCACTGTGGTTAAGCCAATATCAGGATAAGTCCTGACAACTAAATTACGCCTTTCTCTTCCATTATTCAGAATAGTAAGCCCCATTAAGACTGAGCTATCTTCTTTGAGCCTTTCCATTCCAACCGTTGTTACGTCTAGGCTTATTGTATATTGATGGGCTAGTTCAATTTTTTGAAGAGCTACAGCCTCTCTATGATGTTCAGATGTTTCTGCCATCTCCTCCGCTTGCAGCTGAAGGGCGTGGGTATTATTTTCTAGTTCTTTCTTCTGCAGTAGATACCCAATAATAAGCCAGAGAAAAGCAATTGGTGCAGTGATACCAGCTAGGAAGTCCCCCCACTCGTTTAACGATAGCTCGCCAAGTTCCGAACGCTTAAAATAGAAAATAACCGTTACCACTGCCACCCAACTAGCAGTTAAAAACTTCCCAATTGATTCCATATTTACTCCATACAGCTAACGCCCTGTTAAGGTGTGAACAACGCAATACCGCAGTTGCCGCATACCACCTTAAACACGAAAAAACAACGCATAGTAAAAATGCCACGCGTTGTGAATCACTCTTAAACAGTTTGTTATATGCGCCTATCTTTCTACAACAATGTGTGTGCCATTTTTAGTAGGATAAGCATGCAAGTAATTGTTTTCCCCGTCTTGAGAAGTAAAGTAGATAAAGTCAGGAGACCAAAATAAAACCTTACCACTAGCGATTAAATTATTATTCGTGCCTTCGTAGATTTTCACCTCTTTGTCTGCACCAACATTAAATTTCCGCAAACCTGCATCAATAACTTTTGCCACACTGTCCATCGAAAATAGAGGTAAACTAAATGAAACAAACAAGAAAACTGCCGAAGGAATCCAATTTGTAGCTGACTCTGACTTTCTAACGATAATGAAGCTTGATACGTACAAAATTATTACGAATGCCATTACTACATTCGCTTTGTAAACTACTAAATCATCATAAGATAACGAAAGAAAGAACAGCAAGTAGTGTATAAATGCAGCAAGTGCAAATGATGCCCATAATGCAAACCTAGCTGCCCATGAAAAAGCACCGGTTTTCACATAGTCTACATAGATGTTCTTTGCAACAAGAATAAAACCAAACAGATAGAAAGAAAGCAACACTGTAACTATTGCGGCTGCAAAGAAAAATGACTTTAACCCGACAACTCCATCGACAAAAAACTCATATGAAAAGAAACCTTTTTCATACATATAGATTACAAAAAGGTATACAGGAAAAACGGAAAACCAGATACTAGATATAATTAAGCAAAGGAACCTCATACTCAACTTTTGCCAATTTATACTGGTTGCTATTTTTTGAAATACTATGTTGTCAATGTAAGGGAATGAACTAAAAATTTCCTCTCGGGTTGGAGGTCCGACACTACTCAACCTTAATTCATCCTCTTCCTTTAGGTATTTCTCTCTTTTATCTTTTATTACCTTAAAAATTTCATTGCCGTACAACTTTGGCTTCCTCTCTAATTCCGATTTTATAACGAAAAGTAAATTACCCTTAGCATATAACGCTTTCTATACGGCTTTAAGCCATCTTTCAGGCACGCTACCGCCTTCTTTCATGCAAAAGAAAGTATGCATGCTAGCACTTATCTGCATGAAACAAATAGAAAATCAGTATGAATCTGTGTGCTCAACCACGCAATTAGACTGCGCAGGCGTGCCTAATTCGTTTAAGCACGCTAATTTAAGAAGCCTGTATAAATAACCAGTTAAAATTAAACAATGAAAAGTCAGTTTTTACTCAGCGTGAAAGAGCATATGATCTCACGTCATTATGCCAAGAAGACCATAGAAGCCTACCTATTTTGGATAAAGCGATACATACATTTCCACCAGCTAGCCCACCCTTCGAAACTTTCTGAAGATGATGTTGAAGGCTTTCTTAGCCACCTCGCGATTGAAGAAAAAGTGGCAGTAAAAACGCAGGCTCTCGCATTAAATGCTATCTCTTTTTTATACCGTGAATACTTTCAAATGCCACTTTCATTAAACATGCGATTTCAAAAGTCAGTGGCTGAAATGAAATTGCCAGTGGTATTAACAAGGAATGAAGTACGCCGCTTTGTTCAACATATTGATCCACGATATAAACTCCATATTCAATTGTTATATGGTTCAGGGCTTCGAGTCATGGAATGTCTCCGATTGCGGATTCAAGATATCGATTACGATTATGGAGCAATCAGAGTTTGGCAAGGAAAGGGGGGCAAGAACCGGACAGTGACACTGGCAAAAGAGTTACATGAACCATTAAAAGCACAAGTAAACTTAGCAAGAGATTATTACCAAAAAGATCGTCATGTGGCAGGTTATGCGGGTGTAAATATAGCCGACGGCTTAAGTCGAAAATATCCTGGAGCCGAGCTGGATTTTAATTGGCACTTCCTCTTCCCTTCCACCAAGTTAAATGTCGACAACGAAACAGGAGAGTTTAGGCGTCACCATATCAATGAAAGCGCGATACAAAGAGCAGTGAAGCGAGCCGCAAAAGATGCAAGCATAGAAAAGTCGGTCACTTGCCACACGCTCAGGCACAGCTTTGCGACGCACTTACTCGAGTCCGGTGCAGATATACGCACGGTTCAGGAGCAGCTTGGACATTCCGATGTAAAAACCACACAAATATACACGCATGTAATCGAGCGAGGTGCTGGCGGCGTATTGAGCCCTTTATCGAGCCTATAAAAAACAAAAGCCATCGAGTAAAACATCGGTGGCTTTAGCCATTTATGCGCGAAAGTCGTGCTAGTGGCGCTCTCCTAGCTTGACGTTTCCTTTGGAGTCAAACCACAGAGCTTGAGCGCGGCGACGACCAATCAAAATCGGACCATCGTCGTAGAACAAGAAATTCTTCCAGTGTTTTTTAAACGTTGACCACTTCGTCTCAATCACGTTGTATTTCTCATAGCAAAAGTACACGGTTACATCATCTTGCCAGTCAATAAACGTCGCCACTTCTTCTGGAAGTTCAGGTTCATCAGCTTCCCAAGCAGCCATCCAATCGACTTCTTGTGACCAGTTAGACTCTTTCATTGGCCAGTCTGATGAGCTCAAACGATCTGCATCAGGGCTTTGCGCACTGATGTTCTCTTTCCAGAACTGCGCGGCGCGAGCTTGACTCATTGGCTTGATAAACTCTAGGTCTTCTTCCGGCACTGGCATTGACTGGTGAGTAAAAATCCATTTTCTTTGGTATTCATCCAAAGGCAAATAAGACATTCAGTCTCCTTTCTTACGACTTCAACCAACCGTTCTCGGTGGCATCTTCAATCAGTTCTTTAGCCTTGTCCCATAATGTGACAGAGCCAAATTCAATTCTTTTATTGATGGTTAACGCTTGCTCTCGCGTCACCCCATTTTCTTTCCAACTTTGACCATCATTGTGGTAGTTGAGCAACATTGGAATAAGGCGGTCTAACGCCTTAGCGTATTTAGCATCATTACTTTGCGCGGCTTCAAATTCATGCCACAGAGCGAGCAGTTCTTCACCTTGATCGCTTGGTAACATACCAAACAAACGCTGAGCCGCTCTGAACTCTTTCTCTTCTTGCTCTTTAGACGCTGCAACATCATAAACAAAGGTATCGCCCGCGTCGATCTCTACCACATCATGAATAAGCAGCATTTTCATCACACGCGCAATATCAACTGGAGCATTAGCGTGCTCTTGCATTAAAACAGCCATTAGCGCAACGTGCCAGCTGTGCTCACCGCTATTTTCCAGACGTCCATCAGCGCTTTTTACTCGAGTGCGTCGAAGTACGCTTTTCAGTTGGTCTAGTTCTATCAAAAGCGCTAACTGCTTTTCCAGCCTTTCCATCTATCGAGCCTCTGCGTTCCAATTCGGGTTAGTCAGCGATGTCAGCACATGATCTTGCCACTCACCGTTGATCAACAAATAATCCTTTGCGTAACCTTCTCTTTCAAATCCGACATGTTGCAAAACAGCTTCACTTCGCGTGTTATGCGGCATGTAGCCAGCTTGAATGCGATGTAACTTTTGTACATCAAACATATAGTCGCATGCCATTTTCAACGCGCGGCGCATATAGCCATTTCCTTGCGCATCTTCAGCAAGAGAGTAACCCACATTACAGGCATAAAATGGGAAACGGGTCAGGTTACTGAAAGAGAGCGTCCCGAGCATTTTACCTGATTCAGCGTGAACGAGTAGGCAGTAGTAGCCCAACCCCAATCTATGCAGCTCGTTCAGTTTTATCAACTTTTGTAGCCAGCCGTTGACAGAGTAAAATGCCTCTTCACGTTTTGGTTCAAAAGGCGCTAAATACTCTCGGTTTGTCTGAAAATACGCCGCAATCATATCGGCATCACCAATTTCTGCGGTACGTAGAAGCAAGTCGCCGTCCAACTTGTGAACGGCGATTGAGGAGCTTTTATCTTCCATTACGAATGACAACTTCCATTTAATTTCGGATTAATTTTCGGATAGCCCAGTTTGTACGAATACCCTAGCTTTTACGAATACCATAATCACGCAACTTGTTCGCGATAGAGGTATGAGAGACATTCAATCGCTTGGCAAGCTTACGGCTTGATGGGAAAGATTGATACAAACGCTCTAAAATCTGCGATTCGTAATCACGCATGATCTCATCCAATGATCCATCAAGGTTCAAGGTTGCGCTACCTCCGCCCATTGCTTGCGGTTGAGGCAGATTAAAGTTATCCGCTTTTAGCAAATGACCTTCCATCTCAGTCAGCGCGCGAAGCACCATGTTATCTAACTGACGCATGTTACCGGGCCACTGGTAATTTGCTAACGCATCAACAAGTTCATCATCGAGTTCTGGTTTATCGATACCAAGCTGCTGAGCATGTTTTGTGACAAACAAATCCAGCAATGGTGCAACATCGTTCGAGCGTTTACGCAGCGGCGGGATGTTCAACGTTAGAACGTTGAGACGATAATACAAATCTTCACGGAACTTACCTGCTTCGGCAAGTTCGGCTAGGTTGTGCTTGGTTGAGGCAATAATACGCACATCAACATGCATCTCATCTTCTGCACCAACACGACGGAAGTTTCCATCTTGTAAAAAGCGAAGTAGTTTGATTTGTAAGTGTGCACTCATCTCGCCTATCTCATCGAGAAAAACGGTGCCGCCATTGGCTTGCTCAAAAATACCTTTATGCCCTTGCTCATGATTAAACGAGCCAGGTGCATGACCAAATAACTCGGTCTCCGCAACATCGTCCGGCATCGACGCACAACTCAGCACCATAAATGGCTTGCTCGCGCGTCCGGATCGGCTATGACATGCTTTTGCCAGCATTTCTTTGCCAGTACCAGTTTCACCCTCAATCAATAGGGGTTGGTCAAGCACTGACAGTTTTTTCGCTTGGTTCATCAACGCCTTATGGCGATTCGATAAACCAACAAAATGCTCGAATCCTAACTGGTTATGCAATGGCAGAGTTTCTTCTATCTGCACACCTTGCTGGCTAGAGCGAATAGTCATCAACGTACTAGCAAGAGTTGAGTTTTGCGCTTCGTCTTTAATGTAAACAGGCATCAACTCAAGAATGTAGTCCAAACCATCAATCACTAAGCTTTCACGAGTGCGGGCATTAACGCCTTCCGACCAACGAGAAAAACGAACACTCGGTAACAAAACTCCGATTTGAGTGCCAATCACATCTTGTTTGTGCTGACCAAGTAGAGACAATGCTGACATGTTCGCCATATCTACCGCACCTTTGAGGTCGATGGCAAAGACAGGATCTGGAAGATTATCTACCAAAGAGAGCAACTCAGTATTGTGGCGCTCCATTGGCATAAATTGGATTTTACGTACGTCTTTGACCCCCGGTATACGGCGGATTTCTGCCATTAGTTCGCTAAAGGTATCAAAATCAATATCAGGGCAGTTTAGGTAAATGATGCCACTAATATCAATTTCGATACCACGTAAATCGATGCTTTTAGACGCTAAAATATCGAGCAGTTCTCGGGTAAGACCGAGTCTATCTTCACAAAAGACTTCAAGACGCACTGAAAATATCCCAAATCACAACTGTCAGGAAAAGTTGACAGTAGTTTCTACCAAGCTTGGAATGGCGTCAAGTAATCCTCACCGTCAAAGGTGACATTGATTACGGTTTCATCGTGATTGATGCAACTTTCGCCACCACTTCTTTGCGAATCGCACCTAGTTTCACCTGACGCTCCGGATACCAAGGTAATGGACGAAGCAGTGCCATCGATTTGAGCCCTAGGCGCGCAGTCAAAATACCCACACCCAAACCCTGCCCTGCTCGCGCAGAGACTTTTCCAGCTAAATCCATCGACATCAGATCCATACTGGCATCAATCGCGAGCTCACTGGCACCTGCTGCTGCCATGTTAACGAACACTGCACATAGCAGTTTGATGCGTGAAGCATACCCCAGCTCAACGCCATACACCTTCGAAAGATTATCGATCATTTTGAAGTTACGCCATGCCACCAGCAACATATCAGCGGCTGCTAATGGGCTCACAGCCACCAACGCGGCAGATTCAGTTGCATGTTGCGAAACAATTTTGGTTGCGAGCTTGTCTTGCTGACTCACAACCATGGAATCATACATATCTAGAATTTCGGCATCACTATGAGCTGGGTTTACGCTGTTTTTCCAACGATCAAACCCCGGGTTTTCTGCCAACACGCCGCTTTGCTCCGCCACTTTTTCACAAAAGGCTTTGCCCTTACCGACGCTTTGGCTATCAATAAGTCCTTCGCTTTCTTCCTGCACACTAAAATGATTGCGAAGTTTACGCAGCTTCCATAGCTCTTTGCCTAGTGCACCCAAACCAAAAGAAGCGATAGTGGTGATAAAGCCAGCCCAGCCAAGAGCAAGCCAATCAGCAGTTTGTACTGCGGTAACGACAGAATCGACCGTCTGCCAACCAACTAAACCGGCAAAGGTTGCAAAAAGCCCCGTTGTCAGCCATTTGCGACCCATTCTCGGGCGAATGACATGTTCAAGCTGTAACTCTTGTTCTGTTTCATCCTGTTGCTCTTCAATCGCCACAGGTACGAAGGTTTCTTTTTCTGAAAACGTCTTTTGAGCCGTCAACTCAGGAGAAACACTCTCTTGATCACTGTGCATCACTTTTTCTGAGAAGACTTGTTTTTGTTTTAGTTCACTCATTTCAATTTGTCTCCCAATAGGTATTCCAATGCTTTGTCTAGGCGAATGTGTTTCATCGGCTCATCCGTTTCTGAAGGCATTGGACGGAAAGAAGTAAAATCAAAGCCACTGTTTTGCCAATAGGCGGTATTCGGCAGCTTCTTAGGGACTTCTCCCGGGAACATCGTCATTGGCTCCCCTTTTAACGTCGTGCCTTGCAGCGCGGGGACGGTTTTATCTCCGGAGGCAATAAAGCCTGACATGGTCACTTGAATCGACGCAATGCTCATGCAGCTCATTTCAATATTCTCGTACGCTGCGGTTTGCCATGCTGGGTGGACCATTTGCTGTAACAATGACACTAAGTGAGGGTGCTGATCTGGGGTCACGTGATCCGCTTTCGTCGCAGCAAACAGAACTCTGTCGATCTTTGGTGAGAACAAACGACGCAAGAAGCTACTGCGCCCATACCGGAAGCTACGCATGATCTGTTCAAGCGCTTGGCGCATATCATAAAAAGCTTCATCACCCGCGTTAAGTGGCTGCAAGCAGTCGACCAGTACGATCTGTCGATCGAAAGTAGCAAAATGATGTTTGTAAAACGCTTTGACGACCTTTTGCTGGTATTCATGGTAACGCGCTTCTAGCATCGCGAGGTTGCTGCCTTTAGAAGGCTTAACCCCTTCCTCAACTCGACACGGGAAAAACTGCAGCACTGGCGCACCAGCCAGTTCACCCGGTAAAACAAATCGACCAGGTTGCACCCAGTGTAGCCCTGAGTCTTTACAAGCATGCAAATAATCTGTGTATGCGTTAGCAACCTGCTCAAGCTGTTTTTCACTAGCTTCTGCATTCAAATCCACAGAATCAAGCGCCTCTAACCAAGGGTTGGCAAGCTCAAGACGCTGACCTTTTAGCGCATCAAACTGGGTACGAGACCAGCTTGCAAAATCCATATCAAGCAAAGGTAAATCAAGAAGCCACTCACCCGGGTAGTCAATGATATCGACGTTCAATACCGCGGTTTTGCTCAGCAGCTTTTTAGTGGTTTTGTTCGGTTTATATTTGAGTGCAAGACGAATTTCGCTCACGTCACGAGTTGGCACCGGCCATTGGGGAGGTGTAGCATGAATTTGACTCATTGCTTCGTCATAGGCAAAACGTGGCACCATCATGTTCGTTTGTGGTTCACGTTTAGCGCCAATCAGGCGCTTATCACGGGCCGCATTAAGCAGTGGCAAATTATCGTGTGTCGCAGTGTGCAGCAGTTGATTGACTAAAGAAGTAATAAAGGCGGTTTTCCCCGCTCGAGATAACCCAGTCACGGCGATTCGGACATTGGTGTCCATACCACGGCTGATAAAGTCATTCACTTCTTGCGTTATTCTTTTCATACTTTTTATTTATCTCATCAATTTCTGCTACGCAGTGTAATTTTACCAACCTTAATCAAAGATGAACAAAGTATTCACGGCAAAATCTGACGTTTAAAAACGCAAAAGCCTCTGAGAATTTCAGAGGCTTCGGGGATCTTGATAACCAGTTTACACTCTAATCGTCTTCGAT
This sequence comes from Vibrio sp. L85, assembly GCF_963871815.1. Lineage (NCBI taxonomy): Bacteria > Pseudomonadati > Pseudomonadota > Gammaproteobacteria > Vibrionales > Vibrionaceae > Vibrio > Vibrio sp. L85. The sequence goes on from NZ_CAWMYL010000167.1 coordinate 21,862, forward strand.
AAGCTTGTAGATAACAAACAGTGCAATCTCCAAAATCAACCACAAGACACAAGTGATGGTGACGTATTTTTCATCGAAGATACTGATGCCGTGAAGGATCAAGTCGTAGCCCACAAAGCTACCGATCACAACCGCAAGGACTATTTGTAGAATTTGAATAAAACGAGGCATGCCGTCTCCTAATCATGACCAGCATAACAACAAAATTTGTTATGCCTATAAGTTTATATCTGATTATATAGACAAAAAGTGCAGCTTTCGCTGCACTTTTGTCAAATGTTTGCTAGGTAAATCAGCACTTTGTCACATTCTCTCGATTGAGACGCCTGCGCCTCGCCGAGTCAGACTCCGCATGACACAAACCTTGTGACCTGACAAATTAGCAACTCGTGGCTTACGCTTCCATCTCTTGGATTTTCACTTTCCACGTATCTGGACCAATTTGGTGCGCATTTACACCATTTGAGTCAACTGCTACGGTAACTGGCATGTCTTCAACTTCGAACTCGTAAATTGCTTCCATACCCAAATCTTCAAACGCCACAACGCGTGCTTTTTTGATCGCCTTCGCAACCAAGTAAGCCGCTCCACCTACCGCCATGAGATAAACGGCTTTGTGGTTTTTGATTGACTCAACCGTAGCTGGACCACGCTCGGCTTTACCTATCATACCCATAATGCCCGTTTGCTCTAGCATCATGTCAGTAAACTTATCCATTCGCGTGGAGGTTGTTGGACCTGCAGGACCAACAACTTCATCACCCACTGCATCAACCGGACCAACGTAGTAGATGAACTTACCCTTAAGATCGACACCTTCTGGTAGACCTTCTCCCGCCTCTAGCATGCCTTGGATACGTTTATGTGCCGCATCACGACCAGTAAGGATTTTGCCAGACAGCAGAACGGTTTCACCCGTTTTCCACTCTTGGACTTCTTCTTTAGTGACCGTATCAAGGTTAACGCGACGTGTGTTCTCGCCTGCTTCCCAAGTAATGTCTGGCCAATCTTCCAGTTTTGGCGGCGTCAACTCTGCCGGTCCCTTGCCATCAAGAGTGAAATGCACGTGGCGTGTCGCTGCACAGTTCGGGATCAAGCACACAGGTTTCGAAGCGGCGTGAGTCGGTGCAGTTTTGATTTTCACATCAACAACTGTCGTTAAACCGCCTAAGCCTTGAGCACCGATGCCAAGTTTGTTTACACGATTGAAGATATCAAGACGAAGCTCTTCTTCCGCATTTTGAGGACCACGGTCAATCAACTCTTGAATGTCGATGTGTTCCATTAGAGATTCTTTTGCCAGTACCGCTGCTTTTTCTGCAGTGCCGCCGATACCAATGCCAAGCATACCAGGAGGACACCAACCAGCGCCCATAGCTGGTAGCGTTTTCTCTACCCATTCTGCTATGTCATCTGACGGGTTCAGCATGACCATCTTAGTTTTGTTCTCAGAACCGCCACCTTTCGCAGCAATTTGAATTTCAACTTTGTCTCCAGGCACCATATTAATGTGCACGACTGCTGGCGTGTTGTCTTTGGTATTGATTCGCTTACCAGCAGGGTCCATAAGAACCGAGGCACGCAATGGGTTGTCTGGGTTTGTGTAAGCCTGTCGGACACCCTCATCCACCATTTGTTGTACCGTCATATCGGTCGAGTCCCACTGGACGCCCATGCCGATGTTCACGAAACAAGTCACGATCCCCGTGTCCTGACAGATCGGTCGATGACCTTCCGCCGACATACGAGAGTTAATTAGGATCTGAGCGATGGCGTCTTTTGCCGCCTGGCTCTCTTCACGGTGGTAGGCTTTTTCAAGGGCTTGAACAAAGTCTAGCGGGTGGTAGTAAGAAATATACTGTAGCGCATCAGCAACACTGCTGATGACATCCTGCGTGCGTATTACCGTCATTGCATGCCTCATTATTGTTATGCTTTGCTTCCATTATTGGCTTGGCTTCAATCGTGTTTGTTGAGCTTATTGCTCTTGATGAGCTTTGTTTTTATAAACGTTTATTTTTAAACCATGTTTTATAAACAATTGTCGAACGGCTGATATCGACACACGAGTAAATGAAGTCGCCTTCTTTTATAGTAAAACCACCTCCAAGCCTTTGTATAGAGGTAGTTTGGCTATACAAGGGTTTATGATACTCTTGCTGCCCATGACATGCCATGCAGTGAATGAACTCTTTGTCACAATTTAAACAAATGAACAACATGGATACGCAATTGCTTGATTTTAAGGCATTGGATTACGCCAACGACCTCGCTCTTTCGCTATTTTCCCGTATTGAAAGCCAACCTTGGGCGATGCTTTTACGCTCTGCCTCGCAGACGCACATCGATAGCCGGTTCGACGTATTAGTCGCAAACCCAATCGCTACCCTTGAGACAGTGAGCAGTGACACACAAATCACCACATCAAACGAAAACTACGTTTCCCAAGATGACCCATTTTCTTTGCTAGAAGACCTTCAGCAGCGGCTACTACCACAGGTTGAAGCTGACACGAAATGGGATGTACCGTTTGTCGGTGGCGCACTGGGTTACTTCAGCTACGATTTAGGTCGTCGAGTCGAATCCATGCCTGATCTGGCAGACAAAGATTTGCGTACTCCAGACATGGCTGTAGGCTTGTATGAATGGGCGCTGATCGTTGACCACAAGCTAAACAAAGCGTGTATGGTCGGCAGAAACATCGAGCAAGCATGGCAATGGCTCAATGCGCAATCGAGCGCGGATGTTGAAGACTTCAAGCTGATTAGCGACTGGCAATCCAATATGACCCAAGCGTCCTACGCTTCTCGTTTTGAGCGTGTGCAACAGTACCTACTGAGCGGCGACTGCTACCAAATTAACTTAGCACAACGTTTTAACGCCGCCTATCAAGGCAGTGAATGGCAAGCTTACAAAAAACTGGAAGAAGCAAATCAAGCGCCTTTTTCCGCGTTCATTCGTATGCCTAAATCAGCGATTATTAGCGTGTCACCAGAGCGTTTTCTAGAGCTTAAAGATAACGTTATTGAAACCAAACCGATCAAAGGCACTCGTCCTCGCAGTCAAAATCCACATCAAGATTCCGCCAACGCGTTTGATTTACAGACCGCAGAGAAAGACCAAGCAGAGAACTTGATGATAGTCGACTTACTTCGCAACGATATTGGTCGGGTCGCGGCACCAGGTAGCGTACATGTACCGAAGCTATTTGATATTGAGAGCTTTCCCGCAGTGCATCATTTAGTGAGCACCATTCGGGCCAACTTAGACATTCGCTACTGCGCTGCAGATCTGCTTCGTGCATGTTTTCCCGGCGGTTCGATCACTGGTGCGCCGAAAGTAAGGGCGATGCAAATCATTGAAGAGTTAGAACCTCATCGACGCAGCGCTTATTGTGGCAGTATTGGCTATATTTCCCGTCATGGGCGTATGGACACCAGTATTACAATCCGCACTTTGGTCGCAGAAGACAAACGGCTCTACGCATGGGCTGGTGGCGGTGTGGTCGCAGACAGTGACTGCGCTGCAGAATATCAAGAGACCCTGGATAAGCTCTCAAAGATACTACCAGCGCTCAAATCATGAGCAAAAAACCTCAATCGAAATAAACAAAGCGGCACTGCAACATAACCGTGCCGCTTCTCTTTATATGTTCTCGTGCTCTCTATTCGTCTAACCACTTACACATCATCTGCTCAATATCCGCAGCAGTATATGGTTTGGTTAGGATGTCATCCATCCCAGACTCCACGCACTTTTGTCTTTCCTCAAGGGTGGTGCCTGCTGTTAGTGCAATAATCGGTCTGTGAAAGCCATTTTCTCGAAGGTGTACCGTTGCTTCATAGCCATCCATTTCCGGCATCCGACAATCCATAAAGATCAATTCGTAATCTTTCTCTTTCACCGCATCAAGCGCTTCTAACCCATTGTTTTTCAAATCTGGAGTAATATCGAGCTTTTTCAGCATTTGAGTCACAATCACTTGGTTCATGCGAATATCATCCACCACCAATACGGAACGCCCAGACAGATCTATCTGATGACCAATTAAAACATCGCCAGCCGCTCTGCCCTGTGCTTGTCCTTGTTTCAGTGGCAATTTGACTTTAAAGATAGTGCCCTTGCGCGGCTCACTGACAAAGCTGATTTCGCCGTCCATCAAATCAACCAAATTCTTACAAATCGCAAGTCCAAGCCCAGAGCCTTCAAAACTTCGCTTGGTAGAGCGGTCGGCTTGCACAAAGGGGTCAAATAAAGCTTGCTGCGCTTCCAGCGGGATACCAATCCCAGTATCTTCCACTTCAAACAGAGCGCAGCCATCGCTCCATTCGACACGAAGCACCACCCCTCCAAGATTGGTAAACTTAATCGCATTACCAATCAAATTGACCAGAATTTGCGTAATACGTTCAAAGTCTCCAATCAAGTACTCAGGAATACCCAACTTCTTATCAATAGAAAAGTGAATGCGCTTTTCCGCAGCTTTGGCTGCAAATACGCCGGTCAAAGCATTTTCTAGGTCTTTCCAAGCAAATACTTTGTTTATGATTTCCATCATACCCGCATTCATCTTACTGAAATCGAGCAAGTCGTTAATAATAACGCGTAGCAGATCGCCTGATTGACTTAGATTACCAAGGTATTGAAGCTGCTCTTCCTCCAAGGGGGTTTTACTTAACAGCTCCGCGCTGCCGAGCACACCATTTAAAGGCGTTCGCAACTCATGGTTAATCATGGCAACAAATTCTTTGGTCGCCTTTTCCGATGCTTCGGCACGCTTACGTAACTCAACTTCACGCTCTAGGCTCAAGTGACGGCTAATAACGCCATGAACTAAATCAGACACTAATACCATTTGCTTTGAAATGAATTCTTGGTCAACTTGTTCAAGATCCACGGAAAACACAAGCTCGCCTAAAATCATTGAATCGATAATAATCGGCAGGTAAAGCTTCTGCGCTTGCCAGCGAGGCTTGGCATCGATGGGCGCATCATGAGCAAGATTAAGATGACCAAATTGATGACGACGCAACGAAGATAAATGCGTATCGCTCAAATACAGGTACGCACCCGACACAACCGAATTAGATGTCAGTTGCTCCAAAAAGCTGGCAATCATGGTTTCATCAAAGGTGCTAGAAAGGAAGGTACGACCAAACTTAATCAACGTGGCATCGATTTGCTCTTCAAACTCAAACTTGCGCAAGTCGTGCTCTGACTGCATTTCCAGCTTCTTTAAGGCTACGCTCAGTTGCTGATTCGCCTCATACAACTCTAAGCTTTTTTGCTCCAACAGTGTTTCTGCTGCTTTTCGCGATGCCACTTCTCGTTTGAGTTTCCTTTCTAATGAGGAACTTCCTGTCATATTGCCTTATTGAGCCTCCAGCCAAAAACGAACTTGGCTTCCATCTTGCGACTGATTTTGGTGCTTAATGATCACCGTTTCATCAAAGTGAGTGGCACAGCCTTTAATTAACCCCACACACACATGCGCCATGCAGCGCGCACTCCGATAATCGAACACCATCTCCGATTGAGTTTCACTGATAAAGTCAAATTGCGGTGGATTGGCATCTGGATAAAGCTTTTTCACTTCCACGTGAATAAAGTCTTCCACATGACGCACAAATTGAAACGTAGTGGAGCATTGCTGCAAGCTGGCATGGTTTGGGATTGATTTTAGCAGGTTTTGAAACACACACTCACCAAACACTTCTTGTAACTGCTCCGGTGGAATGTTGGATATTTTGCTGAGGTTGACAATTAACTTGACCAAATCACGATGATCATAACTGCCGACCGAGGTGTAGATGCCTTCATCATTAGATAAGTCGAGCACTTGGTCCAAAACTTCCAGACCAAACTTCTCTTCCACTAACTCCATGAACTCTGTGAAAATAATCCCTTTCATCGTCTTCAACTAACCTTATAGTGACGCCTTAAAATAAAGAATGGTGTATAAAGGTATAACTTTCAAATTAATATGCTTCAGCACACAGGTGTTTTCAGTAAAAGGATTGAGCATTGGTTATTGATAAATCGACATTACTGCAGAACTTCCAACTGCAAATGCCCACAGGCTATCATCGTGAGTCTTTGGGACGCTTAGCGCACTTAGAATCATTGAAGTTGAGAGAAGCGGCCGTATTGATTGGCTTTGTCGAACGTGAACAAGGTCTGCAAGTGATTTTGACCAAGCGTGCCGAGCACTTAAAGCATCATCCAGGGCAAATCAGTTTTCCTGGGGGCAAATTTGAAGATGACGATCAAGTACTTGTAAATACCGCCCTTAGAGAAGCAGAAGAGGAAATTGGTATTCATCAAACAGATATAAGGGTGTTTGGTCAGTTGCCCAAGCTACCTACTATTAGCCAGTTTAATGTGACGCCATTTTTAGCCTTTGTCTCACCAGACTATTCGACTCAGATCGACCCAAACGAAGTCGCCGAGGTTTTTGAGGTGCCAGCAGATCATATTTTGAATCCCAAAAAGCTTTACAGTACAAAATTCAAACTAAAAAACACCAGTCACCGTGTGTTTGCAATCCCCTATCAACAGCATTTCATTTGGGGAATGACAGCACAAATTATCGAGTCGATGCAAAAACACATCATTTCTAACTAACTGTCTTATCAATGATAATCTTGCTTCTATAGCAAACATCATGTGCATCAATATTAATAAAAGGTTATTTTTCAAACATTCGTTCACATTAGTTTAATTTGGATTTTATATCGCAAACGCTTGCGGTGAGATAAATTTATACAATCGCCCCTTCAGATAAGTTTTTCTAATTTTACTCATTAGCAATAATCACGTGTAGCACGCCGTTTTCGTGATAAAAAGCAGGTTTTTGACATATCATTCAATAAGCTCGAGCAATACATGATTTAGATCTAATTTTCCTAGTGCAAAATCTTGCAAAATTGCTCCCGACTTATTTCCTGTTCCCAAAATGAGTAACTCAAAAATGAATACAACTACTTCTGCGGCTTCGACCGCACAATCGTCTAGTAAGTTTTCTTACAAAGACTTCACTTGGTGTCTGTCCCTGTTTGGTACAGCAGTAGGTGCAGGTGTACTTTTCCTTCCTATTAAAGCAGGTGCTGGCGGTTTCTGGCCATTAGTTATCCTAGCGCTAATCGCGGCACCAATGACTTGGTTCGCACACAAATCTCTCGCTCGTTTCGTACTTTCTGCGAAAAACCCTGAAGCGGACATCACTGACACAGTAGAAGAGCACTTCGGTAAAACTGGCGCAAACCTTATTACTTTTGCCTACTTCTTCGCTATCTACCCAATCGTACTTATCTACGGTGTTGGTATCACAAACACAGTTGACTCTTTCCTAGTCAACCAAATGGGTATGGAATCTATTCCTCGCTGGCTACTGTCTGGTGCACTTATCGCAGCAATGACAGCAGGTGTAGTATTTGGTAAAGAACTAATGCTGAAAGCAACATCAGCAATGGTTTACCCACTAGTATTTATCCTACTAGCACTTTCTTTCTACCTAATTCCTGATTGGAATACATCAATGATGGAAGTATCACCAAACTGGGGCGAAATGCCGACCATCGTTTGGCTAGCAATTCCAATCATCGTATTCTCTTTCAACCACAGCCCAATCATTTCTCAGTTCTCTAAAGAACAACGTCGTGTATACGGTGATGACGCAGTGAAGAAAACTGACGCTATCACTGGTGGCGCAGCAATGATGCTTATGGGTTTTGTAATGTTCTTCGTATTCTCTGTAGTACTTTCTCTATCTCCAGAGCAACTAGCATCTGCGCAAGAACAAAACATCTCAGTACTGTCTTACCTAGCTAACGTTCATGAGTCTCCACTTATTTCTTACATGGGTCCTCTAGTAGCGTTTGCAGCGATCACTTCTAGCTACTTTGGTCACTTCCTTGGTGCGCACGAAGGTCTAGTAGGTCTAATCAAATCTCGCTCTCAAACTCCTGTCAGCAAGATTGAAAAAGTATCGCTACTGTTCATCGTAATCACAACTTGGATCGTTGCTATCGTTAACCCAAGCATCCTAGGCATGATTGAAACAATGGGTGCACCGATGATCGCGGCAATCCTATTCTTGATGCCTGTATTCGCAATGCAGAAAGTACCAGCAATGGCGAAGTACAAAACTTCAGCACCTGTACAGATTTTCACAGCAATCTGTGGTCTTGCGGCAATTAGTTCTGTAATCTACGGCGCTCTTTAATCACTGCTGCTTTATTTAGCGTGATTAATCCAAGAATATAACGATAATAAAAAGCCTCCCAACTCCTCTTGGGAGGCTTTGTTCTGAGGTAATCGATATGATTAGTGTTTTTGACATCTATAAAATCGGTGTTGGTCCTTCAAGCTCACACACTGTAGGTCCAATGAAAGCGGGTAAAGAATTTATTGATGATCTTCGTGCAATGGGAAAACTGCGCGACATCACTAAAATCACCGTTGACGTTTATGGTTCACTATCACTGACAGGGAAAGGTCACCACACGGATATCGCGATCATCATGGGTCTTGCAGGCAACTCCCCTGAGAAAGTAGATATCGACTCTATTCCGGGCTTTATCGCTCGAGTAGAAGAAACTGAGCGCCTACCTGTTGGCATGCACTGTCATACAGTATCGTTCCCGAAAGATGGTGGTATGAACTTCCATACTACTAACCTTGAGCTACACGAAAACGGCATGCAGATCCACGCTTGGATCGATGACGAAAAAGTATACTCAAAGACTTACTACTCTATCGGCGGTGGTTTCATCGTTGATGAAGAGAATTTCGGTAAAGAAGTAGAGAACCCTATCAAGGTTCCTTACGAATACACAACGGCAGAAGAGTTAGTTCACCAGTGTAAAGAAAGCGGTCTTTCTATCAGCGCACTTGTGATGAAAAACGAACACTCTCTGCACTCTGATGAAGAGACTCGTACATACTTCGCAAACATCTGGCGCACAATGCGCGAATGTATGGATCGCGGTATGAACGAAGAAGGTATTCTGCCTGGTCCACTACGCGTACCTCGTCGTGCAGCAGCACTTCGTCAGCAACTGCTTACTTCTGAAAAGACAACTAACGATCCAATGTCGGTTGTTGACTGGGTAAACATGTTCGCTTTCGCAGTAAACGAAGAAAACGCTGCCGGTGGTCGCGTTGTTACAGCACCAACGAACGGTGCGTGTGGCATCATCCCAGCGGTACTGGCTTACTACGATAAGTTCATCCAGACAGTAACTGAAAAAGATTACATCCGTTACTTTGCGGCTTCTGGTGCAATCGGTGGTCTTTACAAGCGTAATGCATCTATCTCTGGTGCAGAAGTTGGTTGTCAGGGCGAAGTTGGCGTAGCGTGTTCGATGGCTGCAGCTGGTCTTGCTGAGCTGATGGGTGGTAGCCCTGAGCAAGTATGTATGGCAGCAGAAATTGCGATGGAACACAACCTAGGTCTAACTTGTGACCCTGTAGCGGGTCAGGTTCAGGTTCCATGTATCGAGCGTAACGGCATCGCGGCAGTAAAAGCGATCAACTCAACTCGTATGGCACTGCGTCGCTCATCTGCACCTACGGTTTCTCTGGATAAGGTTATCGAAACCATGCTAGAGACCGGTAAGGACATGAACGCAAAATACCGTGAGACATCTCAAGGCGGTCTAGCAATCAAAGTGATTTGCTAATCCTCCCCTCTTAATTGAAAAGCCCGAGCACATTGCTTGGGCTTTTTTTTCGTTTCTGCTTTCTTAATCCACCGAAATACAACTAGATTGAGCTTTATAAAAAAATCTAAAATGGTCACTATATCCAGAAGTTTAGGATATGCCCGTAGAAGGTCACATACCTGATACATCAATATTGATAACGTATTCAAAAAATTAATCCTGGAGCGCAATAACACATGATTAGGTTTGAACTCGGAAACCAAATCTGCGTTTGCCTGACCGAAAAAGAACTTTCACTACAGCTCAATCATTCCATCCACTCTTCTATTCCTGTAAACCGAATCGAATATTTGATCCTTAGCACCATCGCCGCTTTTGGCAGCCTAAACGCGCCTATTAGCCAGAGGAAAATCGAAAAGAAGTTATCAGCGCAACATCATTTGATGTTGCCGGAAAATGGATTTAAGAACGCTGTTGCGTCGGTACGAAAGAAGTTCAGGCAACTGACAAAGAATCACGTAGAGGCACCTAAGTCTCTGATCGAAAACATCCACAGAAAGGGATATTTTGTGCCATACGATAGCCAACATGCACAAAAAGACGGACTTCTGCAGCAAGCGCGGATCCATCAACAAGCGACACACAGCATAAGAAGAGCAATAGGCATCTGCTTACGCAGTCGTGCGCTGTACTTGAATCTACTGTTTTTTCTCGTTTTTACTATCATCTTGTATGTTGCGATTTGCTTTTACACAATCAGTACGATTGTCAGGCAAAACTATTTTGATGATGCGATGGACTTTGCCCATGATCTGGCACAGCGTAGCTGCTTTGAGCATGAAGACCGCTTACGTGGTTTGTTCGATAATATCCAACTGGTCGAGTCCGCCTTAATGACGGACAAACACAATATTCGTTGTTTGGTGACACCAGAAGCCGTCGTGCCAGTCAACGAGAGAGACCGCAACCTTTGGCTCAATAACGAAAGTTACACCACGCATTCATTTTTCTTTGACGGCGCAGAAGTGTTGGTGCGAGTGAAAAACATCAATCTAGCGAATAGCATAGAGAGCCACATGTCGCGGATGTTTTTGTCGGGAATGAAAGTGTGTACTAACACCGGTACAGCGCTCGAAATTGGCGATACCCAGGGCAACTCGTTTTTATATAACGTCAATGATAACGGCTACAAAGAGATCTATTATGTATCCGGACCGATCACAAGCATCCTTATTTTGAGCTTTATACTAATGTTTATTGCCAGGCATAAAAAGCTGCGTTCGCTGGTCTCCTACCTATGGGCAATTCGTCAGTTCACCCTAAAGCTTGAACCTATTCATAACACATCAAATCGGCAAAATATTCACTATGAGGTACTGTCACGTTTTAAAGTTAAAAACACTCAGCGATTTATTGAACGTTTGATTGCCAATGGCTTACTGATCAATCACACCTTACTGGTGATAAAAACCGTCTATGGCGACGCAAAGTCATTACTCGCCCCCCTCAGCATCAACGTATGTCCTTCTCTTCTCATTGGGCGCAATTTTACGCGTCTTTATCGTCAGTTGTCCCAGTTAGACTGTACACTGCTGACCATCGAGATCACGGAAAATGCCTCGATGTATTACACGCGCGAGATATTTGACAACATCAGTAAGCTCAAACAGCTTGGTTGTAAAATCAGCATTGACGACTTTGGTACTGGGAATAACAATGTTGAGCTGATTAGCCACATTACGCCGAATTACCTGAAAATTGACCGTCTGTTTGTCATGAACTTAAAGCAAGACGACAAAAAGGTTGAAACTCTGCGTCAGCTAATCGCGATGGGACACACGTACCACTGCACAGTGATCGTAGAAGGTGTTGAAACTGCAGAATGCGCACATCTACTCACCACCCTTGGCGCGCACATCCATCAAGGGTTTTATTACCCATTGTGTCGCTAGCGGCTTCTATTTATTGACAAAATCTGCACATAACCAGATTGCGTACTTTTTATATCCACAACTATAATGGCGGTATCGACTTTACCGCCTCTAAATAGATTCAGCACATGATCGCTATTAAACCAGCCAAGCTGAAAGATTTTGCCAGCTTGATGCAAATGGATGTGCACGACGATCAAAAAGGATTTTTCAAGCCCTTTGAACAGGCTTACCAACAACGCGCCAAATCGGAAGTGTTTTACACCATATTCCACGACTATTTGACTGTGGGGTATTTGGTGATTGATAAAGCATTTGCTCAACATGCGCCTTTTGCTAAACGTCATGAACTTGGGTTGACCTACCTCATGATTGATAAACGCTTTCAGCGTCAAGGGATAGGCAAAGCGACGCTGCAAAAGTTGATGGTGTATGGTTACGCTATTGATGCCGAAAGCAACTCGATATGTGCGACGATCACCAGCACCAACCAAGCGGCGATCAAACTGTTTGAGACAACTGGGTTTGAAAATACGCAAAAGACCATTTACGACGCTCAAGGTAAGGCGCTGATCATGCGCCATGCATTGAGTTAAGTCGAAAACAAACCACCGAAATAAAAAATGGGCAGTCTATATTGGACTGCCCATTTCACTTTAAACTGCCATGACTTCAGCTTGCCAGCCATAGCCAATGTATTCTTTCGCCAATTCTTCGGCAACAAACGTCGATACTACGACTTCCACCCACATGCTATGTGATCCCGCGCGATAACGCAGTTTCATCATCTTCATTGTACACCTCTCCGTAAGGTGAAAGAGGCTTAACTTGCTCGCCATTCACCCAAATGATAATAAAAAATGACCGTATCCATGCAGTTGGAGCCCTTTGCCCATACGTGCGTGAACTCTCTCCTTGAGATAAAATGGATACCGTATATGTGATTCGAAAAACTTCGAATTATTGCGGGAGCAATTTTGCAAAATGATAGGGCAAGGGTGTAGAGTAAAAATACTGCATTTATAAAAAACGATAAGATGGGCCAACTTTTATGGGCAGTGATATAGGTAAAACCACCAAATCCACCAGTTTTGATGCGTTGATGATACGTCAAGCGAAGCTTTTAACGTCCGCACATGCTGACGAATGTGAAAGCTACCTCAAGCAGTTTATGCTAGAAGCCATGGAATGGTTTGAAATCGATCGTATGACGATGTTTCCCAACTCCATGCTGTTTTTCAATCAAGGGAAAACGCTTTCTGTTGCTCGCGAACCACACCAAGTTCTGACGACTAAGCAAGTCGGGGTCGAAGATGGCGAACGCTACCTGCGCTTAATTGGTAATTCTGAGAAAACCCAGTTTTTCGATAAAAACGCTTTAGCCAACAGTGATGTAGTGGTATTGCGCATGCTGTCAGCACAAGGCGCGTGTTGCCATTACACTATTCCACTCGTCCAATTTGGTCAGCGCTGGGGCGGTCTCTCTTTTACTCTCTTTGGTAGCAACAGTTGCGGCTTATCCGAAAGCCAGCTTGAACAGGTTAGCTTCATCTCTCATATGTGGCTGTCCTTTTGGCAACATTCAAAGCTACATCGTAGTTTGCACCGTCCAGACATGAAAACCGACCAAGAAAATCACCGCATGCTACGTTTGAGTCACCGTCAATGTGACGTGCTGGGTTTGCTGGCTAAAGGATTATCAGCAAAAGAAATTGCCACAGAACTCAATCTAAGCCCAAGAACGATCGAATCTCATAAATATCGGTTGCTAGACATGCTAGAGCTGGATAGTCATGCAGATTTAGTTCAGTTTGCACTGAGAAATGGCATAGGCTATTAAACGCCCACTAATAAATTCTTGATAAAGAAAAAGGCAAGCCGTTTGGCTTGCCTTTCTTGTATGCATGCAGAAGACGATTACTCACCTTTGTAAATACAACCTGCGGTACACGTCTCTTTGATCTCTACTTTACTAAGCAGAGGTAAGCTTGGCTTAAGTTGTTGCCAAATCCATTTTGCTAGAACTTCGCTGGTTGGGTTTTCCAGACCTTCAATGTCGTTCAAATAGTAATGGTCGAGACGGTTGTAGATAGGTTTGAATGCGGCTTTGATTTCAGCAAAATCTACAACCCAACCTGTATGAGGGTCTACTTCACCTTCTACATAAAGACGAACAAGGAAAGAGTGTCCATGTAAGCGTCCACACTTATGACCTTCAGGTACGTGTGGCAAGTGGTGTGCCGCTTCGAACATAAACTCTTTGTACAATTCTGTTTTCATCTTGATTCTCAGGCTTTAAAAAGACACGCAATACTAAGGAATTCACCCTTTAATGACAACCTTTATCAATAGCGCCCGCTATGAATAGCAAGGCAAACGATAAAGCAGTAAATCATGACGTATTGAAATTGAAAACACGGGCGCCATTATCTAACCAAGTAGAAAATTTTTGGCATTAAAAGATCTTAAAAAACACCGTGCCGTTTTTTTGTCACCACGTCAAAGTTTTGATTACACACCACTTACATCACATTTACATAACCACAAAATGTTTGGGGTCACATTCAGTTAGCCAATTCATCGCTCAAGTGCAACTAACCTCTTAATATTGTGGGGTTCGTTCCAATAACACTTATAAAAATATGCGCTCAACTATTACCTTTAAACTCCTACTCGCCCTGATCGTCGTGTTCACATGTGTTCTTGCCGTGTCCACTGGGTATCAGTACTACCAACAAAAAACACTTATTAATGATGTACTAAGCGAACAGTTACACGACAAAGCCAGTAACTACTTCGACAGCTTAAACATGATGATGCTGACAGGCACGATGTCGCAGAAAGAGACACTACGACAAAAAGCGCTGGCACAGGAAGGCATTGAACAAGTACGCGTGTTGCGTGCCGATGCCGTGTCAAAGTTTTATGGTCAAGGGCAAGCCAACCAACAACCTCTCGACGACATCGATCAACGGGCACTGAGCGGAGAATTGGTCATTGAACCCATCAGTGCTGAATGGGGTAAGGGCTTGGTCGTCGCTCTACCAATGAAATCAAGTGAGGACTATCGAGGCACAAATTGCGTGTCCTGCCATATTGCTCCTGAGGGCGAAGTGCTTGGTGCTATTCGTCTTGAATACAACATGAGTCACGTCAACACGCTGATTAACAAGCAAGCCGTGTTTGCGATGGGGATCATGTCAGTGATCGCATTTGTTGGCTTCCTCATCACTATGGGACTCATCCGAAAAATCATCGTCCGCCCTATTCAAAATACATCACGCTTTATGTCTAACGTTAGTGCCAGTAAAGATCTCTCCAAGCGTTTGTCAGGCACACAAAATGATGAAGTCGGTCAATTGTCGGATTCCATCAATTCGTTTATGGATACGGTGTCAGAGAGTTTAGAACGCGTTCGAGATACCTCCCACTCTCTTGCAGACTCAGCAGGAAGGCTGACTGATGTAGCTCAATCGACCGATGAAGCTGCTGATAATCAACAAGTCGAAACCAATGAAGTGCAAACCAATATTACCGATATGCTTGAGCAACAAAGCGTGGTGGAGCAAGCGACAGTCGATGCGACAACCTTAGTTAACCATACCGTTGACGTTGCAACCACCAGCGCAGGTCAAGCCCATCATGTCAGCGAAGACATCAAGCACCTTGTGACCGATATTGATAAAGTGCGTGAGAATATTGCGACGTTAAACCAACAAACTGATGAAGTGTCATCAATTCTTGGCGTGATAAAAGGCATCGCTGAGCAAACCAATTTATTGGCGCTTAACGCCGCTATTGAAGCCGCCCGAGCCGGAGATCAAGGTCGTGGTTTTGCGGTAGTTGCCGATGAAGTGCGCAATCTTGCCTCTCGCACCGCCGAAGCCACCAGTAATATTGAGACGATTATTTCTCAGTTCCAACAAGGCAGCGAAGAGTCGTTAACCTCGGTCGATACAGTGTGCGAGTTTGCTCATCAGCGCTCAATAGATGTCGAAGCATTGTCACAGACCATGCACAATGTGGTCGATGAGATGCATCAAGTACTTAAACACGCTGAAAATATCCAACATCAGACACTAACAACATCTGGGGTAAGCAAACACATCCAAAGCAAAGTTGACACCATTACCTTACACGCAAACGAGACCTCACAATCGGCATCGCACACTCGCGAGATCAGTGTCGATCTGGAACATCTTTCAGAACGTTTGGAGTCATTACTTAGCCAATTTACCCTTTCAGAGAGAGCGCAAGAGACTAAATAAGGAAATTCTCTCCTTCAAATTGAATATAAAGGTTGAAGCTGACGATTTGACAGGTAATATGTTTCGTTGAATCTAAAAAATTCTATCCAACTCAACACTTCGCTTGTTTTTTAAACAATTTTGTTGTGAGACAGGCACTTTTAAGTGTTGAGTTGAATTTTTACCTCAATGGAGAATATTGAAAACATGACTTACGCGCCTGTATCAGACGTTTTGAAAGGTCAGCTAGCAGTAGACAGTGAAGTAACTGTTCGTGGCTGGATCCGTTCACGTCGTGATTCCAAAGCTGGAATCTCTTTCCTTGCCATTTATGACGGCTCTTGTTTCGACCCGATTCAGGCCGTGGTCCCTAATAATCTTAATAATTACGACAACGAAGTACTTAAGCTAACGACTGGCTGCTCTGTTGAAGTAACTGGTAAGATTGTTGCCTCTCCTGCGAAAGGTCAAGACTTCGAACTAGCAGCAACTGACGTTAAAGTTGTTGGCTGGGTTGAAGATGCTGACACTTACCCAATGGCAAAAACTCGTCACTCTATCGAGTACCTACGCGAAGTCGCTCACCTACGTCCACGCACAAACGTGATCGGTGCAGTAGCACGCGTACGTAACTGCCTATCTCAAGCAATTCACCGCTTCTACCACGAGCAAGGTTACTTCTGGGTATCAGCGCCATTGATCACAGCTTCTGACGCAGAAGGTGCTGGTGAAATGTTCCGCGTATCTACGCTAGACATGGAAAACCTGCCTCGCACTGACGATGGTAAAGTTGACTACAACGAAGACTTCTTCGGTAAAGAGACTTTCCTAACGGTATCTGGTCAGCTAAACGCAGAAGCTTACGCTTGTGCACTAAGCAAAGTTTACACGTTTGGTCCTACTTTCCGTGCTGAAAACTCAAACACAAGCCGCCACCTAGCGGAATTCTGGATGGTTGAGCCTGAAGTTGCGTTCGCAGAACTAGACGACGTTGCAAAATTGGCTGAAGACATGCTGAAGTTTGTATTCAAAGCCGTTCTTGAAGAATGTCGTGATGACCTTGAGTTCTTTGCTCAACGTATCGACAAAGAAGCAATTACTCGCCTAGAGCAGTTTGTCTCTTCTGACTTCGCACAAGTTGACTACACAGACGCGATCCAAATCCTGCTTGATTCTGGTCGTGAATTCGAATTCCCAGTTGAATGGGGTATCGATATGTCTTCTGAGCATGAGCGCTTCCTTGCTGAAGAACACTTCAAAGCACCTGTAATCGTTAAGAACTACCCGAAAGACATCAAAGCATTCTACATGCGTGCTAACGATGACGGTAAAACAGTCGCAGCGATGGATGTACTAGCACCAGGCATCGGCGAAATCATCGGTGGTTCTCAACGTGAAGAGCGTCTCGACATCCTAGATGCACGTATGCGTGAAGTGGGTATCGATCCTGAGCACATGAGCTGGTACCGCGACCTACGTCGTTACGGCACAGTGCCACACGCAGGCTTCGGTCTAGGCTTTGAGCGTCTAGTATCTTACGTAACAGGTATGGGCAACGTTCGTGACGTGATCCCATTCCCACGTACTCCTCGCTCTGCGAACTTCTAATCACCTAGAGTGATACAGAATTAAAAAGACCTCCCAAGTGGAGGTCTTTTAGTTTGTGGCAGTTTCATCGTTTCTGTTATTTCAACTATTTCAGCGTCACACTCATTGCATTGTCGTTAACCGCACCAATCATGAGTGGCTTACCTACGTCACCCTCTTTGATTAACACTTGTGTGTTCACACTAGAGCTAGAATGCTGGGTTTTACTTTCTTGCATAGCAACAACATCAACGAGGTAGCCCGACGACTGTTTTCTCACAAAGCCAGAAAAATCAACCTGCTCTTGATCATTGTTGATTTGGGCTTCGAACTGTTCGTTGGCTTGTATTTGAGCAACAAGCTCCGACTTGCCGTAGTGTAAGATCACCGATTCGGGCTCATCACCTTGATTAGCCGTGCAACCAAAAGTGATAGCAGACAGTGCCAGTAGCCATGCATGTTTCATAGTGTTTATTCCTAACTTCTATCTCATGAATCTAAGACTTATTCTCATCATCTTTATCTGCCTTGGCGGCATACTTAACACCCAGTACGCACAAACCAAACATAATAAAGGGGATCACAGCCGCGGTGTATTCCGTCCACGCCATGTGAGAGAACGATTTCGCCAAAATAAGGTGTGCAAATACCAACAGAAATGCGCTAAAAATGGCAACGGCGATCAATCTTAATTCATGTTTTACCAACTGCTTTTTCATTGTCACTCCAATCATCACAATATTTCTGTATCCGATTGAAGCACAACCCAAGTAAACCACTCTGATACAGTTAGGTCAAAAAAGGATTAAACAGTTTCTTTAGTGAAGTAACTCACCCAATTTCCGCAAAGCCTGACACAGATTGTCATCAATGGGCAGAGAAGTATTCAAACGCAGATAGTCCTGATATTGCTCATCGACCGAGAACAACGCACCATGCGCAACAGTTACCTGCTGTGATAGCAAGGTGTGATGAACCGCTTTACTGCTTATCCCTTGAGGCAACTTAAGCCATAAGAAATAACCGCCAGGAGGAAGATAGTACTCGATAGATTTAGGCAAACACTCTTTCATTGTTTGCACAAACATAGCTTGGCGCTGTTCAAGCCCTTTACGCAACTTTCTTAGATGATTGTCATAGCTGTCATTTTGCAGGTAATGCGCAACTCCCTGTTGAATAGGTGCACTGCCAGATAGCGTCGACATCAGTTGAAGCTTTTGAACACGCTCGTTAAAGCGCTTGGTGATCACCCACCCCAACCGATAGCCAGGACAAAGACTTTTTGAAAGAGAGCCACAATGCAAAACGCGCTCTTGGTCATCATAGGTTTTCAGCGATGTCGGCTTCTTGTCGGAGAAATACAACTCTGCGTATACATCATCTTCAATCAGATACACATCATGTAGATTGGCAAGCTCAACAACACGTTGCTTTTGTTCGTCGCTCAACGAAGTGCCTGTTGGATTATGAAAGTTACTCATAAGCCAGCAAGCCTTAACGTTGTGCTGTGCAAAAGCTTGTTCCATCTGAGCCAAGGAATGCCCTTTCTCGGCATCTACCGAGATCTCAATGGCATTCAACCCTAGTCGTTCAATTGCTTGTAACGCACCATAAAATGTTGGCGACTCAATGACAACCGTATCCCCTGGCTCAGTAACCACTTGCAAACTGAGGTTGAGCGCTTCTAACGCGCCAGAGGTAATAACGATATCATCATGCGTTAAAGTCATGCCTTGCTGTATATAGCGCTGGGCAATCGAGCGGCGTAAAGAAGCACTACCCGGTGGTAGGTTATCTAACAAGGTATCCGGTCCCATTTTTCGCCCGGAACTGGCAAGGTTACGGTTTAGTGCTTCGAGAGGAAAAAGTGCTGGGTCAGGAAACGCGGAGCCTAGCTTTGTCGCGTTTGGCACGGTTTGTTGTTTGAGGAAATCGTACAACTCATCGTTTAGTGAAGTGCGATACGTATTGTTATCAGCACCAGTAGCGTCGAGACGTTCGAGCTCAGCAGTAACAAAGTAACCCGACTGAGGTTTAGCAATCACCCAACCTTGCGCTTCGAGCAATTGATAGGCTTGTAACACAGTTCCTGTACTGACCGAATGGTTGCGGCTAGTGACACGCACGGAGGGCAGCTTCTCTCCTGCTCTCCATGTATTTTGTTGAATTTGCGTTTTAAACAGCTCAGCCAGTTGGCGGTATCGGTTCATGCTTCCCTCATTTCTTACTACCGAGCGCACCTTAGCATACTTCACGCCCTGATTCCGATCTTCGACTTATCAAACTCGAAAGGTAATTAATCAATCTTAGTGATATCAATTGACGTTACGAAATGAGAATTTATGTTCCATACTTTCAAAGGTATGAATATTCTACGGGAGGAAATGATGAAAATGTTTACGATGGATGACCTCTCTTATCGAGGCATACACGAAGGAGTTCATAGCTGGGACCACCCAGAAGGCAATAACCCATATTATTGGCACCCAGATTGGTTGCACATCGCTGAGGATGCACTAGGGGTGCACCCAAAAGCAGAGCTCGATGTCCCAGAGGGTGAAGCAGCCACACCTGAGCATGCAAAGGCAGCAATTATCAAACATCTCAATGGGCAATAATATTGATTATACCCAAGTGTCTTCAAGATGCAGGATTCAGTGCGCTGTCATTGATTCGAGGTCAAGGAGAACAACCGCAGCGGAATAGTTAGCTCTTTCCAAGTTGTTTGACTCAGAGATCGAATCAACGACACGCTCCCAAAGGGCGAGGTTACTTGGGCATAAATACCTATTTTTCAGGCGGTTATTGCTAGGTGGGATCAACAAATATATCTGAATGAGAGCTGTGCAACGGAATGGATCATTTATCAACAAGATAAATAGATAGCAGTCACATTAATTCCGATGACATCTGTTACATTTATAGAGTAATGGTGACGCACACCTCAACTCATGACTATGAGAGACGATAATAATGACGAAATACAACGAAAACGACATTCAATACAAAGGCGAATCTAATGGTGTTCACTCTTGGAGTACAACATCAGGTCAGCCTTACTACTGGCACCCAGATTGGTTGCACGTTGCTGAAGACGCAACGGGCTCTCATCCTAAACAAAAAATCGAAGTAGAATCCGCTGAAGCACCAACAGAAAAACATGCATTGAAAGCTATCCTTAAGCACATGAACGATTGGGCAACAGGCAAACTGTCTTCTAACCCAGACATCGAAACGAATGCACATGAATCACAAATGGATTTGAAAAAGTAATTCCTACCCTTTTTCATGTCGATGATTGAGACCAAGCCTCGCCATAGCGGGGCTTTTTTGTAAATCCTTCGCTATATCAATGTCACTTCAAGATGCTAGATTCAGAGTATTGTCACTATTCCCTCTTTACCAAAAGACAGCAAGGAAAACAGCGAAGCGGAATTGCAAGCTATATCCAAGTTGTTTGACGATGCTATTTAGTTCGCAAAGAACGTACTTCAGTGACAGGCTCCCGAAGGGCGAGTGGCTTTAGTTCACATGCTTCTTTAACAATTTTCGAATTAGCCCCCCTAGATCTTCAAATTGTTGCCTCACCTTCAAACCAAGCCATCCTCGCTGAAGCAAGCATCTCAAGGTTACTTGAGCATATACATAACAAATTTCTATCATTTATAAGAATCTATCGATAAAATTTCAGGTCTCGATTTTACTAGTGACAGATCAATCAACAGACATCAATTCCACAGTACCTCTCTCTTCTGGCTCAACTAAGAGAGAAAACGATGCTGAGATTTGTCCAAAAAAGGATAATCATGGTGAATACTAACTACAATGCACCACTTACATTCCAACTTTACCTAGCTGCGGCGTTCTTTTTTGGCACATACGGTGGACGTGTCTGCCCGATGCTCAGCACGCTGAGCGTATACGAAGTGATCTTACATTGCGCGGTGGTTTTTACGTTCCTCTATCTTGTTCGCCACTTTATTCTTGTCTCACATCCTTTGATTGCACAAAACCGACAAGCCAAGCTTGATACTGTGTTGTTTACCGCTGTAAGTATTCCTTTTGCTGCGTACTATAACCTTCAATACGACTTTACCTTCGACAGCAATGTGAAAGTGTTGTTTGGTATGGCGCTCTTTGGCTTTTTAACTGGTTCTATCTTGCAACTGCAAAGCAAGCTGGTTCAATTTGACAACCTACGTCAACAAAACCAATTTGGCTTTGCGTTATCAGGTCAGCGCCAATCCATGGTGAAACAAATGATAGGCATGATGATCGCCTTGCTCATCACCTTGACCACCATTTTGACCATGGTCGCAGTCAAAGACATTTATTGGTTGGAGCAAAACCCAGAGCAAATCACCAATGGGCTAGGCAAAATCAGCTTCATTAAAGAGTTGGTTTACATCGCACTTGTCGTCGGAGGCTATGTAATCGCGATTATGGTGCTTTGGACTCGCTTGATGCAAAAAATCTTGTTTAGCCAAGAGCAAGCTTTGCTGGAAGTGACACAAGGGAAAATTGCGCAACGTTTACCAGTTTTCCAACATGATGAGCTTGGCTCGATGGCCTGTTTAACTAACCAAATGCTCGACAGTTTGCAAGTTTCGCAAGATGAGGTCAAAGCCACGCGAGATGTTGCCATTGTCAGTTTGTCGGCATTGGCTGAATCACGTGATAATGAAACCGGTGCGCACATTATGCGCACGCAACAATATGTAAAAGTATTGGCTGAACATTTAAGCCAATTTGAACAACATTGTTCATTACTGACTCCAAATTATATCGAACTACTTTACAAATCGGCGCCGCTGCATGACGTCGGAAAAGTCGGTGTACCAGATAGCGTGTTACTAAAACCGGGAAAACTGACCGATGGAGAGTTTGAGATCATGAAAGGACATGCACAAATTGGTGCCGAAGCGCTGTCAATTGCTGAAAAACAGCTAGGAAGTAGTTCGTTTTTGCGCGTTGCTAAAGAGATTGCCCTAACACACCATGAAAAGTGGGATGGTAGTGGCTATCCAAATCAATTAAGCGGCGAGAACATCCCTTTATCCGGTCGTTTAATGGCATTAGCAGATGTGTATGACGCTCTTATTTCTAAGCGTGTATATAAGCCTGCTTTCAGCCATGACAAGGCGAAAGCCATCATCCTAGAGGGTAAAGGCAAACATTTCGATCCTCAAATCGTCGATGCATTTCTTGCAGTTGAAACCGAATTTCAACATATCGCACATCAATATCAAGATGAGCAAAACATCGCCGCTTAGCCAATTATCCCCCTCTTAAAACGCTTGTTAAGAGGGGTTTTTATATCAAAAGCCTCCGTTATGTTAGATTTCTGTTTCAAATCAAAACTTTTTTAAGTTTTCTTATCACTAACTGTTGTAACGAATATTGCTGAAAGGTATAAATGTCAGCAGACCCCTTCGATTAACATGGATGAAGATTATGTTTGAAAAAGTAGTTGCCGCTCCGGCTGACCCTATTCTTGGACTTACTGAAGAGTTTAAAAAAGATGCTCGCGCCGAAAAAATTAACCTAGGCGTTGGTATTTACAAGAACGAACAAGGTGAAACCCCTGTTCTTGCGACTGTTAAAAAAGCCGAAGCCGCACTGATTGAAACTGAAAAAACCAAATCTTACCTAACAATCGAAGGTACAGCAGAATACGGTCTAGCAGTACAAAAACTGCTTTTCGGTGCAGACGCGGAAATCGTTGCTGGCAAGCGTGCTAAAACAGCACAAGCACCAGGTGGCACAGGTGCTCTACGTGTAGCAGGTGAGTTCATTAAGCGTCAGCTTGGTGATGTGAAGATCTGGATCAGCAACCCTACTTGGGCAAACCACAATGGCGTATTCACTGCAGCTGGTATCGAAACAGCGCAATACAGCTACTACAACGCAGAAACCAAAGATAAAGACTTCGCTGCTATGGTTAACGACCTGCAAGGTGCATCTGAAGGTGACGTTGTTCTTCTGCATGGCTGCTGTCACAACCCTACAGGTATCGATCCAACAGCTGAAGAGTGGGAAATGCTGGCTAAGCTGGTTGCAGAGAAAAAACTGCTTCCTCTATTCGACTTCGCATACCAAGGCTTTGCTAAAGGTGTAGAAGAAGATGCAGCTGGTCTTCGTACTTTCGCTAAGTACAACAAAGAAATCCTAGTCGCGAGTTCTTTCTCTAAGAACTTCGGTCTATACAATGAGCGTGTTGGTGCATTCACTCTGGTTGCTGAATCAGAAGACGTTGCAACAACGGCGTTCTCACAAGTAAAAGCCATCATCCGTTCTATCTACTCTAACCCACCAGCGCACGGTAGCGCTGTTGTGACTCACATTCTTGGTGACGCAGACCTGCGCGCAGAATGGGAAGCGGAAGTAGCGGAAATGCGTGACCGAATCCAAGAGATGCGTGAACTATTCGTTGCTACTCTTAAGGCAGAAGGTGTGGATGCTGACTTCAGCTTCATCGAGCGCCAAAACGGTATGTTCTCGTTCTCTGGTCTATCCAAAGAGCAAGTAAACCGTCTAAAAGAAGAGTTCGGTATCTATATCGTAGGCTCAGGTCGTATCAGCGTTGCAGGTATGACAAAAGCAAACATGGGTCCTCTATGTAAAGGCATCGCTGCGGTTCTGTAATCGCGTCGAAAGTCACAAATTAAAAAGGTCAGCACTCGCTGACCTTTTTTGATTCTACCGCTTGTTGAAACGCCACTATACAAGGTGGCGCTACACTCCTATGAACTAATACACAAACTTAAAGCTAATTCCAACTTCATTGATGTGATCTGACGGTTGACCTTGATAATCGGTGTCACGGAACTGGTAATAAAGACCGGTACCAATCACGCGATGCCATTGGTAGTTAAAGGCAATCTTATAGTTGTTCTCGTCGACGATATCACTTCGATTCAAGTGCACTTCTGCCGTCCCCATTAACTTTTCACTAAATAGGTAATTTGCGCCAAACGTGACGCCTTGAATAAACTCGCTATCCGAGGACAGTGTACGGTCGGTTTTATCATCAGTCGCTTTGGCTTTAATTGCGCCAAGCCCATAAATCCCGTAGATATCAAACTTCTCGTTGACGCCATAACGATAACCACCACCGAACAACAAACGGTCAATACGCAAAGTGAAATTGTCTGGGTGGAAAAATTGCGCCGAGTAGTCAACGTTAAACAGCCAGTTATCGGTAAATAGGTAATTACCGCCAAGCCCTAGAGTGGTAGCGTTAGAATTATCGAGCCACTCTTCATTCGTTGTCCCAGCACCAATGTCTAAATTAATGTGCTCGTAACCAAACTTCTCGACCTGTTCTGACTCTGAGGCAACGCTCATTAGTGGTAATGCTACAAGAGGTGCAGCGAATAATAGTCTTACCATTCTACTTCCTTCCATGAGTGTCATCCAAAACTCTTCTTTAATACGCCCATTGTATTGATTTAATTCGGCATCTTGATGACAGCGTAGCCGAATTGATGGCGATTTGCCGTGCGACTTGTCCGAATCTTATCATTGCGCACGAAAAACAGTGATCCGATAAGATTCTGTTTTAAAACTAAGTTAAGATTACCCTATCACTTGCAAACCAAAAGGCACCTTAATGGAAGCAGAACTTCTCGAGATATATAACTTTCTCGCCAAGTATCCCCCATTCAACGAGCTTCCGGAAGAAACGCTCACCAAAGTGACCGAGAACATCGAAATCTCATACTATCGTCAAGATACTCCCGTCATTCATTTCGGCGACCAGATCCACGATCTATACATGGTTCGTAGTGGCGTGGTTGAGGTCTATCGACGCAAAGGTGAACTTTACAACCGACTCGACGAGGGTGACCTTTTTGGTCAAATGGGGCTTCTGACCAACAACAAAGTTCGCTTCCCAGTAAAAGCGATAGAAGATTCCCTACTCTACTGCATTCCTCAAGACATTTTCCAAGAACTGTATGATAACTTCGACTCATTCGCTGATTTTGTTGAAGTAGAGAACAGCGCTCGTTTGCGCCAAGCAGTGTCAGAAAACAACGATGCCAATGACCTAACCACTTCTAAGGTCAAAACCTTATTAACCCGTGACGCACCGACGATTGAACGTGGACAGACGATCCAAGAAGCCGCGCAATTGATGGCGCAAGACAATGTTTCTTCATTGTTGATTGTGGACCCAGACTTTGTGCTGGACGAAGAAGACCCACAATCTCCGGTGCTAGGTATCATTACCGACCGTGATTTGTGTACCCGAGTTTTAGCCGAAGGCTTATCACCGCAAGACGATGTCTCCACGGTGATGACCACTGAGGTTATCTCACTCGATCATAACGCATACGTATATGAAGCCATGCTGACCATGTTGCGCTACAACGTGCATCATTTGCCAGTGGTTAAAGATCAAATGCCGATTGGTATTATCGAAGCTACCGATATTGTACGTTATGAATCGCAAAACTCACTGTTGCTGGTCAGTAGTATCTTCCAGCAGCAAAGCATCGAAGATTTAGCGATTGTGGCAGAAGAAGTAAAGAGCAGTTTTGTTCGCTTGGTCAACGAAGACGCCAACTCACACATGGTGGGCAGCGCGATGTCGGTGATCGGTCGCAGCTTTAAGCAACGCCTTTTAGAAATGGCAGAAGAAGAACTCGGTCCACCTCCTATCCCTTATTGCTTCCTTGCTCTTGGTTCAATGGGGCGCGACGAACAGTTGCTGGTCACTGACCAAGACAATGCAATCATCCTAGACGACACCTACAAAGAAGAGAAACACGGTAAATACTTTGAGGCTCTCGCACAATATGTCAGTGATGGTTTGAACGTATGCGGTTAGAACCGGCGGCATAGCCGCCTGAGCGAGCTACGCTCGAAAGCAAAGA
>NZ_CAWMYL010000168.1:0-263872 GCF_963871815.1 Vibrio sp. L85
GACATTTCTAAATGGGTCAAACCGGACATTACTATCGGGGGCGTACATTGATAGATCCATATTAGCTATTTTATGGTAAATCGCGGTTATGTTTAATGACAATCATAAAAAGCCTCATATTTTAAAATCTGAGAGGGATAGGAGCCCAAACGAAGAAAGAATTGGCGTACGTTGATATTCTATTTAACATAACACATATAATGCGCACTGTAATAGTGGTTCTGACGGACTCGAAATCACCATAGCCAAGCCACCACAAGCCATTGAAATTCCTGCCAATCCAAGCCCGTTATATTTTTTTGCTATGCCTTCCCATACTGCTTTTATCTGTGGGTTCTCGTTGCGATCAGCGTGACAACCTAACAAAGCAATCTCAGGGTCTAATCCTGATTGTTCAGCTAGAAAAATCGCTTGTGTATCAGTCATGTATCGCTTTCCTTTGCGAAAATCACTGATTCTTTGCGGCGGTACGTTCATATCCGCTGCAATTTGCTTATCTTGTACGTAACTTTGAGCCTTTTTGTAGGCATCTAATAGTTGATTCTGATACATGCCATTTCCTCCATTTCTCCCAGTTTAGCTTATCAATCACCATTTTTGGTGTCTTGTGCTAACCAAAATTGGTGATTAGGCTAATAACCAAATTTGGTTACTCAGTGTATTTGACCACCTTGGTACGGGCGTTCGCCCTTGACGCTTTCGTCTGTCCTTGGTGGTCGCTCTCAACGGTCAAGGTGTTGCTATGAAAAATCTGTTCACTCAAAACTGTGACGGCGTCACTATTTCTTTCTCGGAGTGATAACCATGGAACGTGATCACTCATTTACATTCTTAGTTCTTCTCGCGGGTTTATGCGCTGCGGCGTTCTTGTTTTATCAGAACAATTACATGGACGCTACGGCTGAGTCTTACGCCAAAGTTCAAACGTGGGTTGATGAACATCCATCAGCAAAACCGCTGCTAAACGAGCTGTTGAGCGATGGCAAGTTAACGCCTAACGAAGTCGCTGACATCCGTATTTTCATCAAAGAAGAGCCAAAACGTCTTCTTATTTCTCAGGCAACTGAGGCGCGTTAACCATGAACGAAGCTCAAATCATCTATTACGACTTGCTGCCTGATTACACGGTTTCCGTGTTGGTCAAAGGCTGTGATGAATGGGATTTGCTTAAGTCGATGTCTCATCTTGAGTCTTGGGCTTCGTCTCAATTTCTATCTTACGAGTTGGTTTCTATCACCAACACAACTTACCAAGAGCGCGTTGATTTAGGGGTGTTCGATGACTACTGCAACTAACATCCTCAAGAAGTTCGATGAGCAATCGGTTCATATTGACTACCTATGTTTTACATTTGCAGTCAAGGACTTACGCCATTGTCATAACGCGCTTCAACGTCTGCATAAGCATGAGGAATACCGAGGATTAGCGCCTAAATCACTGTTACAGCGTAACTGTAAGGCACCTAAGTTCCCTGCTCCACCTCAGTTTAATTCGACCATTGCCAAGACAGCAGATGAGATTAATGCGTACAACGACGCCTTTGAAATCTGTTACCGAAACTACTTAGAAGAATGTCTACGCATCTTCACCAATCAAGTGTTGGGCTTGTCGCTGTCTGCGCCTCGTGGGCTTGGTTTTCAGTTCTACACCGAATCCATGAAACTTACCTCAGCGAATGGCGAAGACTTCTGCGGTTTCGTTGGTATCGGTGGCAACAATGACACGGTGCATTTTCAGATTAATGGTAAAGGCTGCAAGCATGTCTTTGCCCGTCGCGCGCCTTGGTCACTGCATGACTGGCTGACTAACGTGTTGGGTGTGCAAACATTGGCGCGTGTTGACCTCGCTTATGATGATTACGACGGGATTTTTGATTGTGAATACGCGCGCACGGCCTGGAATGACAATGCATTTCGAACGGCTGAACGCGGTCGCAGTCCAGTGCTGCATGTTGACCATACCATTGCTGGCTATCGCGATGGTCGTCCTGATTACACCAAAGAGCAATATTCGATTGGCTCTCGTACCTCTCGCATTTACTGGCGTGTCTACAACAAGGCACTTGAACAGAAACTCGCGAACACGGGACTGGTTTGGTATCGCTCCGAGGTCGAACTTAAAAAATGGAACATCGACGTTCTGCTCAACCCAGCTGGTGCATTCGCTGCACTGAATGACTTCTCGGCGTCGATTTCTACCGCAAAGAAATTCAATACAAAACCTGTCCCGACCAAACGCGCGGCGTTAGACCTGTTGGCTTCGGCTCACTGGATGCGTCGTCAGTACGGGAAAATTCTCAACTCTTTAATCGAATTCCATGAGGGTGACATTGAAACCGTGGTCGGTTCCCTTGTCCGTGATGGAACGAAATTCACCTTCCCCGATACCTACGGCAAGTTGGTGACTCACATATTGGAGACTTAACAAATGGCTAAATCTGTTTTTGTTCTAGGCATGGACATCACTTGGAACTCAGCGCGTGGTGACAGTGCGCAACTGAACGTGTCACGTCCATTACGTGAAATTAACTCGGAGAAATTCAAGCGTCGCACCATTGGCGAATCGGGTGATGTTAACCCGCAATGGGATCAACCTTTGATGATTGATCATACTTACGCCCTGCTCCTTGAACGCACTGGTGCGCTTGTTCCTCGCCGTGAATACGAGCTGCGTTTGGAAATCAATCCAGACGACCCATTGGCCGGTGCGATTGTGACGGAGTTGATCCCCGTCGACCAAGAAATCAAGAAGCACTTTGAAACTTCAATGAAAGCGCAAGGTTAATCCATGCCTATTTGTGTCGATGTTACTCGTCGTGGTTGGCTTCAAGCCACTGGAGAATCTACTCAGCACTGTAGTTCTTACGTGATGATGTCGGTCACTGACTTCAATCAATATCAAGAGCCTGTCGCCTTCAATAGCGACCTGTTCTTATATGTAAGTGGCGTGCTTTTGGTCAACATGATTGTTGGTCATTGGTCAGGCCGTGTTGTTCGCCTTATGAGTAAAAGGTAATTCTTATGAAAAAACTAGAACTTGTTGTAAATAACGTAAAAAGCGCCGTGGTAAACAAGAAAGTCGCGGTGGGTGCTGCGCTTATGGTCGCGTCGGTTTCGCCTGCATTTGCTGACGGCATCACCGATGCCATCACAGCGGCTACAACCAGTGGTCAAGCTAACGTATCGTTGACGGTTGCAGGTCTTATCGGTATGGCGGCACTGGGCTTTGGTGTAACGATGATTGTTGGCTTCCTTCGTAAGTAACGGTTCGTCTCTATGCCTCCGATATCTGGTAATTTACTTGGGGATGTTCTCGCTATCGTTCTAGGTGTTGCTTTTGCGGGGGCATTTCTCCATGGCTTTGTGAGTGGCATCAATACTCACTAATCAGTGAATCAGGGGGCTTCGGCTCCCTTTTTTCTTGGTTGTTCTATGAAAAAACTACTTCACATCCTGCCGTTACTTTTGCTGTCCTTTTACGCAAATGCTAACCAAGTCTTTTATGCCAAGGTAACCAGCTTCGTTAACAGCGCTGAAGAGCCGCTTGCTCGCCAATGTGCGAACATCGGTGTGGGCTCTTATATCGGTTATTCCTCGGGTAATAAAACCATTCCTCTTAGGAAGATTTTGCCTAACGGCATCAACTGTATTTCTATCCAAATCGGTCCTTCTGCTTCGGTTATTTATACTCGTAACTCGGTTCAACATCGGATTTGGTTTAACTGGGAGTTTCAAGATACCTGCCCTGAAAATCAGGAATACAATCCGACTACCCGATTGTGTGAATCCCAATGTGAGTTTGGTGAAAACCCTGACGGCTCTTGTATGGACGCTTGCCAATTCAAGCAATCTGTCAATGAACAAAAGCTGCTTCATTGGTCAGCGTATGTTTATGGTCCTGAAGTGACTGGCGCCTGTTATGGTGATTTCGGTGCCACTCGATGTGAGCTGCGTCGACCTCCGGTTTCAGTGACGGTATGTACTGATGCGGATTCTGGTGAGTTTACGCAAAACACGACTTGCACGTCACAGTTTGTCTTTACTGGAAAACAATGCGATGGCGGCACACTATTTTGGGGAAAGAATGGTCCAGATGAGCCATTTGATCCTGATAACCCTGACGACCCTGAACATAAACCTGATGACCCTACGGGTGACATCGAAGACCCAAGCGTCTTACCCGATGACTCCACCAATACGGTGACGCCTCCTGATGTGAATGACAAGCCAGATGTGGAAGACCCGGACACCGATGGTTCAACAGACACGGCAGTTCTCTCCGCGATTAAAGGGCTTAATGCTGACGTGAACAGTGGCATTCATGACTTAAACGTCGATGTCAATGAATCCCACGCCAAGATTAACAATGCGGTCATTGACCTAAAAGCCTCGGTGGTCGGCAACACGCAAGCCATTCAAAAGCAGCAAATCAACGACAACAAGATTTACAACAACACCAAAGCGCTCATCCAACAAGCGAATGGTGACATCACCACCGCCGTCAATAAGAACACCAACGCAACCGTCAAAGGACTCAAAGAACTTGATGCTTCCGTTGGCGACTTGAACGGCAATTTAGATGACATCAAAGGACTGCTTACGGGTGGTAACTTTGGTTCACCCAATGGTGAGGACGTTGCCGAGGTTATCTTCTCTTCAGATGACTTCGTATCGATAAACGAAACCATTCACGACAAGCGTCAATCGATTCAAGATTACGTCGACCAAGTGAAAGGTCTGGTCTCTATCAGCACCAATTTTAATAACGGCTCACTCAGTGATAAGTCATTCACCGTTAAAGGCACCACGGTTGAATCGGGTTTACAACGTTTCGATTCGGTCTCTGGTTACGTTCGCCCAGTGGTGCTGTTTATCTGCGCTTTGATAGCACTTTGGATCTTGTTTGGTCCTAGGAGTAAATAACATGGATTACATCTACGCAGCTTTGGAGTTCATTGCCAATGTTGGTCAAACGCTGCTCGACTTTATTCAAAACATCCCTGACCTGATCATTAATTGTGTCGAGTATGGTGCGCTGTGGTGCATCTCCATTTGGCTGGATATCAAAATCGCATCGATTCAGATTTCATTGAGGATCGCGCAGACGCTACTGGCAGACTATGGCGTCTATACCTTGATTGAGAGTAACTTTAATTCCCTTCCCTCTGACGTGCGTTACATCCTGACTCAGTACGGGGTGACGTCTGGCTTGCGGGTTATCTTTGACTCGTTCGCCGCTTCGCTTGTCATGCGCTTCTTTAACTGGTGATAACATGGCAACTTCATTTCGATACGGTCATGGCGGCTCTTACAAATCAGCATGCGCAGTATGGTTTGACCTACTTCCGGCACTTCGTGAAGGTCGAGTCTGTATTACCAACATCCATGGTATGCAGCCCTTAGAAGTGATCGAGAAAAGACTCGGTGAGAAGTTTCCTGACAGTGCTCGCCTTATCCGCATTAGCTCTCGAAACCCTGACGGCTTCGAGCTTTGGAAGTACTTTTTCTGCTGGGCACCTATTGGCTCTTTTATCCTCATCGATGAGTGTCAGCAAATCTATTCCACCAATGCTGGCTTCAAGATGGCGAACATACACAAGCGCCCTTTTACTGACTTTGAGCCTCACTTACCGCAAGGATTTTCAGAAATCTTCCACTCTCGCTGGCTTACTGTAGATACATCCAGTTTAGACCGTGGTGAAGTCGATGACTGTCAACGTACCCGCTTTGATGAGCAAGGACGCATCATCTATCCCGAGAACTTCAACAACGCGTTTATGGAGCATCGCCACTACAACTGGGACATTGTATTACTGACACCCGACTTCGCTCAAATCCCTAAAGAGTTAAAAGGCGTCGCCGAGCTGGCAAAGCAACACAAAGGGAAAGACGGGATCTTCTTTTCTAATCGCAAGCCAAGAATATTGGAGCATGACCCGCTTCGTACTGTCACGGTGCCAAGTAAAGATGATGTGGTTTACAACCTAAAAGTCCCTCTCGATGTGCATTTGCTTTATGCCTCTACGGTGACTGGGCAAATCACTAAATCAGGGCTTGGTAAGAACATCTTTCTTAACCCTAAGTTCTTAGCCGCTGTGGCTATCTTCATTCTTTCAATGGGATATTTAACGTATGCGCTTATTGGTATTTTTTCTGGTTCTGAGGAGACATCTTCGCAAGGAACGCCAGCTCATCAAACTTCGCAGCAAGGTGCTGTTTCATCTTCAAACCGTCAAACGCGCCCTAATCAAAACCATGCGGTTCATTCTGTCGTGGGTTCTGGTGGTTCTGATTGTTCGGGCGTTGGTTGCGATGGTCGGTCTTATTATGATGTAGGCTCGGTTCCAGCTTGGTTCCCACTATCGAATTCTGAAAGTATCTATGTCTCAGCGGTTGAGCGCTGGTACAAGAAAAAGGTGGTTTACGTGAATGTTCATTTCGAAATCACCACACCTAGAGGTGTGTCTTATCTTGATGATGTGTTCCTAAAGAAAGTCGGTGTTCAGATGGAATACCTCGACGATTGCTTGGTGAAGCTATCGGACGGCGAATCTAACTTCTTTGTGACGTGTTCACCCTATGAGCAGATTGCGCAAAACCAGAAATCAGACATTGAGCTCAAGCCTGTTGGTGGGCTGTTTGGAGGCGATGAAAGCTAATGAACGAATACGTAACCCATGGGCAACTGCTCGAAATCATCGAACTGTTTGACCATCTCTCGATGCTTAACGCGATTTTAGTCATCATCGTTTACGACCTCTTTCGTAGTGGTGTTCGAATGCTGTCTGACTATCTGAATAAGGAAAACGGACAATGAAGATGACACCGGAACGGTTTAATCGTGCGGTCTATAACTCCCCGCTTGGCGCGTTCGTTTTAGTTGGACCACCGACATTTGAGCAGCTTCAGGAGCGTAGGCTATTTGTTTTACGGTTTGAGATAGCGATGAGCAAAGCCATTTATGGCTGAGTTCGTTTGCTATCAAAACACGAACCGGTGCCAGGATTATCGATGCCATTTTGCCATCGTAATCGAACCAGGGAACTTGCTGCAGAGAGGTAAAATGATGGCAATTACAATTCGAGATACTCAGGAACACACAGAAATGCTCTCACAGCTCAAAGAGCAAACGGGCACATCAACTATGAGTAAAGCGCTGCTCAAAGGTGGTTACGATGCTTTGAAGTACAAAGAGCTATACCTTGCAGAACGTAGTAAGAATGAACAGCTTAGAGGCGAACTGTATAGGCATACAGAAGCAATCAATGACTACGTTGGTGCGCTCGATAGCTTACGAGAGTTAACGCAATAAGGATGGGCATCGCCCCGACCGAAGGGAGTCACCGAGATATAAGGAGTTGCGAAGCGACGACGAAGCACCGAGCCACCCACCACTGTCGATCTTGGGCACTTGTTTAGACTGGCGAGTGTCCCTAACTGCCCAAGCCTAAATAGGTAATACCACCCCTCGCCCTGCCAGAATCTGCCTTGCAGAGACTCACCACATCAAAGGCGCTGCAACCTACTGGAACAAACTGAACTATCAACATCAAAGCTTTGCGAGTGTCGAGCAAGGCTTTTCCTGTATCAGATGAGACCTACCGACCAGAGCGCGTAGCAAGTGAGGACGGGCTAGGACGATTGCGCTACGTGCGCGGGAGGTCAAACCCCCGAATCTGTATTACGGGGGTAAATTCCACACAACTATCGGAGTTCTCTGTACTCAGGTACTTAATGTGCTGCTTTTTCGAATGCAGCTATACCTGCTTCACATAATGGTCTTGTGACAGGCTTGAACGCAGCATCCATTTTTTTTAGACCGGAATCTGTATATCTAGCACACCAAACATCATCTTCTCGTCCCGTAGTCTTATTCAAATAGTGGACGCTTAGATAGCTGTAATCGTTAATCTCGACTTTTAGTATGTCAGAGGCATCGTAGTTGTTCGGAAGTGAGACTAGAACTTGGTTGTTGCTAGTGGTGTGACCCGTAGTCTTACTTGGTGTGTAGTCGTGAAAAGCTGATGTCTGACCATATGCAAGGTTTGCAATGGCAGCAAGTGCAAGTATTAGGCATTTATATTTCATCTTCTAGTTGTTCTCTCTTGGGTGTGTATTGATGTGTTTTTGTTTGCGGAAATTCTCATAAAAAACACATATAAGATCAATTGCACATGTAGAACCTGCTGAATAGATCACAGGCTTCTCTTATCGACTTTTGTATTAGTATCGGGAGTTTTAGTTTATCGAATAGGACTATCCTTGCTGATGTATGTATGTATATACAGTGTTGGTGGTTTTATGCTGATTAGATATGTAAAGAGCCACGTCGGTCACCTTCTCGACTCTGACGGTTTAGACATATACGGGAAGCGTGTTGATGTCCCAGCTTTATTGCGAGATGGCGGATACAAATACAGTAAAATTCGAGGCATGGTTAACGCTTTTGAGTGTGCTTCCTTTCAACGCGTTAAGTTGGTTGGTTTCACTGAGTACAGTTTTGATGATGGTAAGACTTGGATAAAGATTCCAGAGGATCACTATGTTATTGGCATAAGGAAATGGGGCGATTTTTATGTTGTTCTATTCAACGGTAAGCCAAGAGTCAATGAATACTCACCTAAGCAATCGAAACGTTACACTAACAATGTTGAATTCATTTATAAATTACCCTGACAGTCAACTCCCCACTCGGTATTGTGAGAGAAATTCTAAGATTTTATATACTTAGCTCAAGGAATTTACACAAAATGCAGTTCAACGTGTTTTATATCTTTGTCGAAATTTATCCATTGTATAGAATACCTCTTTGCTAACTAACTCACTTTACTTGGTTTCTTTGAATGTCTGAGCAGTACAAGATCTTACCATCAACATACACATTAAAAATTAACTATACCAACTTACATGAATCGATACATGAGTTTGTAATTCCTGAGACAAATAAGAGCTCGATCAAGAGATTAGCCCATTTTTTCTCAATATTGTCAGCTAGTTTGCAAGCGTTTTTAGAAGATAAATCTGTATCTGATCGGCTAATTACACTTGAAAAATTGAGAGCTGTTGAAAATGCATTGATTTCAATTAAAGTCTGGTACGATTATGACGTAGAAGATGAACTATCCGGTTTTGAAAGTTTTGACTTCTCAGCATGGCTCATCATAGAAGAGAAAGTAATAGAGTGCTTAACTTTAACTCGTTCACATGCCGTTTATTTAGCTCCTTTATCTGTACTAGACGTAAATCGCATGTTATCACTCGCATCACAATCTATCTCAAAACTTCAAGAGGAAAATGTTGAGTTACAGAATTCAATTTCCAACTTGAAAATTACAAATAACGAACTTATTAATACAGCTAAAACTGATATCTTTGAGGCAAAAAACAAAACGGTTAGTGAAATAAATTCAATTACGATAGATATAACTAATAAGGTCGACTCAAAGCTACAAGAGAACTTACATTCATTAGAGACTTTAAAGCAGGACTATGACCGAGATTTAAAAAATAGCCAGCAGGAATTTGATTCTCAATTAGATGAGTTAAACGTAAAATTAGAGTCTGCTATTAGAAAAGAAGTTCGTGAGTTTGCAAATCAGAAAGACAAACTTACCCAAGTCCTTGGCTCTTTGAGTGAATTTAGAAGAGCAAAATCAGATATTGCCCATGCTGATGAGCAACGTAATGAGGCTGATAATTTACGAAAATACGGACTTATTCTCATGGGGCTCCCTATGATTGCGTTTTTTTTGTTTTTCGTCTCTATTGACTTTGGAAAGTCAACCCTTAGTTTGGTATTTACTTTACCACCCGATATTTCTGGGTACTTCCTCCGCTTTTTGACAGTGCTCCTTTTTAGTTCACCTTCTGTTTATTTACTTAAGGAATCAGCTTATCATCGTAGACAAGAGCTTATATACAGAAATCGTGGGGTTCAACTAGGTTCTATTGGAGCTTATCTTGATGACGTACCACCTGAGATGAGAAATAAGTTAAAGTCAGACTTAGTTAAGATCTTTTACGGACCTGTGGATAACCGAAAAGCTGATGTGAGTAATGTTCCTGATATTATTCAACAAATAAAAGAAGTAGCACAAGTTTCAAAATCTTTGAGTAAAGTAATTCCAACCAATCAAAATCAGACTAATTTTGGTAATATTAATAAAGCATCAAGTCAGTCTGAAAACCATCAAGAAAAGGCTAATAGCCCTACACAAAATTAATTTATAGTTAGTTAGACTTTTCAGGCTCCCTTTTCGGGAGCCTTTTTTACATCATTTCCTTTAGTGCTCTCGCGTATTTTAATACTCGCCCTGCCGCTTCTAAGTCAGTCAATGCTCCAATTTCAAGTAAAGCAATCCCTGTTAAAATTTGTTGAGCTGTAACAAGTTGGCCCGTTGGCAGTTCCAGCCTGTCATGATGCATCTTAAAGTGTTCCCATTGTTCAGACGAACTAAGTTCCCTGCCCTTAGTCATTCTCATTAACCGTTTGCACTCCGGTGGAATATTTTTTCCCTTATCCCATTCTTTGACTGTTCTCACAGTTTTTAAACAAAGTTCAGCAGCTTGTTCGACGGATAAACCACATTCAAACTCACGAAAAATATAGTTTTTTGTCATTTCGTGATACTTCATTGAATTGTCCCTCAAAAGAGGAACATATTATAAATATTGAATATGCAACTGCATTAAACATAAGCAGATATAATGCGCACTGAAGGTGTAAGCGCAAAGTTGTAATGTCACTATTTACCAATAGTTAAAATGTCCTCCTAAGATTAACAACATTGTTTGCTTTTGAGGCTTTAACCGATGTTGATTACGAATGGATGATCGCCGACGGACTTGCGGTCCCACACTCTAAACGCAAGCCCCGAGTTTACTAACCTCGTTACCGACCTGATTGTTGTCATGTTTCACGAATCATTCCGCACACTCTTTTGGCGCGAGTTTAAATCTATACTGATTACTTTCACGTTACTAAACCAACAGTTGTTCGTTGGCTTGATGGCATGATGCCTGTTAATCCGATGGCAGAAAAACTTCTTGTCATCAAAGCACTTGGTTACTTGCCTAATGATATACGTTGGTCTGGTGTTTGTGAGCAACGTGCCATCATTATACGTTTAGGATTACTGCTCCTTACTATTCCTTACATACATCAATAAGTCTCTCCTATATATTCTTTCGCAGCTCTAAATAAAACAATATAAATAAGACAAGACAGGTAGGAGAACCATCGTATGGTTATTTTCACAGCGGATTCGCTAGCATTGATGCTGGATTTATTAAAACAGGCAGATTTCAAAACGAACCATTTCTATTTTAACAATGGTCATCAGCAAGATCAGGTTGTCGGGTTAGACATCCAATATGAGGACTTTGAATGCAATGGCTCTTTTCAGCGCTTAGAGACCCGTTATCGCTTAAAGCTAACCAATGGTGAACGAGTTGAATTTTGGTTCAACCGTGGTCAAATGAAGATCAACACGATTAAAGCATCACAACCAATGACTGACATTGGTACCCCAACTCAAATTTCGCAATACAACTTCTAACTTTCTCTCTGCTTCATGCAAAAAAGCCGAACCCCATCGCCAAGGGTTCGGCTTTTTAATAGGCTTCTCACTGATCATTGGTACGTAAAACTTAACTTTCTTGAAGCCTGTCTAGGTCAATAGACATGACAAAGGTAGCGAGTCGATTGCCAGTATGTAAATCATCATTAGTGTAGGTCTGAAGCTCGTCGCAAGGTTTAATTTTTTGGCTTAATGTTTGTACATGATGCTTAGACGGGTAATACATTCCTTTCTCGAAATAATCTAATTCAAACTTCTTAGTCTCATCTCTTCCTGATTCCGTTTTCACTGTTCCTTGTGACAATTTAGAGATGGTCGTAACCGACTATGGCTATTTGGACGAGAACGTGAATCTACACTTGGCTCTGTTCCAGTCTTTCGTTGTGACGCGGTAACTACTTAGTAAAACGCTTGCCCCTCCATAGACACGCATAGATGTAACTTGAAGATCATTTACATCGATTCTACTGCTTTAGATTTTATTTCTTCATACCCCTAATCCGATTGTTTTTTGATGTCGCCTTATTTTAAGGCGGGAATTTGTGTCTCGATCAAATTTTGTTCGCAAGTGCTTACTGTTCTTTTATAGCCCGGTATCCAAAAGCTAAGTTCTGAAAATTTGTTGTGACGCTGTCTCTTTTAGATTTTTGCAGCATAAATCACTACCCAAATTATTCACAAATAATTGGTCTGTAATTAAATTACACAATGGTTGTTTGGCATTGTTCGTTGTGGAGATTTATTCTTTCGTAACTCATTGAAATGTAGCTTGTTTTCTTTGTTTTTATGTAATTGCCATACATTCACCCCAGCCTGAGTGCGCGATGGTTAATAAAAGTTAGTAAAATTTTACCAACTCATTACTCTAGTGGTAACAGTTGTTTTGCGCTTGTTTTTAGTGACGTGGTAACGTCGAATTTTAATTGATTGGCGGGACTATTGCTGCGGGAGGATTTGATTTTCGATAGATACAAAAAAGCAGGGTCATTGCCCTGCTCTTTGGAATTTTCTTAGCTTTGTTGCTTTGCTGCGTATTCGGCTCGAATCTGCTCTGCAACAATCTTGATTGCTTCTGCTGTGCTCGTCCCTTTCGTCATCAATTCTTGGATGCGCTCAACAGCTTGTTGTTGCTCTTCGTGGGACAGAGGTGGTAAATCGTCAAACATAAAAAAAGCTCCTCATTGTGAGGAGCTGACTATAACGATTCGCTTAGTAGGTCGCAAGGAAATTAATTGAAGCCCCCATTGCGTCTTCGTTAGTGTACTGTGCGGCGATATCTACTTCGATTAGATTTAACGGTGACAGTCCGATACCTGCAGTAATTGTGCCTTCGTCATCTGAACGCGCTAGGTTTTTCATGTAACCGCCACGTAGAGCTAGTTGACGCAGTACATCGATTTCGAAACCGGCACGAATCATTTGAGTGTTGTCATCGAACGTAGAAAACTTTTTCTCTTCATTCAAATCGTAGTCAACGCTGAAGCTAAAGTAGTCCGCTACGTAGCCTGCACCCACAGTGTAAAGCGGACGCATGCTGTACTCATATGAATTGATGTTGTAATTATTTCCGCCCTGAGTGAACGTAAACGCTTTTGTTTTCACATCACGACCAATCAAGTTTTTAGCTGAAATACCTAATCGGTAAGGACCGAAGAACCATAACGCTCCGGCATCTAGGTTAAACATGGTTTCTGCGGTTTCATTTTCGCGAAGATCTTTGGTATCGAAAGACGCAAAACTTGTAGCGTATGAGTAAGTGTATATACGCTGCAGTTTTGGAGTGATACCAAAGGACAAGTGTTGATTCATGAAGTTAGCGTATTTCGCTAAAGAGATCCCCGCCTCTGCTACACCGATTGAAACGCCTCGAACATAGTTTTTGTCGATGTCCGTAACGTCGTTAACTTCCGGTTGAACAAAGGATTCTGTGTAGAGCTTTCCGTAAGCGGTCGCAGATAGGAATTTGTTAGGGATACCAACAGCAACAACACCACCGATATCGAAATCCATTTTTTGACCGTTGATGCCATTCAGACCTTTTGCGATCTCTGCTGGATCTGTAAGTTTGCCGATTCTTTCGATTTCATCAATCAGACCGTTTTGGTCGTTATAATTTATACCAAAACTTGGCACGATCATGCCTGCATCATCGTTACGACGATAGATTGCGGTAAGTGCTGGGTTAAAGAATGGCGCGGTTAGGTAAGAGGCAGATACAGTGCCCACTCCACCCATCGCATCACTGCGTGCTTCAATTGCGTAAGTTGCAGCAGAAGCAGCGCCGGAGAACAGCGCTGCAGTCATGGTGGTGGCTAAAATTTTGAATTGTGTCTTCATACTACACTTGTGTTTTCGTTCTTCCTGAACTTATATCGGCACAAATGTAATTTCTTTAGCTATTCTTCGAGAGAAACATCATAGGTTCGGCTAATAGTTTGAGCTTGCTCAACAATAATGTCACCTTGCCAACGACGACTGTTGATACTTACAGCTAAAACATAGCGATCGTTTGGTATTCCCTCTAACTCTAATGAGTTTGGATAGTTCGACTCATACGTTTTTTTCCACACTTGTTCATACTGCCCTTCAACGTAATCGTAAAGTCCGACTTCAAGTTGTGGTAGAGGACAATGTGGGTTGCGTAGCGCGCTCTTTTCTACTTTCCAATTTTCTTTGGAGGTCCAACGAACATATTGTGAAGAATTTGAATCACCTAATATGACCCAAGTTCTGTAAGTGCGTTTGTCTTTTGTCGTCACAGATAGGTGGTATAAGCCAGCGTCTAGTTTACCCGTAAGGTTATAGCGCTTGAGGAAGTTACGTTCGTTGGCTAATTCCGTCCCTTGTTGTGGCTCTTCGTAGTTAAAAGAACTATCCGCCGAGATTGAGCTATCAACCCAACGACGAAAAGAAATGTCATCGATGTCGGTTGTTGCACGTAGCTTAACGACTAAGCGATAGGTATCACGCCCGGGGCTTTGTATGGTTTGACGGATAACGTTAATCCCGCTTATCCACTCCGGTAGAGTCACTCCCGTTAAAGATTTTCCACAGTCTTTTGATAGTGATTGAGCAAGCAAGTCATTAAGGTGTGGTCTTAGTTCTTTATTAGGTTCACTTTGCCAAAGTTCGACAAGAGAGTTGAACATGCCACCGAGGTCATCTTCTAAAAGATGTTGGTGTGCTTGTGTCAGCGGTGTGTTGGATTGAAACCAGTCCGTTGCATGGACTGGTTTCACTAACAGTAATGATAGAACTACAGGAAGTAGTGTTTTCATTCTTGTTCTTACGCTTTCATCTTGTAACCAACGCCGCGAAGCGTTTCGATTTCAAGACCTGGTAACTTCTGGCGAAGCTGCAGTACGTGTGTGTCTACAGTACGTGTGGTTGGGAAATGGTTGTAACCCCATACATGGTCAAGTAGCTCATCACGAGTAAAGACACGACCTAGGTTTGATGCTAAGAACAGTAGCAAGTCAAACTCGGTACGAGTCAAAGTGATCATCTCCCCTTTGAAAACGACTTCGCGTGTTGCACGGTCGATTTCTAGGTCTTTAGTCATGACTTTATCGGCATTACCTTGTTCTGCTGAATCTGGTGCACGCAACTGTGCACGAATGCGTGCAAATAGCTCCGCTTCAGCAAACGGTTTTGTTAAGTAATCGTTCGCGCCAGAGTCAAGACCCGCAACTTTATCTTTAACTGTCACCAGTGCAGTCAGCAGAATAACTGGGACATCTTTAATTTTTTTCCATTCAGGAAGTGATTGTACCGAATCACCATCAGGCAGTTGGCGATCGAGAATGACTAAGTCAGCCTTTTTCCATTGTGGCTCAACGTCTGAAATACGCTCCACATGTAAACACTCATATCCTGCTTGTTCCAGGCTTACTAACAGGCCGTCAGCCAAGTTTTTATCGTCCTCAACGAGAAGCAGTGTCTGTTTCACAAGGTATCTCCAATATAAAGGTTGTAGGTGGTCCCATTAGGGACATTTTTCCGCCCATGCGGCCTACCATTGATTCAACTATTGTTAATCCAAGCCCTAGTCCGCTCTTACTAACAAACGGTTTTCTTAGGTTTGCCCAATCTTTTGCAGTCAAGCTGCCGGCATCTATGACTTGGATAATGATTTTTTCTGCACTGGTTTCAACACGAAGTTCTACCGGTGCTTCGCCATACTTCAATGCGTTACGCAGCAAGTTATCGATACAGGTCCCGAGCCAATACACGTTAACTTTAGCAGCTACATCTTCATTAA
This sequence comes from Vibrio sp. L85, assembly GCF_963871815.1. Lineage (NCBI taxonomy): Bacteria > Pseudomonadati > Pseudomonadota > Gammaproteobacteria > Vibrionales > Vibrionaceae > Vibrio > Vibrio sp. L85. The sequence continues at coordinate 15,840 of NZ_CAWMYL010000168.1, forward strand.
TTTTGAAAAGTACAGCGTTATCAAATTCTTCTTCAATCTTATATTCTAGCCATTCTGCAACGGATGGAACCCAGTCTGTTGCAAGCATTTGGTTATCAGATTGCAAATAATCTTTACTTGCTTCTGCTAACTGGCGTAATCGGCGCGTATCTTCACACAATCGACGGAATTCATCGTAGACACTTTCCGGAAGGTGTTCAAACTCTCGACGAAACCCTTCTACAGTTAGCGACAATGATGCGATCGGCGTTCTCAGTTCGTGCGTTAAAATTTGCAGAACCAACATACGGCTGCGCATTTCTTCACGCTTGCTATTCCAACGATATACCGCCCAACCGATCACCAACAAAATGTTGGCGATGACGAGGATGATCATACTGATCCGCAACACTTGCGAGTGATCTTCCACATCCCAACAAATGTTGCCACGTTTTACGAAGCAACTTCGGCTTTCTGATGCTAAACCGTAAGACAGACCGGCGTTTGCAACGTTCTCCTGCCATACGTTTTTAGCGAATACAAAATAATGGTCTCCACGGCGAAGCCACAGTTCTTTGCCTTCAATGAACATACTTGCGCCAGCGATGAGTGCATTAATTGCATCGTCATCCATGTTTTGCAGGCTAGAAAGCAGTTCATCCCCTTCATCATTACTTCTCTCTTTGATATGCATGTACTGAGCAAGTTTGTTACGTAGCTCAGGATACTTTTCCGCATAACGCGCTGCGTATGTACCACCACCTGGGTGGATCAGACCGCTTCGAGAAAACCAACGTGGTGTAAGCTGCGTCCCTTTACATATGGCACGCGTAAACACCAAAGGTTCAGTAATTAAAGGGCTTAACGGTAATTTTCCGCGACATGTGTTCGCCAAACGGTACAACTGCTGGATGTCTTTCAGCGGGTAATCTGCGGTTTGTGGCAGCATTGAATCCGGAGAAAGCAACTTAGTTGGGTAGTTAGATTGCAGTATGCGTATATCATACGATTTAAGGGCCACTTCATAATTAAATAGCTCTGTAAATGTATCTATTCGTTCTGGTAATGAATCTGCAAATGCGGGTGCCGAAAAAAGTGGCAGCATTAGAGCAGAACGGAGCAAAAACTGTTTAATCAAACTGTTACCGTTACTTGTTATATTAGCCAGAACTATACATCAATAAACAAGCAAATGACATTAGACGGCTTAAGGATTTGCAGTACTATAACATTGAAAGAGCACAAAAAAAGGCCAGCGAATGCTGACCTTGATTAGTTTTAAAGCAACTTATTTTAAAGTGCTTTGAAAATCGCCTCGACACTTTCTTTCGCATCACCGAATAGCATTGAGGTGTTTTCTTTAAAGAACAATGGGTTCTGAACACCTGCATAGCCAGTATTCATTGAACGCTTGAATACGACTACGTTTTGCGCGTTCCAAACTTCCAATACAGGCATACCTGCAATTGGGCTATTTGGATCTTCTAGTGCTGCTGGGTTAACTGTATCGTTCGCGCCGATAACAAGAACCGTATCTGTTTCTGGGAAGTCATCGTTGATCTCGTCCATTTCTAGCACGATATCGTAAGGAACTTTAGCTTCCGCTAGCAGTACGTTCATGTGGCCAGGTAGGCGACCCGCTACTGGGTGAATACCAAAGCGAACTTCGATTCCTTGAGCGCGTAGCGTTTCAGTAATCTCGTGAACAGGGTATTGCGCTTGAGCTACTGCCATACCGTATCCCGGAGTGATGATCACTGATTTTGAGTTCTTCAGCATTTCTGCAACTTCTTCAGCAGACGTTTCACGATGCTCGCCCTGCTCTTCATCACTGGACATCACAACTTCTTGACCAAAGCCGCCTGCAATTACACTCACGAATGAGCGGTTCATTGCTTTACACATGATGTAAGACAGGATGGCGCCTGAAGAACCAACCAGTGCACCAGTCACGATCAGAAGATCGTTTGCTAGCATGAAACCAGCCGCTGCTGCTGCCCAACCTGAGTATGAGTTCAGCATTGAAACGACTACTGGCATATCTGCACCACCAATCGATGCAACCAAATGGTAGCCGAATGCAAACGCTATTAGCGTCATGATGATCAATGCGAACATGCTGCCGTCAGCTTTTACGAAGTAAATCATAAGAAGCGTAGAAACGACGATCGCCGCAAGGTTCATTTTGTGCTTGTGAGGCAAGTTAAGTGGCGATGATGAGATGATGCCACGCAGTTTACCAAACGCTACGATAGAACCGGTAAAGGTCACTGCACCGATGAATACACCAAGGAATACTTCAACAAGGTGAATCACGTGTTCAGCGTGCATACCAGCAAGGTCAGTTGAAACTGGTGCTGGTGGCTCTAAGTAGCTGTTAAAGCCAACAAGTACTGCTGCCATACCTACAAAGCTGTGTAGAATCGCAACCAGTTCTGGCATTTCAGTCATTTCTACTTTCTTCGCGTAGTGGATACCGATACCACCACCGATCACCATTGCAATAATGATCCACGCAAAACCTTCCGCATTTGGGCTGAAGATCGTCGCGATAAGCGCGATCGCCATACCCGCAATACCGTAGTAGTTACCGTTTCTTGCCGATTCTTGTTTAGAAAGTCCCGCGAGACTCAAGATGAAAAATAGCGCAGCAATGATGTATGCCGCTTGTACTAATCCTGCAGACATTGGTTACTCCTATTATTTATCTTTGCGGAACATTTCAAGCATACGTTTGGTCACGGTAAAGCCACCAAAGATGTTAATGCTTGCAATGAGAACAGCAATGAATGATAGGAAGGTAACAACGCCATTACCCTGACCGATTTGTAGCAGTGCACCTACTACGATAATGCCCGAAATCGCGTTCGTTACAGACATTAGAGGAGTATGCAGAGCATGTGTTACGTTCCACACTACGTAGTAACCTACCACACACGCCAACACAAACACGGTGAAGTGAGACAGGAAAGCTGCTGGAGCGACAGACGCTACCCACGCAAACGCACCAACGCCTACTGCCAGTGCACCAAACTTCTTAACCGGAGACGTTGGTTCTTCAACTTTAGGTTGTGGCTTAACAGGTTCTTGTGGTTTAGCTTGTGGCTGCGCAGACACCTGAATCGGTGGTGCAGGCCAAGTAACCTCGCCTTCTTTCACTACAGTGACACCGCGAAGAACAACATCTTCAAAATCAATGTTGATGTTGCCATCTTTCTCTTTGCACAGCAGCTTTAGAAGGTTTACAAGGTTGGTGGCGTATAGCTGAGAAGATTGCGTTGGCAGTCGACCTACCATATCGGTGTAACCAACGATTTTCACGCCGTTAGCCGTTGTGATGACTTGATCTTTTACAGTGTATTCACAGTTACCGCCGTTTGCTGCTGCAAGGTCAACGATAACGCTACCGGCTTTCATACTATCCACCATATCTTTGGTGATTAGCGTCGGAGCCGGTCTACCCGGAATTAGTGCGGTGGTGATGATGATATCAACGTCTTTAGCTTGCTCTGCGTACAGCTCAGCCGCTTTTTTGTTGAACTCATCTGACATTTCTTTCGCGTAGCCGTCGCCTGAGCCCGAGTCTTCTTTGAAGTCTACAGTCAGGAACTCTGCACCCATCGATTCAACTTGCTCTTTTACTTCAGGACGAACGTCAAAAGAACGAACGATAGCACCAAGACTACCAGCAGCGCCGATCGCTGCAAGACCCGCAACACCGGCACCTGCAACCAACACTTTCGCTGGTGGAACTTTACCTGCTGCCGTAATTTGACCAGTAAAGAATCGACCAAACTCATGTGCAGCTTCAACCACTGCACGATAGCCGGCAATATTAGCCATAGAAGAAAGTGCGTCTAATGCTTGCGCACGAGAGATACGAGGAACGGCGTCCATTGCCAGAACGTTAATGTTCTTGCTAGAAAGTTGTTCCATTAACTCTGCATTTTGAGCAGGCCAGATGAAGCTTACTAGTGTTGCACCATCTTGTAGTAATGCGATTTCGTCGATGCCTTTCTCTTCATCCACGAGCGGCGCATTGACTTTAAGGATTAAGCCTGATGTCCATACTTCTTCACTAGATACAATTTTCGCCCCTGCGGCTTCATAAGCTGCATCGTCGAAACTGGCTAGCACCCCCGCTTGAGATTCGATAGCGACATCGAACCCCAACTTAATTAACTGCTCAACCGACTTTGGTGATGCAGCTACTCGCGATTCACCTGCGAGTATTTCTCTAGGTACACCGATTTGCAAAACGCATACTCCTTGTATACATATCAATAATTAGTCCCAAAACAGAGCGTAGCTCTACTCTAATTCTTTTTTATTTCTATCTGTTTACGACGCAAGATAAATGCAAACGAATGATGGTGTTTGGGGTCACCCACTTGCATAGTCACATCTTGACTAACAGCCCTGTTATTATTCTGTTTTTATCTAACGTCAATCGTGACTTCAAGTGTTTTGTAATAAAAATACTAAATTTCATTACATATAACGCCACGGAATGAATAATTCTCCACTTCGCGCTGAAAAATAACAACGATTAGCATGACTAAGCAGAGGCCTAACCAGACACACTCTAACTGCTTATTTAACAGATATTTAAGCCTAAAAAAGAAAGAGAGCCATCAGCATATACACTAATGGCTCTCTTTAAGATGATTCGTATCAAGTTGCAGTGAATTCTTAATCGAAGATCTTTTCACCCATTTGGTCAATAAACATCTGCGATTTTTTGAGCATCAGTTCATTGGCGTCTTGCTCTGAACCCAATAAATCAGAACGGATAAAACGATGTGACTTCACTTCGCCATCAAAGTCTTTTTCGATACGTCCAGCAATACGGTACTGACCGCCTTCTGAAAGGCTTTCTTGATAGATTAGGTACCCTTTGTACTCAACTGGTTCAACCGTTTTTACTTCAGCAGCTTTTTCACTGCCACCGAACAAGCGTGAAAAGAATCCCACGGTTCCTCCTTGGGGATGCCCACTATCTGTACCTTCTCTTAGATACTAATGAACATCGATTATTTTATGTTGACGTTGAGGATCGGTTTTTCGAACCAATCCAGTTCTTTGTCTTCATCATAACTGGTATGGGACAAAATTACAGGCACATCATTGTTACGATTTTTGCGTCTGTCTTCTAGGATCATTGCCGCTGCATTTTGGACTGCGATATCAACACTTTGCTTAAACTGAGCCAGCTTTCGCTCAGGAAGTGCAGAAAGAAAATCGATGTCGTGTCGAATATAAACCGGTTTTAACTGTATAAGCGCGAGACAGGCAATATCGGCGAGCTGCTCATTGTCAAACTCATCGATATACTGCTCTGAAGCAAGCACCTGTCCTACCAAAGTTTCCATGTAATTGTGTACGTCTGAACTGATCTGCATCGATTTTCTCCTTTGTTCAACACTTTGAAAGTATAGCACCCACAAGTTACATGCAACTTGTTGATTGCTCTTAATTTAATCAACCTCTCTCTTTTTGTAAGCATTGACTGTAAAATGCTTGGAAATTTCCTAAATATACGTATTCTTGTTAGTTTTGAAAGCATGTGAATTTATACTGTTCACACGCGGTATTAATTGAATGCTTAATGTAACTCATTAGATATATTCAACTATTTGAAGGTAATTTGTAGTAGATGGCTTCATCTTTAATGACCTCCCCAGGCTTTAGGTTTCTATTCCCAATTTTGTTATTGGGTATGGTCAGCGTGGGTATGGATAGCATTATTCAGATGACTCAGTCGAACTGGGGAATCGCTGCAAACTTGCCGTATATTTTGCTCGGCTGTGCACTACTAATGTGTTACTCGTTCAAGCAAGGTCGCGAGTCCATGGTGTGTATCGCGATGCTCCTCGCTTATTTTGTGATTCAGCACCGCTTACAAGTACCACTTCAAACTGGCACAGCTCTTTTAGAGCTTACCATCCTCGCAAGTTTGCTTCCTGTGTCTTTCTTAGCTGTTTTTCTCTTCAATAAAGAAGGCTTCGATTCACGAGCAACCCTAACGTACATGTTGATGTTGATCCTGTTTGTGTTTTGGTCTTACGTAACATTGACGTATTACGTCGAAGGCGGCTTTGAACAGTGGACTAATGGTATCTTGTTTATCGTACCGAGTATCTCCAAGCTTCCTTTGGTCTTGGTGCTTTACTGCATTGGCATTGTTTGCTTTCTTGGAATCTTGGTGCTTAAGAAGAACAAGATCATCCATGCAATGACCTATTCTGCAATGGTTCTGGCATCAGCAACGTTTATTTTCTTCGATGTTCAATACATATCTAGCACCATGTTCACGCTAACTGGATTGTTGATCATCATCTATTCAACATCAGCAAGTCATCAGCTGGCATTTACTGACAGCCTGACGCTCATCCCAAGTCGTCGTGCATTAGATTTAGACTTAAAACATATGGGGCGAAAGTTCACCATTGCGATGCTCGATGTGGATCATTTTAAGAAATTCAATGACACCTATGGGCATGATACTGGTGATGATGTATTGAAGATGGTGGCTTCTCGCCTAATGAAAACCCAGGGCGGCGCCAAGGTATACCGCTTTGGTGGAGAAGAGTTCACGATCGTTTTCAAAGGCAAGTACACCGAAGATTGCGAAACGCATGTGGAAGAAGTTCGCGAACTGATTGCACAATATGAAATGATTCTACGCGATCAAGACAACCGTCCTGAAGATAACAAACAAGGTCGTAAAAAACGTGGTAATACCGATCCGAAGAAGAAAACCGTGTCAGTAACGGCAAGTTTTGGTGTGGCAGACAGCCGCAGTGCTCGCAATCCTGCTGATGTTATTAAGTTAGCGGATGACGCCTTGTACAAGGCGAAAAAAGCAGGCAGAAACTGCGTTAGGTTCTGCCACGCTTAATCCGTATGACATCAATGTACGGACATTATGCTTGGTTGAAGAAAAGCACCAAGCTTCCCCCCTTGAATGCACTACCATAGTTCAGGCTCATCCCCACACCGATGTTAACGACAAACGGAATTTTGACTGGAGGAGTCATCAACCAGCCCATACTTGCTTCGTAGTAGTGGTCTGTGTTTAACGGCTTTTTCGTGTCTCCACCAATGTCTACACGATTAAAACTGGTATAAAACGATTGAACCATATTTTGCCAAATAGCCAACCGATGGAAGACTTTCACGCCATTGACCCAGTACCAACCTTCGGGATTAATAGCATCATCTCCGTTCCCTAGATTGATGCCAAAACCATTGAAATAGTGCGGTGAGGACCAAAAGTACCACTGTCCAAAATGACCGTAAGGGCTGTATTTTACAGTCGCGTTAAGTTCACCAACCATAGCAACAGAGTTCGTGTTGACATAAACACCATCAATCTGGTCTCTATAGTCTTCTAATGTATCACTCCGGTACGCATAATTATTTTGGTAATACATGACGTGTGTACCTGCCGCCGCGCTTAACGTTACATTTCGGTTGAGATACGCTTCCTGTTCGACTTCTAAGTAGCCACCAAAAGTCAACTCATCCATTTCGTCGGGTGTACTCGACTCAAATGCGGATATTTTTTGTTGAGCAGACAGTAAATACCCCCTTCCATTTACCTTAGTTTGATAAGGAGAATAACGATAATGGTTAACGGGAACACTGAATGGCAAAGACATCACAGAGACTTTTTTTCGTAAATCGACGGATTCACTGTCACCCAACAATTCATCATCAAGGTTAAGGAACTCATTAGGGTCGAAGTTTGAAAATCCAAACGTGAAAACGTCGCTGTCAGAAAGCACAATGCTGGATGCAAAGTTATAATCGAACTCTTTTTGAAGTTGTTTTTGAACCGTACTGGAATAAGAAGAAGTAGAGGCGAAAACCATCGCCAGACAAGCCAACTTACGCATAACTCTTGTGTGTTTGCTATCGCCGTTCCATGACTTGGTTTATGTGCTTATGTTCCTATTAAGCAAAATGGGGCGCGATTTTGGCTTGGAGAAGAAATAAATGCAAATGTTTTCTTTATGCCTAGGAGCGGTTGCGTTTTCAAGCGGTTTTATGCTGGTTTATTAAGCAGTATTTGTTTGGAAGGCTAAACGACACAGTCCTTGCCTCGCCTAAAATAATTTTGACTAGGCGTCCCTCATCCGAACAAAATTCAACCGAGAGAGATAGACTGACTCTACTCTTGATTAAAGAACAAAACCAAACTGCCGCCTTTGAGTGCGCTGCCGTAGTTGATCGTCAGACCTAGTCCGACATTGTCAATCCAATCGGATTTGAATGGCGGTGTCATCAACCAGCCGACGCTTGCTTCATAATAGTGTGAAGTATTCATCGGTTTACTGGTATCGCCACCTACGTCTACTCGATTGAAGCTTGTATAAACAGACTGAACCGTGCGACCTACCTTAGTAAAATCATAGAAAAGCTTTACGCCATTGACCCAGTACCAGCCCTCAGGGTTACCCACATCGCCATTATTACCTTCGCCCCAGCCTGCACCGTAAAAATAATGCGGCGAAGACCAAACGTACCATTTCCCCCACTTTTCATTTTCTAAGTATTTGAGCTCAGCATTAACTTCACCAACCAATGCCCACGCATCGGTATTGAGGTAAATGCCTTCTAGATAGGGCTTCAAGTTATCGAGAGCATCGCTACGGTAATCATAGTCGTTGCGATAATACATAAAATGGGCACCTGCTGCGGTGCTTAGCGTGAGGTGTTCAGAGAGAGTGTCTTGACGTTGGAGTTCATTGTACGCGCCAAGAATCAATTCTTTGTTTCGGTCAGGTCTTTTATCATCGTTTACCGTGACATCTTGATCAATACTGAGTGCGTACAACCTGCCTTTTAAGTTGTATCGAGCCTTCGTTTGTTCTTTGTCAGTCAGTGAAAGGTGATAAGGTAGCGTCGAAATTGCGACCTGTTTTCTCAAATCAATCGAATCTTGGGTACCAATATCCTCATTGTCGATATTTAGGTATTTGTTTGGGTCAAAATCGTGAAATCCTAACGTAAACACATCACTATCGGATAAGACGATGCCAATTGCGAAGTTACGCTCAAACTCTTTTTGTAAGGTTTGCTGTACTTGCGCTGAATTTGCAAAAGTAACAGTCGAAATAAGTGACAGTCGAAATAGAGTGACAGCGTCACTAGTGTGTATCTCATTCTATCGCATTGATTTAACTTGCATTTACTACAGTATACGTATTGCGACCTAGCGACTTTGATGTGTAAAGTGCTCTATCTGCAGTCGCATATAATTCAGCGACATTATCCTTACCTGTTGGCTGAAATGCAAACACACCCTGTGACACTGTCACTCTATTTGCAACGCTAGAGTATGCATGTGGGTAATCTAAGAAGTACATCGCTTCTTGGATTCGCTCCGCCTCTCTTTCTGCGGTCTGGGCGTCTGTACTACTCAGTAAAATGACAAACTCTTCACCGCCGTAACGACCTACATATTCTCCTGAACGGCAGAATGTCGCTTTGAGTTGGTTTGCGATTGCTTGTAAGCATCGATCCCCTTCTATATGACCGTAGTTGTCATTAAATGGCTTAAAGAAGTCTACATCGAGAAGCATTAACGCCATCGGCATATGATGGCGACCATGCCACGCGATCATGGTTTCAAGTTTATGATCGATATAGCGTCGATTATACAGCTTTGTTAAACCATCTTCGTTCGCCTGTTGCTGCAGACGTGAATTCATTTCTTCAAGTTGCGCGGTTGCTTGCTTCAATTCACGACGCATGTGGGCAATACGCTGCATTGCCATAAGTTTGGAATTGAGCACCAATTTGTCGACCGGCTTTATCAAATAGTCATCACCACCCGCCTCTATCGCTTTCGCGATCATTTCTGGCTCTTCATGGCTACTTAAGAAGATAATAGGAATCCAATCCGGGAAGGTTTCTCTGATATGAAGCGATACTTCGAAGCCATTCATGTCGGGCATCGCAATGTCGAGCAATACGAGCTCTGGGTCGAAGCTTTCATAGGTATTGAGTGCTTCTAGCCCGCTTCCAACGGCTTTAACTATATGACCTTGTTGTTTTAATCGGATAGCCAACTGCATTCGGTCTAGTTGAACATCATCAACTAACAGAATGCGCATCGATGTCCCTGTCGGTTGCATAGCGCGTTCCATTCTTTTATCAGTCTTTATTAAACATATATCATACTCACAGACTTGTTGCATTACGCGACAAATTTAGTGCTATATTTTTTTGTTGAACGGTCACGTAATCAAATAGTTCTTATGGTAGCTATTTGATGCATTTGGTATTAATATTCCCGCCTTTTGTAACGAGAGCCACTGTGATCTGGTTACACTATGCACTAAAAGTAATGTGCGCACTTATGTACTAACAGGACTTACCATGTCAGAAGCAACTAACAACGAAAGTAAAAAAATCGATCTAGAAACTATTTCTCCAGAACTGCGCAAAGTTATCGAGTTTGACGAAGTTCCTGAGCAAATGTTCGAGATGGTTACCTCTATCCATGAAGTGTCTGAAGAAGCTGTTCGTGCATCTTGGGATGAAATGCCAGCGAGTGCACAAAACATTCTGGACAACTTCGAGCAATTCCACGCTCTAGTATCTGTTGGTCAAGCTTTTGCTGGCCTAAATGTAATGGAAGAATTCCCGACACTAAATCTGCCAGAAAACATGACAGATGAAGACAAAGAAGACTACCGTGCTCAACTGCTAGACAATGTTCTACACAACTGCGTGAAAGACATGGTTAAGCAACTTAAGAAAGCACGTCGCGATCCTCTTCTTAAACGTGAATTCAAAGAAGTATTCGTGAAGTAATTACGAAACTCTTCAAAATAAAGGCCGCATCTGCGGCCTTTTGTGTATTTGAGGTTCTGGTAATCAGTGATGAGCTAACGCAATATCTCGTTGTGTAACACTTACGCCTTTTATCTGAGCGTAGACGGCATCGCCGACTTTTAGGTTCAAATCGTCCAATGCCCATGGCGTAATCGTTGCCCACAAATGGCACTCTTCATCTAGTTTGAGCGAAACGGTAATACTTTGCTTGTCTTCACCTGTATTCAGCTCTTCTATGGAAGCGACTGTTGCTGCCAATACGTTACGAATAGAGGTGCCAACAGGTTTCTCTAATGCAATAGAAACATCGTTCGCACGCACTTGAAGACGAATTGGCGTATCAGGTTCACCATCCACCTTTTGAACCCACAAACAAGCACATGGCGCGAGTTTTACACACGTCAATGCGTACTTATCATGATGCGTTGCGATCTTTCCTTCAAACAAACTACTGTGGTCTGAAAACGACTGCCAAGGGCGCATGGCATGAGATGCCCACACATCTTCTAACTTGCCAGACGTCATGATTCGCCCCTTGTCTAGAATCGACAGGTGCTGCGCTAAACGTAAGATTTCTTGCAAGCTATGCGTAACGTATACGATTGGAATATTGACTTGCTCAGACAGCTCTTCCAAAAATGGCATTACTTCACGCTTACGCGGCATATCTAGAGACGCCAAAGGTTCATCCATCAAAAGTAGATTAGGCTTGGAAAGAAGTGCTCTTGCAATAGCGACACGTTGCTTTTCACCACCGGATAAAGAGATTGGAAAGCGTTTCAGTAGCGGCTTAATAGCGAGCAGTTCTGTCACCTTATCAAAATAATCTTCATCTTTTTCCACGACACCGTAGAGTAAATTGCCTTTCACGGAGTAATGCGGGAATAAACGCGAGTCTTGGAAGACATAACCGATTCTGCGTTTATGCGTGGGTAAATTAATGCCAACATCGCTATCGAAAAGAACATGTTCCCCAATGAACACTTTGCCTTGTTGGGGTGTGACCAATCCGCTAATCACATTGATTAACGTTGTTTTTCCTGCTCCTGAGCGACCAAATAAGGCACTTATTCCGTTACCCGGTAACGTTAGGTCAATGTCAAAGTCAGTTTCGCCAAGTAATTGTTTAAATTGAATTTTGATACTCATCGCTTAGCTCCCAGACGTGAAGCCGCTTTACGATTTAACCATTCAGAGATCATTAAGGTCGACAGTGCTAAAGCAATGGAAATAACGCACAAACGAGCAGCTTCTATCTCTGCTCCTGGCGTTTCTATGAAGTTGTACATCGCCAAAGGAATGGTTTGGGTTTCGCCTGGTATGTTAGAAACAAAGCTGATTGTGGCACCAAATTCACCAAGGCTACGGGCAAAAGACAACATCGTTCCGGTAATAATTCCAGGAATGGTTAAAGGCAATGTGATCGTAAAAAACACCTTCAAAGGTGATGCGCCTAACGTCGATGCGGCATGTTCAAGTTTCGGGTCAACATTATCTAAACTCAGACGGACGGAACGCACCATCAAAGGTAGAGCTACAACAACACAAGCAACCACCGCTCCCTTCCAGTTGAAGCTAAATACCAAACCAAAATGTTCATATAGCCAATTCCCCAAAAAGCCTTGACGACCAAGCGAGATCAGCAATAGATAACCAATTACCACTGGCGGTAAAACCAATGGCAGATGGATCAAGCTGTCTAGAATAGACTTCCCGATAAACTCTTTTCGTGAAAGTAACCAAGCAAGAGCAATTCCCAAAGGAATCAACCATAGGACAGCATATGCTCCAACTTTAAGGCTCAGTATTAAGGCTTGGTATTCAAGTTCTGTCACTCTGTGCCCTTTTTATTGAAAACCGTATTGTGCAAACACTTTTTTAGCATCGTCCGATTTCAAATATTCGAAGAATTGCTCGGATTGCGTAGAGTCTTTAACAATCGCTGCTGGGTAAATGATGTCCGCGTGAGTGTCATTTGCAAACTCGCCCACCACTTTTACTTTATCTGTTAAAAGTGCGTCCGTCTTATACACCACGCCCAATGGGGCTTCGCCGCGTTCAACAAGCGCTAAAGCTAAACGAACGTTCTTTGCAGGTGCAATTTGGCGTTCTAGTTTCTTCCAAACACCAAGGTTGGTGAGCGATTCTTTCGCGTACATGCCGGCAGGAACAGATACAGGGTTACCCAAAGCAAGACGATTACCTTCTAATGCTTGGTTCCATGCTTTTGCATCTGAAAAATCAAAAGGCTCGATTGTTGAGGCTTTTGGTGCAATCAAAACTAGGCTATTTCGCACTAAATTAGTGACACTGTCATTTTTTACTGCTTTTGATTTTACTAAGTAATCCATCCACTTAGTGTTTGCCGAGATAAAAATATCTGCAGGTGCGCCGTTTAAAATCTGGCGAGCGATAGACGAAGAACCCCCATAAACAGGCGTGACCGTTACGTCATACTTTGTCTCGAATTGTTGTGCAATATCGTTGACCGCGTTGGTCATTGACGAAGCTGCGTAGACTTTTAATTCAGTTGCTGCGTTTGCTGCTGATGAAACGCTCAATATTGCCATTAGGCAAGCATGTATTTTCCATGCTTTCATAAAAACACTCCGGTTCTAGGCAGGCAGAAGTTGAAACTGTGGAGCTATCTGTCCACTTTTATTTGTGCTTCAAACAGTTAAAAACTGGTTTTATTTGAACAGAAAGTCAAGATTCATATGTTGTTCTATCGCATCCGCAATGCGATTAATGCCCTGTTCTTTTAACTCTTCAAAGTCTTGTTGTTTTATTTGAGTGCCGTTTACCCACTCTGAAACCAAGCTCAACACGTCTGCCTCATCGAAGAACCCGTGTAGGTAAGTTCCCATAATTTGGCCACATTCACTCAGCGATCCTTCTGCCTCCCCAGAATTTAACTTGAGAGGTTGAGCACTCTTAACTTCAGTTCGACCAACGTGAATCTCATAGCCTTTCACGTCTGCTGTCTTACCGTTTAGGCAAAGCTGCGCTTGTGTATGCGTTAACTGTTTACTGTCGGTTAGAGTTGTAGTGATGTCTAACAAACCAAGACCTTCACTACGACCAGACTGACCCTCTACGCCATTTGGGTCGTCAATTACGTTGCCAAGCATCTGGTAACCACCACAAATGCCAATGACTTTGCCACCCAGACGGATGTGACGTTGAATGTCTTTATCCCAGCCTTGGCTACGTAGATAATCCAAATCGTCTCGAACTGACTTAGTACCCGGCAAGATCACGAGGTCGGCTTTGTCGATCTTTTCGCCCTTGCCAACGTAGCGAAGGTTAATGTCTGGATTAAGACGCAACACATCAAAATCGGTGTGATTACTAATGCGGGTTAATACTGGTACCACAACATTGAGTTTCACTTGTGAAGACAGCTCTTGCTGTGCCGTAATTGCATCTTCTGCTTCGAGGTTTAGCCCGTGAAGATACGGCAATACACCCAGTACAGGCTTGCCCGTTTTCTCTTCTAGCCAATCAAGACCAGATTCAAGCAAGCTGATGTCGCCACGGAAGCGATTAATCACAAAGCCTTTGACGCGAGCTTGTTCAGATTTGGATAGTAACGCTAGCGTCCCATACAGATGGGCAAACACACCACCACGGTCGATATCCGCGATAATAATAACGGGTACGTCGGCTTCTTCTGCGAAGCCCATGTTGGCGATGTCATTTTCTCTTAAGTTAATCTCTGCCGGACTGCCTGCTCCTTCAATCATGACGGATTGGTATTCATCCACCAGTTTTGAAAATGAGTCCAATACGGTTCCCATTGCCACTTTTTTGTAATCATGAAATCCGACAGCATCCATGTTCGACAAAGCTTTACCTTGTAAGATGATCTGTGCACCTGTATCGCTGTTCGGTTTGATTAGCACTGGGTTCATGTGAACGGTTGGTTCGACATTACACGCTTGCGCTTGCACTGCTTGAGCACGCCCAATCTCCCCACCATCTTTGGTTACTGCACTATTTAAGGCCATGTTCTGTGGCTTGAATGGGGCAACCTTTATCCCTCTACGGGCTAGTACACGGCATAAACCTGCCACAAGGACGCTTTTTCCGGCATCAGAAGTCGTGCCTTGTACCATTAATGAAGGGATTGGTGATTTCATGAACGTTTAATAAGAGAAAAAAGAAGGTGAACAATCATAACGTTATCTCAGTATCGGACTCAAGAAAATGAATCGAATATGAATGTTCGAATCAGTAATGGTTCAAATACGGTTTGTTTTAATAGCACCATCAAAAACGAACACCTATATAGAGAAACCAAATTATGAAAAATACTGTAATCGCTACTATCGTTGCACTTGCTATCGCTCCTACTGTTGCAATGGCTAAAGACCACAACCACGGTCAATCAAGCATCCAATTTAATGGACCTGTAACGGTAGAAAAGGTAGATGCGTTGATCAAAGAATCAAGCATGTTTACAGAGAAAGACGTTGTCGTAGAAGGCAATCTACTACGTCAAACTCGTGCTGACCAATTTATCTTCAGCGATGGCTCTGGCGAAATCATGGTTGAATTGGATGATGATATTCGACTAACAACTCCTATTGACCAAACGACAAAAGTACGTCTATTCGGTGAGTTTGAAGGCGGAAGCAAACCGGAAATCGAAGTCGAACATTTAGTTGTGATGTAGTTCTGCCCTTTCAACGCCAATTTGGGCAATAAAACATTGATCATGCGCACTTTGTCCTAGTGCATAGGGTGACGGGAAACACCTATAATGATATTTTGTAAATCTTGGTCTGCATTTTGCAGACCTTTTTTTCGTTCGTATTATTTTTTGCCGGAGACACCCATGCTAGGTAAAGCTCTAAAGGTAGCAACCTTTGGTTTGTGCGCTGTTTTGCCACTTGCCGCACACGCTAACAATTTCAATTACAACATGATGGAATTCCGCATGGGTACAAGCCCAGGCACGTTTGGCGGCGAAGTCACAACATATTTTACAGAAAACACGCATTTTATTGGACGCGCAGACAGTGAGTTCAGTGGTGACTGGGACATCGCCGGTGGTATCGGCTTTAATGGTCCGGCAGGTCAGTTTGCTGATATCTATGGTCAAATGCTGGTTCACAACATTAAAAAAGACAGTGGTGATCTTGTCGGTGACGAATGGAAGACCGAAGTTAACATCGGTACTCGCGTTTGGTTTATGCAGAACATCGAATTGCACGGTCGAATTGGCCAATTAATCGATAATGATGATTCAAAAACGATTTACAACCTTGGTGCAAGGTTCCATTCGACTCAACAGTTATCTTTAGGTGCTGATTTGAAAGATAACGGTACTTACGGTCAACAACTTGTGTTGTCAGCGCGTTTCGCTTACTAACTTCTACAGGTTAACCAAGCGAACTAAAACTCGGTTAACTTATTGAAAAAATTAAGAAAGCCTCTCAGTTGAGAGGCTTTTTTTGTTTCAGTTTCCAAACGATGAACTACTTACCGCTTGGTTTGTTTTGAACGTATTTTTTTGATACATCCACAACAGCGACATCTCTGAAAAAGCTGCGTCCTAAGAGCATCGGAAACTTCATATGTCCACGCTCTGTTAGAGTAAACTCGGTTTGCTCTTTTAGGTCGCCTACCTGGATGTAAGCAACAACAACTGGACGTTTATCAACATCTTCCGAAGAAGACTGACGTATCTTTGCCCAACGCTCTACTGGAAGTTTAAATTCTTTACTTGCTTTACCATTGATATCGATTTTGAACTGAACCCAATCTTTACCATCACGCTCGAACGGAACCACTTCGGTTGCGCTGATAGAAGACGTTGTTGCTCCTGTATCAATGCGAGCTTTAAATGTGCGGTCAATCGCTGGTACGTAAACCCATTCTTCTGCACCAAGGACCAGCATGCCATCAGGTGTTTTTTGAACCTTAGCTGGCTTTTCTGGTTTTGGCTCCGGCTTTTTCTCAGGTTTTGTTTCCGGTTTTTGCTCCGGTTTCACCTCAGGTTTTGGCTCGATTTCAGGTTTTACGTCCGGCTTCTCTACCGGTTGCTCCACAACTGGCGTTTCTGGCTCAGCAGGCTCAGTGGTTGTCGGTGTAGATGTACAAGCAATAAGACCGCCGCTCATCATTAGCGGCAGAATCAGTTTCCAGTTCTTCATTAACTCTCCCAATTAACGTTGAGATACTTTTTGGATCGCGTCAGCAACGTAAGGAATATGAGTTTCGGTCAAACCAGCGATGTTAATACGACCATCACCGACACCATAAATACCATAATCTTCACGCAGTTGCGCCATTTGGTTTTCACTAAAGCCTAGCACAGTAAACATGCCTTTGTGGCTCTCGATGAAATCAAATTGATCTGTATTATGGTTGTTTCTCAATTCGTTACACAAAGTTTGACGAAGATTCAGCAAGCGTTGCTGCATTTCGTTCAATTCTTGTTTCCAAACTGAAGTAAGGTTGGCATCTTGAAGAATGGTTTTCACCAATGCTGCACCGTGATCTGGCGGCATAGTGTAAGTTGAACGTGCTAACGTCAGAAGCTTACCTTTTGCATTCGCCACGTCTTGCGTGTTTTTACCGATCACAATCGCAGCACCAGTACGTTCACGGTACAAACCAAAGTTCTTAGAACATGAGGTTGTGATCAGCATTTCTTCTACGTTGTCAGCCATAAAGCGGAGACCTTTTGCGTCTTCCTCAAGACCGTCACCAAAGCCTTGGTAAGCAATATCCACAAATGGGGTAAAACCGTTCTTTTGCGAAAGCTCTGTAATTGATTGCCACGCAGAAAAATCAATATCTGCACCCGTTGGGTTGTGGCAACAGCCATGCAGAAGCACAACATCAGAAGGACCTGCTTTAGAGAGGTCTTCTAGCATTTTCGCTGTATCAACTTGTTTCGTTTCTGGCGAGAAGTAATGGTAGAACTTCACCTTAAGTCCAGCCGCTTCCATCACTGGCTTGTGGTTTACGTAGCTTGGGTTTGAAATCCAAACCGTCGTATCTGGTTGTGCAACCTTCATTAGGTCACCCAGCATACGCAACGCACCGCTTGCACCGGGCGTTTGAATCGCTGCCACACGATCTGTTGCTGACGTACCCGTCAGAAGTAGATCGATCATGCTTTGGTTGAATTCTTCACAGCCTGCAAGCCCAACGTAGGATTTGGTCTTTTGGCTTTCGACAACCACTTCTTGTGCCATTTGAATGGCTTTCATGATTGGCGTTTCACCAGCGCTGTTTTTGTACACGCCAATACCAAGGTCAACCTTGTTTGGACGTTCATCGCCGCGGTATGCGACGGAAAGAGATAAAATAGGATCTAATACGGGAGTTGGTAGATTAGAAAACATGAAAGTCATAACCCTTTGAAATTCAAGTATCGAACCTCACGGTAACACTTTCGTTAAAAATGGCGAAATGATTTTTCACACATTTCGCCAATTAGAGTACAAAATTCTGGTGCCTAGGGAATTTTATGAACTCAATCGGTCATAAAAAGAACGATTCACTCATTGAAGTTTGAATCTAGCTTACCGTTTTTCCTAAATTCGCGCGGAGTCATGTTGGACCAAGCTTTAAATCGTGTACTGAAGTTTGCGCCTGTTGGGTACCCTACTATTTCACCGATGTGCTGAATTGACCACTCTGTTGAGCGCAACAAACGCGCGGCATATTCCATTCTCATACGAGTTAAGTGTGCCATTGGGCTTCGCCCAAACTGCTGCTGGGTCAAACGATGCAAGTGGGGTTCAGAACATGGGTACAGGGCTGCAAGTTGTTCTACCGTCCATTCTTTATGGAGTTGTCTCTGAACCAAATCGAATACGCGGCGCAACTTTAACTGGTTGCGTGATATGGAATCTGAGTGCGGCATATTCAGCATGAGCTCTAACTGGGCAACACTGTGTGCGCCGACTTCACCACCGTAATCGATAGGTAGATTGATACTTCGCAATAGAGTCTGAATGCAGAAATACATCACTTCTGGTGCTGGTGTAAGTTGATACTCAATCTCTTCATTCACCATCGACCATTCTTTGTCTTGTGAGAGAAACACCCACGCGATTTGCCACGTTTCGTCTTCCATTCCAAAGCCATTTTCGATACCTGCTGGCACGATCACTAACGATCCGGGCTCCAGTTCATAACGACAGGCTCCGCTCTCCAACCAGCCTTTGCCACGAACCGTGTACAACAACATGTGTTTCTTCTGGTTTTTTCGATAAACGGAAAAGAACTCTCGACAAGTAGCAATTCCACATTGGACGATGCCTCTTTCTTCAAGAGCAAGCACGCGAGTGTGGTCGATGAACTCTTGATAGGTCTTTTCTGAAATGGTGTAACGTTCTTGCTTCTCTTCCATGATTCGATGGCTCACAAATGCACTCACGGCAAACGTGTTCTATCAAACCACCGATAAACACTGGATAGTTTGACAAAACTTTTGGATGTCTTCGAAAAATACACCGCCAAATCATACGGATAAACTACTCGCATTGTTCTTAGAGGAGAAATGCGATGCTCTTAACACGTCAATACATAGACAAAGCATTTTGGAAAAAACTGATTGCGATCGGCGTTCCTGTATCGCTGCAATCCATGCTGTTTTCGTTACTCGGTGCCATCGATATTTTTATGGTGAGTCAGTTAGGTGAAGCTGCAACAGCAGCGGTTGGTGTTGGTAACCGAATCTTTTTCTTTAATCTCGCCGTGGTGTTTGGATTGTGTGGTGCAGTAACGGTTTTAGCCTCTCAATATTATGGTTCGGGAAACCTTGCAGGAATCAGACGAACGCTCGCCCAATCCTGGTTTATTTCGCTGATAGTGACTTTGCCATTCATTTGGCTGTACGTGGTTTATGACAAAGAAATCGTCTCTTTTATGGCGGACGATCCTGAGTATGTTGGTTATGCGAGAGAATACTTAGTCGTCACAGGCTTGAGTTTGATAGGCACGGCTGTTGTCGTTCCTATTGAGTCGGTGTTGAGATCCGTCGGTGAGGCAAAGATGCCGACTTACGTCAGTATTGCCGCTATCATCGTGAACGTTTTCCTCAATGCGGTTTTGATCTTTGGCTTACTAGGATTTCCACAATGGGGTGTATTTGGGGCTGCAGTCGGTACTTTTATCTCACGCTTTTTCCAAACTGCGGTGCTGGTTTACTTCTTTTTTCGTCGGTATTCACATCTGCTTCCTACTCGCTCAGATTGGCGTGAAGGCACAGTAAAGAAGTATCGAAACAAATATTTCAAAGTCTCAGTGCCAATGTTAATCCACGATGCGTTGTGGACTGGCGGTTTGATTGTCTACAGCATCATTTATGGTCAGTTGGGCGTAACAGAACTGGCGATTATCTCGTTTCTATCACCAATTGAAGGCGTATTAATTTCAACCTTTATGGGATTCGCTGTTGCCGCTTCTGTACTGCTTGGGAATGACATTGGAGCCCAACAATATGACCGTGTAGAAAAAACTGCGTGGTGGTATGTATTAACGAGCGCAGTATTGGCAACCATTTTGTTCTTTGTCGTATGGATTTGCTCGCCTTTGATTTTGAATTTGTTAGAGATGAGCCCGCTCACAGACAAACAAATGGCGTTAAATGTATGTTTGGTACTCGCATTAGGCATGATACTGCGCGTGTTTAATATGGTTGGTATTGGAGGTGTATTAAAGAGTGGCGCTGATATTCGCTATAGCATTTTCATCGACACGTTTGGTCAATGGGCGATTGGTATACCGCTTACCTACTACACTGGAATGGTGTTAGGTTTACCACTGCATTGGGTGTTGATGTCTCTACTGGTCGAAGAATTAGTAAAAGGCATTCTAACGACTCACCGAATTCAGTCTAAGCGATGGATTAATAACATGGTTGATGATGACTCCAGTGTGACGGCGTAACTGAAACGTTGTGCTATAGTTGTTGAGTTAAGTAAAAACAGGACGATTTCATCAATCAAAGCTTAAAAAGAACTCACACCAAAAGGGCACATTCGAAATATCCGAATGTGCCCTTTTTATATTTGGCTTTTCTTGAGTTGGAACGCTTAAAGCTCAGTGAATCGATGGATGATTTGATTCGAGCTGCCTCGCCATTCTAGATTGAGGTCTCGTTTATCTTGCTCGTATTTGCCATCAATTAATGTGTCGATGTATTGCGTCACTTCACGCTGCGCATCGTCCAGCTCTTCAAGCGTGTAACCTGTCCAAACCCAAATATCTTTGCCTGGGCACTCTTCTCTTACGCGTTTTACAAGCTTAAGAATGTGCGGCACATTCGCTGGGTGCAAAGGATCACCACCGGACAGAGATAAACCACGGCGTTTGATACGCGTGTCGTTAAGGTCTGCAATGATTTTGTCTTCCGCTTCTTGCGTGAAAAACACACCAGAATCCAAGCGTTGCGTCGACTGGTTATAACAGCCGCGGCACTGGTGTACACAGCCCGACACAAATAGCGTGCAGCGTGTACCTGGTCCGTTAACAACGTCAATTGGATAATATTGGTGGTAGTTCATAATCGTGCCTTGTTTTGCTGGCTAGAAAAGAAAATCAACCCACGACAGGTTGATTTTCATTATTGGGTTTGAGCTTAAGTAAACCTTACAGGTGTTTAACTCGACGCTTCACTTCTTCTTGCTTACCGAAGTTAAACGGACGTGCATCTGGGCTGCCTAGGTAGCCACAAACACGACGTGTCACTGACACTTTGGTTGAATCATGGTTGCCACAGCTTGGGCAAGTGAAGCCTTTACTTGTACAGTCAAACTCACCGTTGTAGCCACACTCGTAACACTCATCAATTGGTGTGTTTGTACCGTAGTAAGGTACGCGGGTGTAACTGTAATCCCATACGTTTTCTAGTGCTTCAACGTTACGTTGCATGTTCGGGAACTCGCCGTAACAGATAAAGCCACCGCTTGAGATTTCTGGGTAAGGCATCTCAAAGTCGATCTTGTCGTATGGGTTCACCTTCTTCTCAACATCTAGGTGGAAGCTGTTGGTGTAGTAACCTTTGTCTGTTACGCCTTCAATTACACCGAACTCTTTCGCATCGATGCGGCAGAAACGGCTACATAGGTTTTCACTTGGCGTTGCGTATAGGCTGAAACCGTAACCAGTATCTTCTGCCCAACCGTTTACTGTGTCTTTCAGGTGCTTGATGATTGCTACTGCTTTTTCACGTAGAACAGTGTCATCATAAACGTGCGCTTCTGTACCGAATAGCGCGTTGATTGTCTCGTGTACACCGATGTAACCAAGAGAAATAGACGCACGACCGTTCTTGAAGATATCTGCGATTGAGTCGTCTGCTTTCAGGCGAACACCACACGCACCTTCCATGTAAAGGATCGGAGCAACGCGTGCTTTCACGTTTTCTAGGCGAGAGATACGTGTTTCTAGTGCTTTACGTGCAAGACGTAAGCGATCGTTTAGAAGCTCGTAGAATTTCTCTTCACTGCCGTTTGCACGAATAGCGATACGAGGAAGGTTCAAGCTTACTACGCCTAGGTTGTTACGACCTTCGTGAATCAGCTCGCCGTTTTCTTCGTAAGTACCAAGGAAGCTACGACAGCCCATTGGCGTTTTGAATGAACCCGTTACTTCCACTACTTTGTCGTAGTTAAGAATGTCTGGGTACATACGCTTAGACGCACACTCAAGCGCAAGTTGCTTGATGTCGTAGTTTGGATCTTCTGATTTGTGGTTCAGACCATCTTTGATGCCGAATACTAGTTTAGGGAATACCGCTGTTTTACGGTTCTTACCTAGACCTGCAATACGGTTCTTCAGAATCGATTTCTGGATAAGGCGTGATGCCCAGCTTGTACCAAGACCAAAACCAAACGTAACGAATGGTGTTTGACCGTTCGCCGTGTGTAGCGTGTTTACTTCGTACTCTAGAGATTGGAATGCGTCGTAACATTCTTTCTCAGTGCGTGCTTTTGCGAACTCTTCTGGCTCAGCAATGTTCCACTCTTTTGCGATCTCTAGGTGTTTCTCGTAGCTTGTGATTACGTACGGTTCTAGAACTTCATCAATACGGTTGATGGTTGTACCGCCGTAAATGTGGCTCGCTACTTGAGCAATGATTTGTGCCGTTACTGCTGTTGCAGTCGAGATTGATTTTGGCGTATCAATCTCAGCGTTACCCATTTTAAAGCCGTGCGTTAGCATGCCTTTAAGATCGATAAGCATACAGTTAAACATTGGGAAGAACGGAGCGTAATCCAAATCGTGGTAGTGAATGTCACCTACTTCGTGCGCTTGAACCACATCACGAGGAAGGATGTGTGTCTTCGCGTAGTGTTTCGCAACGATACCAGCCAACAAGTCACGTTGAGTCGGAATTACTTTACCGTCTTTGTTTGCGTTCTCGTTGATTAGGTCTAGGTTGCTTTCTTCGATCAGACCTTCGATTTCGCGAGTTAGCGCGCTTTGCTTCTCACGAGCGATGTCGCGATCGTGGCGGTATTCAATGTAAGAACGTGCTAGGGCTTTGTAAGGACCTTGCATGAGTTCATTTTCGACTAAGTCTTGAATCTCATGGATGTGAACTTCATCGTGATCCTGAAGCTGTAACTCAACTGCCAGAGCAACATTTAGTGCATAAATGGCGACATCTTTGTCTTTGTTTTCCGCTGCAGCTTCTACTGCTGCTTGTATACGATCCCTGTTGAACGGAGCTCTTGAGCCGTCACGCTTGATTACGATTGGTTTCACTTTTTCTCCTTACCCCAGCATACTCACAGAGTTATCCACAAACACACTATATGGGGTTATTTTTTATTCTGCTGACACAATATATTGTGGCGTATTTAACGAGAAGCACCAATTGAAAACATTGATTTTGATCAATAAAAAATGGGTAGCGAACAAGAACAAATCGATCTTATTGGCGTTGATCTCACTTGCGAAGAAAACTGTGAAAATTGCAAAATTGGAGCGAAATCCACTTGCTTTTTTTCGAGGTCTTATAGGATAAAGGATGGAAAGGAATGCGCTAAATAATAGGAGTGGAACAGACCAAAATGCGATCACTTTTTGTTACGGTAATATTACTTTTTAGTTCTCTTTCATTTGCTCAAAATTCCGTCAAATTAACCAGCTGGAATATTGAATGGCTATCTATAGATGGTGGAAAAGTGTCTAGAACACCACAAGATTTTGAAAAACTGACCCACTATGTGGATAAAACACAAGTCGATATTCTCGCTTTTCAAGAAGTCGAAAGTGTCGCCGCAATCCAAAAAGCCGTTGGCAATGATTTCACTATTTATCTGTCCGATCGTTCAAACGCCTCCAACCGACACCTTCAGTTCAATGACACCAATCAATACACCGGTTTTGCGGTACGTAATGGTATGAGCGTGTTGGACAAACCAGACTTTTCTATCACACGAGGCAACAGCAAGCTCCGCTTCGCCAGCTACCTTGTCTTGAATCCAAACCAAGACAACGAGACTCACCTACTCTCTGTACATCTAAAAGCGGGGTGCAGTGGTGCGTATCGCAATAATCGCGATTGTAAGATCGTGAAACAACAAGGACAGGCACTAGCCAAATGGATAAAAGCGCGCGAGGACAACAAGCAACAATATGTGGTGCTTGGCGACTTTAACCACAATTTGGGTTATCGAGGAGATTGGTTATGGGACGTGCTATCGGACAGTACCAATGCAAAGCTAGTGACCAAAAATACCAAAGCGGAATGTAAAGTGCGTTCTAATCGTAATCCGAATAAAACCCACCAATTCCGCTCTGTGATCGATCACATCATAGTGAGTGGTGATTTAAAGGCGTCGTCAGGTGTTCAAACCGTTTTCAAAACACAAGATGTGCTCGACTATAAGCTGAGTGACCATTGCCCAGTTTCTACGACGCTCTCATTTTAACGTTGAAATACTCTTTTTAGCATTGAAATTCGCTCTTTACCGATTAACTATTGTTTTAGCGGTGAATGACCCAACCAACATTGCCGAAATAAATAGCAGAACTTGTGTGTTGCCAGTAAAAAGGCTGGCAACCGCAGGTCCAGGACACACACCCAGTAAGCCCCACCCAATACCAAACAGTGCTGCACCGCCAACTAACTTTTTGTCTATCGCTTTAGAAGTTGGACAGACAATCTCATCACCAAACACAGATTCGCTTCTTGGCTTTATTAATAAAAGATAAGCAGGAACGAACACCGCAAGTGCTCCGCCCATAACGAAGGCTAAGCTTGGGTCCCACGCGCCGGTAATATCGAGGAAGCCGATCACTTTTGCCGGATCAGCCATACCGGAAATCACCATACCAATACCGAAGAGCGCACCAGAAAATGCAACGATAGAAATTTGCTTAATGCTTTTCATTACCTGAGTTTTCATAACGACACTATTCCTTACGAGACTAGTAAGACGGTTAACATGGCTGTTGCCATAAAAGTACACGTTGCGACTACAGAACGGATAGAGAAACGCCCCATCCCACAAATGCCATGACCACTTGTGCAACCATTACCGATACGTGTACCGACCCCAACCAGTAAACCAGCAACGACAACCAAACCAAGAGAGCCGCTGTACTCAGTTGGTACATACCCGCCAAGAGCATAAACAGCAAACACACCGCCCAATGCCATCGCAATTAAGAAGACAATTCGCCAAACTCGGTCCGCATTCTCAACGGCACCATTTAAGATCCCGCTGATTCCAGCGGTCTTGCCATTGAAAAGCATCAATACTACCGCTGATGCGCCAACCATGACGCCGCCCAAAAGCGACATCCAAGGAACTTCAAACATAACAACCACCCGCATAAAGTTTTGAATTACTGCTTACAGAAAACTTGGTTAAACGCCTCGATCATCGGACCAACTCTTTCATCAGAAATCGAATAGAACACCTGCTGAGAAACCTTTCGAGCTTTGATGATGTCGTGTTTTCTCAATACGGTGAGGTGTTGTGAAAAGGCTGATTGGCTTAATGTTGAGCCTTCAAACAGTTCACCGACCCCTTTTTCGCCTTCAATAAGCTTGCACATCACGATTAAGCGCTCTGGATGAGCCATTATTTTAAGTAGCTCACTCGCTTCGGTCGCACTTTGTAGCATACTGTCGCCCATTCTTATGCCTCTTCATCAATACGTTAAGTTTTATTAGATATTACTAATTAATATTATTAAGTCAATGCTAATGTAGTTAAATTAACATTAGACACAGCTAAATTATTTAAGTAAGGTGTAGGCGTTTTCGATCATTCAGTAGGAGAAATCCATGAGCAAAATCGTGATTATTGGTGGTGTTGCTGGCGGTGCATCTGCAGCAGCACGCGCTCGTCGTCTTAGTGAAGACGCAGAAATCATTATGTTTGAACGCGGTCCATTTGTGTCATTTGCAAACTGTGGCTTGCCGTACCACATTGGTGGCGATATCCAAGAACGAAGCAAACTGCTTCTTCAAACGCCTGAAAGCTTTTTAGCGCGTTTCAATGTTGATGTTCGTGTGATGAACGAAGTGGCTTCAATTAACCGCCAAGATAAAACGGTTACGGTTAAGAACCTGCTTGATGGTTCAGAATACCAAGAGAGCTACGACTTTCTTCTACTCAGCCCTGGTGCAGGTCCAGTTGTGCCGCCTATTCCGGGTATTGATAACCCATTGACGCATTCGCTGCGTAATATCCCAGATATGGATCGCATCATTAAGACGATCGAAACCAACAAAGTGGAACACGCTACGGTCGTTGGTGGTGGTTTCATCGGTTTGGAAATGATGGAAGCCTTCCACCAGCTTGGCGTAAAAAC
Source organism: Vibrio sp. L85 (assembly GCF_963871815.1). Classification (NCBI taxonomy): domain Bacteria; kingdom Pseudomonadati; phylum Pseudomonadota; class Gammaproteobacteria; order Vibrionales; family Vibrionaceae; genus Vibrio; species Vibrio sp. L85. The sequence goes on from NZ_CAWMYL010000168.1 coordinate 42,471, forward strand.
CACATTGGTTGAAATGGCGGATCAAGTGATGACGCCCGTTGACCGAGAAATGGCTGGCTTTGCTCATGCAGAAATCCGAGAGAAAGGCATCGACCTGCGTTTAGGCGTTGCTCTATCTTCTGTTGAATATGTGGCGAACCAATCTGTTGCGAACATAGAAGCGGGTGAAGATGACGCACACCAACACCTTCAAGGAAAACTGACGCTGTCTCTAAACAATGGTGATCAGCTTGATACCGATATCCTGATCATGGCTATTGGTGTACGCCCTGAAACAAAACTCGCGCAAGAAGCCGGTCTTCAAATTGGTGCACTAGGCGGTATTTACACCAACGAATACATGCAGACCAGCGATCCTTCTATCTATGCCGTTGGTGATGCGGTTGAAGAGAAAGACTTTGTCACTGGCGAACAAACCCTTGTTCCGTTGGCAGGTCCGGCAAACCGTCAAGGTCGTATGGCTGCAGACAACATGCTTGGTCGCCAAGAAACTTACCAAGGTACGCAAGGCACGGCGATCTGCAAGATCTTTGATTTAGCCGTCGCTTCTACTGGTAAAAACGAGAAACAGCTAAAACGTGACAACATCACTTATGAAAAAGTGTATGTCCACACAGCCAGCCACGCGAGTTACTACCCTGGCGCAGAAACTGTGTCGTTCAAAATGTTGTTTGATCCAGCAACCGGAAAGATTTTAGGTGCGCAAGCAGTAGGTAAAGATGGCGTTGATAAACGTATCGACGTAATGGCAGTCGCTCAGCGTGCTGGTATGACAGTAGAACAACTACAACACCTTGAACTCACTTACGCGCCACCGTATGGTTCAGCGAAAGATGTGATTAACCAAGCGGCGTTCGTTGCGAACAACATCATTAAAGGTGACGCAACAGCGATTCATTTTGATGAAATCGACAACCTCTCAGAGGACCAAGTTCTGCTCGATGTTCGTAATCCGGGAGAATTGGAATCTGTCGGCTTCATTGATGGCGCAATCAATATTCCTGTCGACCAACTTCGCCAACGTATGAATGAACTGCCGAAAGACAAAGAGATCGTGATTTACTGTCAGGTCGGCTTGCGCGGTAACGTCGCTTATCGTCAACTGGTCAATTCAGGATTTAAAGCACGTAACCTACTTGGTGGTTACCGTACCTATAAGTTCGCAAGAGCTTAATCTCTGATTATAAATATCTAAGTTTAGGGCTGAAAAAAAGGGGCACATTATGTGCCCCTTTCTACATTTCAGATTCGACCAAATGAATTATCTTGGTCGCTTTTTCGAAGTGATCGAGTTGATGAATTTGAATCCACCAAGTCGCCGCTTCCATCAATAACTCAGGATTGTCATTCTTATTAGCGAAAAAGGCATAAAAGGACACGCCAACATTGTCGCCTTTCTGCTCTATTTTCTTCTTACACACCTGAATGATTTTGTCTCTTAACGCGATGTTCATTGCCTTTCCCTTTCTCTTTGCGACAGCAAAATTAGCCCAAAAAATAGAATAACTGTATTTATATACAGTTATTCTTAGTAAGGCAAATAAACATAATCATCTAGATGAATATTCTCGCACGAAGACCTAATACCCAAGTGCTGCTTTTGTTCGAAAATGCTGGGTCTTTGATGTATTGAATATCCGGTGTGATTTGGATGTAGTCGTTCAACTGCATGTTGTAGTAAAGCTCGGCAGTGAACTGTTCAGAGTCATCCACACCATAAGCGTGTTCTAGGTTATCGTTAACATGGCTCCAGTTAATGGCTAAGCCTAGGTTGTTGGTTGGTTTACCTAAACCAAAGTAACCAATCCCCACCGTTAGGGAGCGATCATAAAGTGCCACATCGCCTTCCGAGAAGCCACCACGAACAAATGGCATTAATTGCTCTGTAGCAAAGTAGCTTGCTGAAAAGTTAATACCCTGCCCGCTGTCCTTATTCGTCAGGTTATGTTGCGTGTCGCCATCCAAATGCCAAGCGGTTAAATGAACATTATCGGTATAGATTTGATCTTGTGATGCCGTCCAACCCAGTTCGAACGTCGTAAACAATTTATGATCGTTGAATAAGGTGTCGAAGCCATCAAATGGTTCATCTGAACGCCCTTTACCATCGGCCACACCTGCAACCATATAGAAGTTATCAGTCAGCATGTGGCCGACAGCTAAGCCGAGAATCCCATCATCCGGTAGACCAATGGAACCACCACCAGTACTGAGTGCAAGGTTACTGAATCCGGTCCACGGACTGGCTAAAGCGTATGTATCAACATAGTCAGTGGTATCTAAGAAACCCACCATGAACGAGGTTTTGCCACCATTGAGCTTTTGTTTCCAATATAGGTTAGTTAGGCGAGCACCTTGATCACTGTACGCAGGACCAATCATGCCTGCATAACCTAGCCCATTGCCGATGAAGCTAAACTCTTTTGGTGACAAATCACTATAAGCATGGCGGTGTTCGACTTTCCAAACCAATCCGCCCGTATTTCCAGACTCAAGACCAACCAGATTCCAGCTACCATAAAAGCGAGCAACACCAGCACTTGCGGTATCTTCACCGCCACTTTGCGGGTCAGACGCCGTTAAGCCAAGCGCTTGGTAATCCAAACCAAACGTTAAGTTATGATCTTCCGCTAGTGACTTTCGCCAAGTGCGTTTTTCACGAGCATTTTCAGCAATGGTATTATCAACCGTATCAGGGCTACCAAAGTTCGCCGCGTTAATCGATGACGCCATTACAAGTGAAAGAGCGATAAAACTAAGCTTTGGAACAGTTACTTTCATGTCTGGTTTCTCATTAAATTGATTTCTAGAAAAAGAGTTTAATGATTCAGCGTTTTGAAAATTGCCATTAAGCGACAGCTCACTGCTCTTTGTATTTTCGGTGGTGTACTCTTATCGATAAGGTCGAATTGAAACCTCGTCCATCTGGTAGATGGTTTCTACGTTCGAAGCTCCGTCGGAGTATGAAACATCCGCCTTAGTCTTTTTCACATGCAGATCCCCTTTCACCCAAATTGGCTCGTAAAGAGAAGTCAGTTTCAAACCTTTCGGATAATCGACCAAAACAATCTGATTTGCAGGTGGCGGTGGCGTATGGATGCAAGCGCCCATAGTTGGAACAAGGAAAAATTTTGTGACAACGTCATTGTTAAATTCTACTGGCGTTACAAAGCCAGGAATTTCATAAGTATCTTCAGTAAGTGTTGTGTTTGGCATTGATGCCAACATACGACGATGCTGAGTAATCTCTTCGCGCTTTTTGAACAACCATTCAATGTCTAAGTCGTCAGCTTTTAAGCTGTCTTCTAATTCCTTCATGGTTTGTTTCTGTTGCTCATTAAGATTTTGAGCATCACGGTATCTTGCAAGAGAACCAAGTTCAAAAAGTTGTTGGTCTGTGAGTTTTACAAATGGGTCTTCAATCTGAGGGACATCCACTGGCAACAATTGCTCCCAGCTTAATTGATCGGCGGATACATTTGATGAAGCCAGCAAAACTAAGCCAGCCAATAGGTACTTCTTCATACGTTCCCTTGAATAGTTCTTTGTCTTTTAGAGAAAAATTTGGGGACAATAGCGCCCCCAAATAGTCGAAAGAGTTTACTACAAGGTATTCTTGTGGATCTTGCCGTCTTTCATAATTACTTTGAATTTATCTTGGTAATCGTTAAGAATTGTGATGTCCTGCAGAGGATTCCCATCCACCAGCACTACATCAGCGTAAGCGCCCGGCTCTACAACGCCGAGTTTTCCGTATTTATATGGATTCATGCCGCCCGACCAGCTTAGTACTTCTGCGGCATTCGATGTGCCCATCTTCATGATCTCATATGGTGTAAAACCGACTTTCTCCATCCAAACCATGTTGTCTGCTTGGCGCGTATTGTATGCAGGGCCAAACATATCGCCACCAGTAACAATCAACAGGTCATATTTACGCGCCCATTCAAACATTTGCTTCGCGCCTTCGTTTACTTTGGTCGCTTTGGCTTTTTGATCCGGGCTGAAGAAGGTGATCTTTTCAGGTTCAGCAAAGGCTTCAAGAGACATCACCGCTTGTGCAGAAAGTGCCACACCCTTTTCTTTCATTCGCTTAATGGTTTCTTCGGAAATTAAGAAGTTATGCTCAATCACTTTTACGCCAGCATCAATGGCACGGTTAACCGAACGATCATGATAAGCATGCGCCATAACGTAGGTACCGTAATCTTCTGCTACGCCAACAATCGCTTCCATCTCTTGTTTAGAGAATTGCGTCATGTGAATTGGATCGAACTCACTCGCAACACCACCGCCGGCCATTATTTTAATCTGCGTCGCGCCCGAACGTAGGTTCTGACGTGCAGCACGACGAGCTTCTGTTTCGCCATCGACGATATAGCCAAAGCCGTGGAGTTCAAGATCGTCAACGCGTCCTGGAACATCGTTAAAGCTACCAGTATCCGCGTGACCACCAGTTTGACTCAAGAAGCCCCCCGCAGGGAACAATCGCGGTCCCTCAAGCAAACCATTGTTGATCGCTTTTGCGATACCAAGAATATTACAGCCTGCATCACGAGCCGTCGTAAAGCCTTGGTCGAGATACTGCATCATGGAAACATGAGCACGAGCCCCCATCGCCATTTGATCATAACCATCTCTACCAACCAACATGCCTTCTTGAATACACATGTGGGAATGCATGTCGATTAAGCCAGGGATCATGGTTAAGCCTTCGCCATTAATTGTCGTTGTTTGCTTATCAGCTTTAATTGGTTTCGGTGAGATTTCCTTAATCATGTTATCCACGATTAAGACATTCTGGTTTTGAAGTAGCTTTTCATCGGTGCCATTGAAAACATCAACGTTAGTAAACAGTGTCGATGCTGCATTCGCGTTTAAGGCAAATGCACAAGATAGCGCAACAAAAGAAAGGTTCTTCTTAGAAATTGTCATTATTACACCTACGTTTTTTGGATAGTTGGGGGCCATTTCCTATAACTTCCCTGTCAGAACAGCGGTGTTATGAGGGCATCTATTTCTGTGATCACCAAAAACGACTGATCAGGCAAAAAACATATGAAACAGACGGCTTACGTTAAAAACATAGAAGTCATCATGACGACTTTCAAGGCGGTTTAATTGCCTTTACACGACAACATGCGGATATTGTGAAAGAAATGCGAGTTGAGACAAAAACCTCCGATTATTCAGAGGCTTTATGTGTTACGTTTCATTTGACGGAGGGGCACAACAAAGACTGACGATACGCTTTAGGCGTGAGATTCATCATTCGCTTAAACGCGCGGGTGAAGTGAGCAGAATCTGAATAGCCTGTTTTGAGTGCAATGTGCGTAATACTGAGGTCTCGGTCCGCTAACAGTTCCAACGTTTGTTTAAGTACTAACCCTTCGATCACTTCTCGATAAGTTGTGTTCTCGCTCGCCAACCGCCTTTGTATGGTGCGAGCGTTCATGTCAATCAACTCGCCAGCAAACTGGATAGAGATCTTTCCCATCGAGAGATAAGGCGTCAGCGCCCTTGCTAATGCATCACTAAACTTATCATTCTCACCACGAAAACTCGTGTTTGGCGCCGTTTGAGATGGCGTGAAAGCAATCGGCTGGTTAATCCATTCGTTCGGAATCGAGATAGCAGTAACCGGTCTTCTAGTAAAGAACTGGGCACTTTTCATCCCAGGTAATAGATTGAATGGCTCGGCTTCTATGTCTTGAATCCCGACCTCCGCCAATCGCCACTGTGAACCCACAAGCTTTTTGAGTAGTTCATTCATAAACATGGCGGAGAACATTTCCGCGTAACGAAACCATTCTCTCTTTGCGTCTTGTTTTTCTCTGACGAGCCACCATTTACCGCCACGCGATACGACCGAAAGACTGACATTATCTGAGATCTGTTTTAGCAGTTGGGAGACTTCTTCCAATGCCGCTTTAAGTGAGTGCGTTTGGGTAATTTGATTGGCAAACCTAGGAACGTAGATATCGTGACAAAGCGTCCAAGTAAGCAAGGCAAACTTCTCGGGCGATGCTCTTTCACCTAAGGTCTGAAATACCGACTTTAATGCACTTTCTGGCACAAACGCATTAGAGGATTGGCTGGATAAGATATCCTGTGGCATACGTGCGGTTTCAAGTAATGAATGAATATCACCATCAAGCTCATTGAGCATCGTGGCAAAAAGCTTTACTTCTTCCGAGTGGACCAAAGGAATATCTGTATTGGGCATACAAGCTAACATCTTAAAATACCAAGGATTATTTTAGTTTAAGCACAAACTTCCGGGCTGTCATTAGTCACAATCCAAGTGCAATTTGATAATGAGAGACGACTCACTCTGAACAGAAGAGCCAACGCACATTGGCATTCAACATAGACCATTGCCTGTTCAAGAACTTGCCAATTCACGCCACAGATACGGTCTATTCACTTTTAAAGCACTATTTAAAGCGCTATTTATACTTCTATGAATGTGATGATTTTCACGCTTTCTTAATCAGCAATCGTTTTCTAGGAATTTTTCCTAGTCGATCTAAGCCCTCCTCTCATGTAGTTAAAAAGCGGACTCTCTACAATCGCCAGCAGTTAAAAGAAAGCGAGCACGCAAGTGCATCACACTAATACAAGAGAGTTCACGATGTTAAAATTCCTTGAACAAGTCCGGAAGCCTACCCTAGACCTTCCAGTCGAAGCGCGTAGAAAAATGTGGTTCAAACCATTTATCCAATCTTACCTAGTGGTATTTATTGGCTATTTGACGATGTACCTGATCCGTAAAAACTTCAACGTCGCACAAAACGACATGATTTCTACTTACGGTTTGTCGATGACAGATCTAGGTTTGATTGGTCTCGGTTTCTCGATTACTTATGGTATCGGTAAGACCGTGGTTTCCTACTATGCCGATGGTAAAAACACCAAGCAGTTCCTTCCTTTCATGCTTATCCTTTCTGGTCTGGCAATGCTTGGTTTCAGTTTCAGCATGGGCGGTGGCAGCGCAAGCTTGTTCTTGATGGTGGCGTTCTACGCACTAAGTGGTTTCTTCCAAAGTACTGGTGGTCCTTCTAGTTACTCGACCATTACTAAGTGGACACCGCGTAACAAGCGTGGTTCTTACCTAGGTCTTTGGAACATGTCTCACAACGTAGGTGGTGCGGGTGCTGCTGGTGTAGCTCTGTTTGGTGCAAACTACTTGTTCGACGGTCACGTAATCGGCATGTTCGTGTTCCCTTCTATCATTGCGCTCATCGTTGGTTTCATCGGTATGCGCTATGGTAACGACTCTCCGGAAGCCTACGGTCTAGGTAAAGTAGAAGAGCTATTTGATGAAGTAGTCAGCGAAGAAGACGAAGCGGCTGAAGGCAATCAAATGACTAAGAAAGAGATCTTTGTTGAATACGTTCTGAAAAACAAAGTGATCTGGCTACTGTGCTTCGCAAACATCTTCCTTTACATCGTGCGTATCGGTATCGACCAATGGTCAACGGTTTACGCATACCAAGAACTTGGTCTATCAAAAGAAGCAGCAATCTCTGGCTTCACCCTATTCGAAGTGGGTGCGTTAGTCGGCACATTGATGTGGGGTTACTTATCTGACCTTGCGAATGGTCGCCGTGCGCTAGTGGCTTGTGTTTCTTTGGGTTTGATCATCGTATCACTTGAGTTCTACCAACACGCAACCAGTGAGTTCATGTACCTAGCGTCACTATTTGTTCTTGGCTTCCTTGTGTTTGGTCCTCAACTACTTATCGGTGTTGCTGCGGTTGGCTTTGTTCCTAAGAAAGCAATCAGTGTGGCAGACGGCGTAAAAGGCACATTCGCTTACCTAATTGGTGACAGCTTCGCGAAATTGGGTCTAGGTATGATTGCAGACGGTACACCAATCTTTGGTCTTACGGGTTGGAAAGGCACGTTCGCTGCCCTAGATACCTCAGCAATGATTTGTATTGTTTTGCTTGCTTTCGTTGCTATCGCAGAAGAGAAAAAGATTCGTCAAAACAAGAAGAAGCTTGAACTCGCAGAAAACCAAGCTTAATCAAACAGCGCGCTTTGTTAGTCAAAGCGCGCTAGATCATTAAATAAACTTGGTCAATTTAGTATCATAGTAAGTTTTTATTGAGCTTAGATACCAATCAAAACAAATAGGTGTTTATTCTTGCTGGCTAAAATCACTTATAGCTTTGTTGGAAATTTTGTAGTTAGAGCAACTAGCTAACGGCAATCTCCGCCTCGCTCTAAGCGATTTTTTCTGCACAATTTTCTAAACACTTATTTATCCCGATTGGTATTGAGCTCATTTTCGTTTGTGTATTGCTGAAGTTTGGTATTTAAGATGATTAACGTAGCGCTTGTTGATGACCATGTCATTGTTCGTTCTGGATTTGCTCAGTTGTTGAGCCTTGAGCCAGACATGAATGTTGTAGGTGAATTTAGCTCGGTAGCAGAAGCTCGAGTGGGATTACCTGCGTGCAAGCCAAATGTAGTTATCCTAGATATCTCAATGGCAGACGAAAGTGGGCTTACCCTACTCTCCGAAATCCCTTCAGGCATTGCTTGTGTCATGCTTAGCGTGCACGACTCTCCCGCAATGGTTGAAAAGTCTCTCAAACTCGGCGCCAAAGGTTACCTAAGTAAACGTTGTAGTCCTGATGAGTTGATTCAAGCCGTACGAACCAGTGCTTTGGGCGGTTGTTATTTAACGCCGGATATTGCATTGAAGCTCGCCACACCAAGTGACAAAGCGGCAACGCTGACTCAACTGACTCGCCGAGAAAACGAAGTGTGCCAATTATTGGCTCGTGGTTTAGATGTGAAATCAATCGCCACTGAGCTTGGCTTAAGCCATAAAACCGTTCACGTTCACCGTGCAAACGCCATGGATAAGCTTGGCGTAAAGAACAACGTTGAACTCGCCAAACTGTTCTCGCAAGAGTCGTTTTAATGCGTAGCTACACCATCACCTCCATTTGCGGTTTATTCATGACAGGATGCTCGTGGTTCTGTCTGTGGGTGATCGCTTATTACTTTGTGAACGATGCGGAGCTCGCGATCTTGTTGTTCCCCTTTGCGTTGCGTTTGGGGCTAACACTGCACACGCGTACAAAGTATTGGGCAACGATTTATCTCGCCGAATGGGGATTGACCGTTGCTCTTGCTCTACTTCTTGAACAGCCGCAATGGCTAATGGTGTTGGTTGCCAGCTTCCTGAGCATGCCGGTTGTTTACCTTGCTAAGCGTTATTACAAAGGCGATCAGAACCAGCATTTAGCGGTTATGGCGGTCGTGTTACTCGTGACGTCTTGCATTAACGTACTTGCGGTTGGTTATCACGTTCAATCTGTCTACATGGCATGGTTGGCGAGCATTGCGGGCGGTTTGTTGGTTCTGCCAATGTGTTACTTGCTTTGGAACTACCTTTTCCAAAGCCCTTGGTCGCCGTTGACCTCGAACTTACTGGCAAACGAAGTTCAATTCAAAGTTCGTCATATTCTGCTTTATAGCGTGCTGTTGATCGCCAGCATTTTGGTTCAAACCAGTTTGCCAGATGAGCTAAAACGCTTCGCGCCTTTTTGCATGGCAATCCCAATCATTGTGCTTGCGCTACGCTACGGCTGGCAAGGTGCACTGCTTGCGACCATGTTAAATAGTATCGCGCTGATTGCTGCGCGAAGCGGTGTTTCGAATCTGGAAATCACGGACCTTCTGTTGTCCCTTTCGGCACAAACCTTAACTGGCATCATGCTCGGTTTAGCGGTGCAGAAACAAAAAGATCTTAACCAAAAGCTTCGTGGCGAATTATCGAGAAACCAAACCTTGTCTCGACAGCTCATCCAAGCGGAAGAGTCGGTGCGTCGCGACGTGGCAAGAGAACTGCACGATGAAATTGGTCAGAACATCACAGCGATCCGTACCCAAGCGAGCATCATTAAGCGGGTCGATAACGCTGAAATGAACACACGCTGTGCCGATATGATCGAGAACCTATCACTCAATGTCTATGACACCACCAAACATCTGCTGAGCAAACTGCGTCCGAAGATGCTCGATGATTTGGACTTAAAAGACTCCGTTCACCAGTTAACCCGTGAAATGGAGTTCGACAATCATGGCACTCGCGTTGTGCTTGATTGGCAAGGTGACTATGAATCTTTGGGCGACACGCTAAAAGTCACCCTATTCCGTTTATGCCAAGAAGCATTAAACAACGCAGCTAAATACGCGAATGCGACGTCTATCGTTATCGAGCTCTCTATTAAGGAGAACATTTCGTTGAACATCGCTGACAACGGCATTGGTTTCAAAACCGAAGACTGCATGAAAGGTATGGGCGTTCGCGGCATGCAAGAACGTGTACAAGCGCTTGGCGGCAAAATGTATATCTACTCTTTGAACGATCATGTGGATGGCACGCAAATCGCCATCACATTACCTAAGGCGTAACGAGCATGTTTGGATTATTTCAGTCTCCGAGCTATAACCAAGCTCCCCTTAGCAAAGACCAAGTGGACGAACGCTACGGCTATTGGCGTCTACACATCATGCTGGGTATGTATCTTGGTTATGCCGGCTTTTACTTCACTCGTAAAACGTTTAACTACGCTGCTCCCGCGATGATTGCTGATTTAGGTTTAGATAAAGCCGACATCGGTATGATTGGTACGCTTTTTTACATCACCTATGGTTTATCGAAGTTTATCTCGGGCACCATATCTGACCGTTCTAACCCTCGCTTTTTCATGGGTGTCGGTTTAATCGCGACGGGCCTTATCAATATCGCGTTTGGCTTCTCTAGCTCTTTGGTTGCACTCGCTGCTCTTTGGGTGATGAACGCTTGGTTCCAAGGTTGGGGCTGGCCTTCGTGCTCTAAGTTACTTACGACGTGGTATTCGCGCTCAGAACGTGGTTTCTTGTGGGCAATTTGGAACACCGCCCATAACGTAGGCGGCGCTTTAATTCCCCTACTCGTTGGATTTCTTACATTCCATTACAGCTGGCGAGAAGGCTTTATCGTACCGGGCGTTATCGGCGTCATTCTTGGTGTCATTGTTTGTTGGCGCTTACGCGATAAACCGACCACTCAAGGACTGCCAACGGTTGGTCAATGGCGTGATGACAAGTTAGAACTGGCGCAAGAAAATCACGGGCAAGGTCTGAGTTATAAAGAAATCCTCAAACAATACGTGTTCAACAACAAGTACATTTGGTTGCTCGCATTTAGCTATGTACTGGTTTACATCGTGCGCACCGCCATCAATGACTGGGGGAATTTGTACCTGACAGAGCAACACCACTACAGTCTAATCAATGCCAACGCAGCATTGTCGATGTTTGAAATCGGTGGCTTTGTTGGTTCTCTAGTGGCTGGTTGGGGATCGGATAAACTGTTCGGTGGTAACCGAGGTCCAATGAACCTCTTGTTTGCCGCAGGTATATTCTTATCTGTCGCTGCGTTGTGGTTGATGCCGTTAACCAACTTCGCATTCCAAGCTGCTGGGCTATTCTCGATTGGTTTCTTCGTATTTGGTCCACAAATGTTGATTGGAATGGCAGCAGCGGAATGTTCACACAAAGATTCCGCTGGTGCTGCAACGGGCTTTGTTGGTTTGTTTGCTTACATGGGTGCCGCACTTTCTGGCTACCCATTAGCATTGATTCTTGAAGAATACAGCTGGACTGGATTCTTTATCACCATCTCGGTATGCGCAGCCGTTATTGGCTTGCTGTTGTTACCGTTCTTACAGGCTCAACCTTCAAGAAAGCCGCTCGCTCCCAAACTTAGGTTGTAGACACCTGATTGTAGAAGCGACTTCTACACCTCTTAGGGTGAGTTAACCGCTCACCCGCCCAATCTCCACTATTTTTTGCTTCCGATTCAGTTCGGAGGGTTTTCTACGGGTAAAATTCATGAATTCGAATACTATTTCATCAAAATGCTTCTTCAAAATGGACAATAAGATCCAAAACTACGACTGGGGAAGCCGCACGGCTATCCACGATTTATTTGGCTTTGCTAACGAAGCTCAACAACCTCAAGCCGAGGTTTGGATGGGTACGCATCCGAATGGTTGCTCTATCGTTAAACAAGGAAGTACTGCCGCTTCGAGTACAATGGTTTCATTATCAGAATTGATCAAACAAGATCCGTCAGCGTTTCTATCGCAAAGCACGGCAGACGCCTTTGGTGACCTACCTTTCCTCTTCAAGATTCTTGCGGCGGATAAAGCATTATCTATTCAAGTGCACCCAAATAAGCAAGATGCGGAGATCGGTTATGCAAAAGAACAAGAGTTAGCTGTACCGCTGAGTGCATTCAATCGGAATTACAAAGATGCCAACCATAAGCCAGAACTGGTTTACGCCCTAACGGAATATCAAGCAATGAACGGCTTTCGTCCGTTTGATGAAATCATCGCTGAGTTCCGCCTGTGTGACATTCCTGAAATCAACGGCTACCTAGAACAGTTTGAGCTCAATCCCAACCAAGAAGGGTTGTGTCAGTTCTTCGTAGAGATTCTTTCCATGGAAGAAGCACGCAAGGTTAACGCAGTGGATCACTTATTAAGTTACGCAGCAGCCAACCAAGTACGCCCTGTGTGCGAATTGATTTTAGACCTTGCTGCTCAGTACCCGAATGACGTGGGTTTGTTTGCCCCTTTACTGCTGAATGTTATTACGCTTAAACCCGGTGAAGCCATGTTCTTAAGCGCAAGAACACCTCATGCTTACATTAAAGGCACCGGTCTGGAAATCATGGCGAACTCAGACAACGTACTTCGCGCTGGTTTAACACCAAAACACATGGATGTGGAAGAACTGGTTAAGTGTACCGACTTTATTCCAAAACCGATGAACACGCTTCTAACCAAAGCAGAAATCAAAGGGTGTGAGCATTACTTCCCTGTTCCTGTACAAGACTTCAAATTCTCTGTCTTCCAAGAGCCAAAAGATCAACAAGTTGAGATGAGTAGTGCGGAAATCTTAATGCCGATCGATGCAGACGTAACGCTTCTTGCAAAAAGCGGCGAAACCTTAGTGCTTGGTAAAGGGCAATCGGCTTTCATTCCTGCTTATGTGGGTAGCTATACAATCCGTTGTGAAGGTCGCGTTGCTCGTGCATTTAATGGCTAAGTACATTTTCTCTTAAAACAAAAATGGCGGAGACTTTTCACCTCCGCCATTCAGACCATTCATTTGTTTGCTAACTCTGTGCTTGAGCCAAACGAATACTCACCAGACTTGCCACCATGATGGCTAAGTAAAAGCTCCCGACTATCGCTTCAAAGAAAACGAAGAACTGAGCCACTGGAACCGTTGGTGAAATGTCACCATAGCCCACTGTCGTTAATGTGATAAAGCTAAAGTACAAAGCATTAAACAAGTTCGACAGCCAAGGTTTTGCTTCTAATCCAGTGAAAGAGCTTGGGAAAAACTCCAACACCAACAAGTAAATCACCGCCCACGCAAGCCCCAGTAGCAGATAGATACAAATCGAACCGATGATGTGGTTTGTCGTGACCGACTTGGTCAAAACCACCTGCTTTAGCGCCGAGTATATATGTGAAAACAAGAACACCAATAACGCACCTAGCGTCAAAATGGACAGATCTAAATGCTCTAAAAACGACATACCATAGGAGATGACGGCCACAATCAGTAACACACCATACCATGTACGATTGGATTTGTTCTTCTTGTTGATGCCTGCAATCGAAGCGCCTAGCGTCACCACCAAAAGAGCAAGAACAAATTCCTGCCCATCTGGATAAAACTGATGCATCACGGCACAGCCAAAAAATAACGCAATGAGTGCGAAAAACAAAAAGTAAAAGTTATCTTCCCTGGTCATCGGTTTCATGATGCCACCTCTGCTTTGTCTTCCTCCTTCGCTTTTTGGTCCATGCTCAGTGCTTTGTTTGCTTCAGTGTCATCTTCATCTAACCAGTTCACCATCAACTGGTAAGTCAGGCTCAATACCACAGCACCAACAAACAGACCTACGATACCAGACATTGCCATACCACCCAGTGCACCCAACAGTGTCACAAGCATCGGTGTGTCAGAACCACGGCTTAGAAGTACTGGTTTCAGTACCGCATCACTCGCGCTCACCAAAATACACCAGACTAGGAAGATGCCAGCAACCAGTGTCGATTCGACGCTAAACACGTAAATAATCGCAGGAATCAATGCCAGAATCGGAGGCAACTGAACAATCGCAATCAGAATCACAGCAACCATCCAAAGCGCAGCAGCAGGAACGCCAACTGCGACCATACCAACACCCGCCATGACAGATTGAATCAGTGCAACGCCAATCACACCTTGAACGACACTGCGAACGGTCGATTTTGAAAGATCAATCAACGCTTCGCCATTCTTGTTGGTAAGGCGGTCAGCCAGCTTGGTAAAACCTTTCTGGCAAACTTCAGCATTGCTCATGAACGCACCAGCAATCATGGTCGAAATAATGAACTGGATGAAACCACCACTTACCGAGCCAACAATAGATGCGGCTTGAGAAAGGAAGCCTTTCACTTGCTCGCCATACTTAACTAAGAAGCCCTCCATGTTGGTCGATGCGTAGTTAATCGCAACGAACAACTTGTCACCCACGACAGGGATCTCTTTTAAGCTTTCTTGTGGCTTAGGTACGACTAAGGTGCCATCTTGTAACCCTGTGACGACCTCGGTACCACTGGTATATAGACCGGATGAGAGCGCGATAAGTGGGATTAAAAGTAACAGCACACCGATAGTACTGAGGAGCGCACTCGCCTTACCTTTTGAGATACCTAACCGATTGTGAAGGGACATCATGACTGGGTAGAGCGCGATGGCAATAATACCGCCCCACACGACCAACATAATGAATGGACTGAGGATAGAGAAACACCACCAGATCAGTAACGCTACGGCTCCGATCTTGATAGCGGCGTCTATCGCCTGTTTAGAGAAATCATTTGAAGCTTTCATAGCGTTACCTTTTCACTGTCTGTTAAGTGTTATGTTTGCAAAAACTTCCATTGTCGGGTTTCCAAAAAGAGTGATGCGAGGATCATGTACGTCCCGACCAACACCAATTGGAAGATTCGGATAAATGTATTGCTGTCGATATCTCCGGAGCTCATTAGCGTGCTGCCGATCAAGACAAGCAAGGTACTGAACGCCGTGGCGAATATCGGTGCCTTCTCTGGCACGGTGTAAATCTTCTTCCCTATCAATACCGCCAATAACGCAATAAAGGCGGTGTAAAAGAATATGCTTGGCACAATGGCGAGAATCGAGAATGCCAAGATGGCAAGTATCCCGCCGATACCGTTACTGATGATTAAGAACGCGCTTAATTTGACTGACTTCTCTGACGTAATCATCAAAGACAGCAACGCGACAAACATCATGGTGAGCAGCGCTTCTGAAATCTGAAAGACAAAGAAGAAGCACACCACAGGAAACGAAATCAACATGGCTCGAAATGACGCATGCCAACGTTGTTCTTTACCAATTGGTGGAGCCGCATACCCCGCGAACTCACTGTCTGGCTCTGGTAGAAAAATATGAACCAGAGCAAAAATCGCCACCGATACCGCACCGGAAATTGCCAAGCCACTCGCGAGCACAATAGAAATTGCTGGGTTATTTATTGCCATAAACGGCAACATCAACACCGCAATCAACAAAATGGTCGCGAACAGATTCCATTTGGGGTCAGTAAACAAGTAGTAACCCCATGCCATCATCAAACCGACGGCAATCAGTAGAACAATTGGGTACTGAGTAATGCCTCCTGAAAGAAGCAGTCCCAATCCCATGGTGGCAATCAATGCCAGCAGCAACTCGTAAATCGTTTCTCTATGAAGGTTTGGCTTATCGACCAAGAACTTCGCGGTAAATACCGGCGCGACAAACGCCAGTTGCCAATTAATCCAAGCAGCGAGAAACACCCCCAGACCTACACCAATGGTGAAGCGCAGAATCCGGCGTTGAGTTGCGTTATCAATGCTCAGATTATCGGACATAAGACAGTACGCTCAGTAGACGAATCCAAAGTTTGCCGAGGGTGTTGAACACGAAGTTGTCACCGCTGTAAACAATCACGTCTGCTTGCCCGCCAACACGTAGCATTCCTGTTACCTCTTCACGATCAAACTCGATAGCGATTGGTAACATTTGCGTTTGGCGTAACCAGCCTGTCTGTTGGTTGGCTTGCGCGAGCTTGCCCGCTTGTTGGTTTTGTCCCCAATCGACACCCCAGTCGATGCTGCTGACTTTGCCTTTGATGACTTTACCAGGAACAAAATCGAGGGCGATTTCTACTTCGTCACCAATGCTAACGTTGCCTAAGCTGTTTTCACGGAAGTACGCTTCAATCCAAATGTCTTCTGTCGACACAAACGTCATGATTGGCTGACCGGCTGAAGCGTAGAAGCCTTCGGTCAAACTGAAGTTCGAAACACCACCTTGAGTTGGCGCACGAATCACAGTACGTTCTAAGTTCAGTTGAGCTTGCTCTAGTGCCAGCAATGCTGCTTTGACTTGGCTGTTTTCTTCACCTTCTGCGCCAAGTTGTTGTTTCGCTTTTTCAAGATCCGCTTCTGCATTTACTACGTTTGCTCTCGCCGTTGCCAATGATGCTCTGGCTTTGTCTGCATCCGATTTAGAAACCACACCTTTCTCTGCCATAGCAAGTACACGGTTGGCTTGCGCTTCTGTGTTTTGGCGCTCAACAATCGCAGACGTTAACCTTGCTTGAGCCGAAGCGATTGATGCGGTTTGTGCACCGACGTTTTGCCCAGCAATTTCAAGATTCTCTTCGGCTTGCTTTACCGCGATTTCATAGTCAGATTTATCGAGAACGGCGAGCTCATCGCCTTCTTCAACAAGTTGGTTCGGACGAACATTAATATTGAGGACATTGCCAGAAACCTGGGGCTTTATTGGCACGATATAACCTTTAACACGCGCATTGTCGGTCACTGGAATGATGCGATCTGACACAATGCTGAAGCCGAGCATGACAACAATAAATAAAAGCAGATAGTTGGTGACCGTCTTTACTTTGTCTTTTTTATTCGTCTCTTTGTTTTCCGCCACTTCCGTTGGCTGTTTCTCGTTTTCGTTCTCGGACATGTTATCCCCTTGCCATTGAATAGATTGAACATTTTAAGAATATACCGTCCTGTCCAACCTGCCATTAATTGAAGAATAAATAGCGAGCTATATCAAAAACCGTGCGTTATGCGCTAAGATTGGTTGAAGGTCACTTGGGCATACATGGAGTATTCGCTTGATGCCAAATCAAACATTTCATCTACCCGTTATTCAGACTAACTATGCTCGTATTCTGGTCGAGGTCTTTGCCGACTATGGCTTGGACAAACACAAATTGCTCAGTGATGCCGGTTTGCCTGCGGACTTATTCCAGACCGAGAGTGACTACATCCCATCTGAATCGATAAAGCGTTTGATTCATTTAACTTCTTCTCAACTGGGCATTACAAAATTTACCGACTTATTGGTGTTAGTCTTCCGCCGCCGCGTCATACCCAATGTCTTGCATCAGTTTGTGCCATTTAAAACCATCGGCGATTCAATGCAGCACATTGATGAGATATTCAGTTTAGACTCCCCCGGCAGTAACGTTTGTTTCGAAACCCATCATGGTCATGCTTGGTTCTGTCGTTTCTCTGAACAAAAAGACACACAAATTGCGGACTGGTCTGAAGCATTTGCTGTCATTTACATCGCGGAACTCATCAGCATTTTGACCAAAACCACTTGGTATCCAAGCAAGGTTCGCCTACAAGGAAGCAACAGTGACATCGTGAAAAGTGTTGTACCTAGCCAGTGCCAGATATTCGTAGGTCAAGAGAAGACTGGTGTTTACATTCCCGATGACATTCTTAACGTACCCATTCAAATATCAGACTCACAGTTAGGCACTGAACCAAGTCAGATTCAGTGGCATACGAGTTTTACCGATAGCGTGTTTGAACTCCTGCGCCCTTATGTGCGAGAGCGTAATTTGTCGATAGAAGAAGCGGCTCAATTGCTGAGCTATTCTGTTCGAACCTTTCAAAGAAAGTTAAAGAATGAAGGGACTTCTTTTCGACATATTAAGGAGTCATTGATGTTCTCTGTTTCTTGCGAATTGATGGAAGAAGGACACTCTCTCACTTATATATCCAATCAACTTGGCTACACCAGTATTTCGCACTTTTCGCGCGCCTTTAAAAGAGTGTCCGGGTTATCTCCTAAAGTGTATAAACAGTCTATTGCGCTGAACGCATCCAGCACTTCGTGACGTTATACTGCTCAGTCCATTTGAGGCTTGGTACTTGGTAATTGCTTGAGCTTGGCTTGCATCAGTGTTGCGAGGTCTATCTCATCACACAGCACTTCTACGTCCTGAACTCGAAAGTAAACAATCATACGTTACCCTCAATTGAAAACGTGGGGCTATTATGCCGTGGCGCAAACCAAGTTATTTACCATTTTACGCCACTCAAACACATTTCAATCCAATCATTTTGAAGTCTCAAATTAGAGTAATTCATCCACTTTGCACAATCTTTACAATAGGAAGAATTTACCGACTTGCTCGTTTCTTACCTTCCTACGTCGACGTTATGCATGCTTTATAATGCCGTATTTTCAATGCGTTATATTAATACCCCATCGTATTCCTTATTTGTTATCTGATCGATATCAAGCAATCTTCCGCTCAAGCCGCGCATTGTTCAATTTGAAGCTGAGCAGCCTTTTGTTGCAAAACGTATACACGGGATTGTAATCACGTTTTGTATCACTACAATTCCAAACCAAATGAATAAAGAAACGTTTGTATGCCGAAATTAAATTTAGACAGCGCAAGGAAAAGCTCTGCACTTTCTGAGAATGGAACCTGCGAAAAAGTACAATCGGCATTAGAACCGAAATACCACAAGCCAGGAAAGAAACTTTGCCTCAGTGCAGGTCTGACGGAGAAGCACATTCAACGCCGTTGGAACGTGCTGGAATCGATGACAGACAAAGATCTTCTCTTAGATCCTTTCACGCAATCGCATTACCACCAATACGCCAACAACATTGAGCACTTTATTGGCACGGTAAACGTTCCTGTTGGTGTTGCAGGTCCTTTGCGTATTAACGGTCTGTACGCAAGCGACGACTATTTAGTACCACTTGCAACAACGGAAGCTGCATTGGTGGCGTCTTACAACCGCGGAGTAAACTTAATTACTGCTGCTGGTGGTGCGAGTACCCTTTTGATCAGCGAAGGTGTGAGCCGTACTCCCGTGTTTGGTTTCCAATCACTTGCAGAAGCCGCGCAGTTCGTCAGTTGGGTAGTGACTCAATACGATATTTTCCGTAAAGAAGCGGAATCAACCACTACGCACGGCAAGCTCAAAGACATCAACGTTAACATTGAGGGCAATCATGTTTACCTCGTGTTTGAATACGTGACGGGCGACGCGTCTGGTCAGAACATGGTGACCATCGCGACGCACAAAGTTTTCCATTACATTCTTGAACACAGTCCAGTCACTCCGGTTGATGCTTACCTAGATGGCAACTTGTCTGGTGATAAAAAAGCCAACACACACACGTTGCGTTCAGTCCGCGGTAAAAAAGTTTCCGCTGAG
This sequence comes from Vibrio sp. L85, assembly GCF_963871815.1. Taxonomy (NCBI): domain Bacteria; kingdom Pseudomonadati; phylum Pseudomonadota; class Gammaproteobacteria; order Vibrionales; family Vibrionaceae; genus Vibrio; species Vibrio sp. L85. The sequence goes on from NZ_CAWMYL010000168.1 coordinate 62,111, forward strand.
GTTACAATCCCTGCGGCATTGGTTGAGAAATACCTGCACACGACACCAGATGCCATGGTGAAATTTGGCAAGATGAATACGGTCGGTGGATTACTAAGCGGCACTATCGGTATTAATGCGCACTATGCCAATGCCCTCACCGCTTTGTACATCGCATGCGGACAAGACGCGGCTTGCGTTGCAGAATCAGCAGTTGGTATTACTCGAATGGATGTGGATTCTAACGGCAATCTATATGCCTCCGTAACTTTACCAAACATCATGGTTGGAACTGTTGGTGGCGGTACTGGCTTACCAACTCAGAAAGCGTGTTTGGATATACTTGGCTTGCATGGAAATGGCAAAGCGAAAGCGTTGGCAGAAGTGGCAGCTGGTCTGTGTTTAGCGGGTGAGCTTTCTATTGTTGGTGCTTTCTGTGCCGATCATTTCTCCCGCGCGCACCATAAGCTAGCAAGAAAATAGTCTCACGAAATCCAATAAAACCACTCTTTTTTAGGCTCTGTTAACCTTTCGAACTGATTTTTGCAGCGAATTGTTGGTTACTTTTACAAGGCAAAGACTTTGCTGTGTAGCTAGCCTACACGAGAAGTTGATAACGCAATACAAATGACCAACAAACGCTGCCCGAAGGGTTCGGTTAGTCGCTCCCGGCGAAAATCGTTTTATGCTTTGTTTAGGAATATTTGCTTAGAATGACTAGGCGTCCAATCCGAACAAAATTTAACCGTGAAAGAGCAACAGATCCTCATCGTAGAGTGGTTTCTATTATTAAACCCAAGAAACTACGGTTACAGCGCACTACTGTATAAATACACAGAGCACATAAAACCCTCACCTTTCGTGAACGGTTTAACTCGTCACGCTTGATGGCTTCATTTCTTATTCAAAATTTCTTTAAAAGCTCATAAAACCACAACTAAGTGTTATATCAATTTGCACTTTTCGGTCAAACCTGACTCAAACGTTCTCGTTCTCAACGTATGAATTCAAAAAAGTTTCATATTTTATTTGAGATGGCTCACATCACATTGCTCACCGATTATTCAGTCACTTATTATTTTTTCTCATTAAAAATTAACCTTCAGCAAGACTATTTTCTGCAATTAACAACTTTGATAGTGATTTTTACCGTCTATAATCCGTTCTGCAGCTGCTTGATTTAACTGAATTTATTAATTAGCTCATTAAGAGCTTCATTACTCCCGTTAAATGGATTTAAGTCGTTCCTTTGGGTAAGAGAGTTAACGATGAAACGTCAGAAGCAAAATGAAATTTCTTGTTGGGTATTGGGCTTTGTTGCCATGCTGCTGTTCTTTGTGGGACCAGTGTCGGCTGACGAAGACGACCCTGACCAAGCGACCGCACGATTTTTATATCAAACGACATTTGGTCCAACTCCTGCTTTGATAGACCAGATAAACCAAACCAGTTATGACACGTGGATTACAGAACAAATACTTCTCCCACCCACCTATCACAGTGATCTTTACTTCACTCCTTTCAGCAAAGGAGCCCAAGCAAATAGAGAAAACGCTTGGTATCAAATTGTTTTAACCTCCGAAGATCAACTGCGTCAGAGAATGGCGTTTGCATTAAGTCAGATTCTGGTGGTCTCAAAAAATGGCGGTTTCTTATCGAGCAAGCCAACCGGACTAGTCAGCTATTACGACTTACTCGTTGAGAATGCGTTTGGCAACTATAAGGATTTGTTGCTCAAAGCGGCTAAACACCCTGCAATGGGAAATTACCTATCTATGATGGGGAGTACGAAAGAAAACCCAACAACCGGCGCACTACCTGACGAAAATTTTGCTCGCGAACTGATGCAGCTCTTCACTATTGGGTTATATCAACTCAACCTCGATGGCAGTGTTAAGTTTAATCATGACACCGGGCAACCTCTTGCTACCTATTCACAAAACGATATTCAAGAACTCGCTCGAGCTCTAACTGGCTGGAATAAGTCGGATGTCGACTTTGTGTTACCAATGCGAGTGGTAAACAGCCTTCATGATACCAACAAGAAAGTCGTGCTTGGGTCCACTATCCCTGCTGGTTTAAATGCAGAAGAAGAGCTCGAACTTGTCATTGATATCTTAATGGCTCATGACAACATCGCCCCTTTTGTTTCTAAATTGCTCATTCAGCGATTTGTCACCTCAAACCCAACGCCAGAGTACATTGCTCGCGTTGCTAGTACGTTCAATAACAATGGCAAGGGCGTGAAAGGCGATTTGCGCGCGGTAATTAAAGCGATTCTTCTCGACGACGAAGCGCGAGGATTGACATCGAACCAACCAATTAAAGTTAAAGAGCCAATCTTGGTCATCACTAATTTCCATCGCGCTGCTGGTTTTACTCTGACAGCGGCACGTTACGACAACGCAGTATCCTTGATGAATATCGCGAATCAAGGACCATTGCGCTCTCCATCCGTGTTCAACTTCTACTCTCCTGATTATCAGCCGTCAAAAGACTTTGTCTTTAATGGTTTAGTTGCACCGGAATATGAACTGTTTGATTGGTCGGTATACACCGAACTGGTGAACTTCATGCTTTATAGCGTGCGCAAAGGTTCCGAATCGACTTACACGCTCAATATGGATGAACTTTATCAACTCCTCGATGACCATAACGCTTTGGTTGATCGTGTCGACATGCGTTTCTTTGCCGGAACCGCTTCACCAGAGCTAAAACAACTCATGATTGAGGTGCTCGATAATTACCAAACCAGTTACGTACCGAAAACCAAACTTGCTTTAGTGATTTTCACAGCAATTTCGGGCAGCGAATTCTACATTCAAGATTAGGAGCGGATTATGAAACTCTCACGACGCAACTTTATGAAAGGTACCGCTTCTTTGGGTGCTTTTGCTTCTGTCGGCTTATCAGGCTACGCACTCGCAACACCGAGCAATGACTTCCGTGCTTTGATCTGTGTTTATATGGATGGCGGTAACGATGCAATCAATACCTTCTTGCCACTCTCCGACTTTCATTATGATCAATATGCCAGCGTGCGCGGTAAGTTATCGGTCGCAAAAAATACCGTCATTCCGATTGGCTTAAACGCCAGAGATAATCGAGGAAATGAGGTGCCTTTGGGGATGCACCCTAAGTTGGCTCGATTAACGGAGGTCTTTGAAAATGGCGATGCGACGGTCGTCCTGAACAGTGGCGTACTTGAACAGCCAATGTCAAAGCAGATGATCGAGTCTGGCGAAGTGCCCTTACCGGATCAACTCTTTTCTCACAACTCGCAGACCAAAACTCTGATGCGTGGCGGTATGGATACGTTTTCAAACCTTGGTTGGGCAGGACGTATGCTCGACATAATGGGCCGAACGTCTGAGATTACTCCACTCTACAGTGTTCATGGTGACTCCTTATGGCTGCGCTCACTTGAACATAGGCAAACAGTTTTGAAAAAGGACCGCGCCGTCCAGTTGAGTGCGATTGGAAACCCGCTTTACAAAGAAGTGTACGACCAGTTGTTAGCCACTTCTCCCGATAATCCATTCAGCGGGCATTTTAATCTCATGGTGGATGAATCAATGACCATGAGTGGTGTGTTAGCTGAGCAACTGCATAACGTCGACAATGCGCCTCTTTTTACCTCTACAACGCTAGGGAAACAGATGCAGACGGTTTACAAGCTTATCGCAAGCCAGAGCCAATTAAACCAACAACGACAAGTGTTCTTTGTTAAACATACTGGTTACGATGTCCATGATTCACAGCTTTCAAAACATCCTGCATTGCTAGAAGACTTGGCGACTAACCTTTTCGCTATGTATCGCGCTATTGACGCACTTGGAATGCGTGACAATGTCACTACATTTACCATGTCTGACTTTGGGCGACGCATGACAAATAATGGCAATGGTACCGATCATGGCTGGGGTGGACATCAATTTGTGATGGGAGGCGCGGTAAATGGTTCTCAACCAATTGGAACTTGGCCCGAATTGATACTAGGTGGTGAAGATGATTACTCTAAAGGGCGTTTGATTCCAAGAATCGGCACTGATCAAGTAGGTGCAACCTTAGCTCAATGGATGGGCATTACTGATGGGACAGCAATGGATTACGTGTTCCCAAATATACGCAACTTCCCTTCCTCTAACCTTGGCTTTATGTCATAGCTGCTGCAATCCAGTACGCAAAAAAGGGAGCATTATGCTCCCTTTCATTTATTGAGTTTGATATCTCATTTAAGCGTCTTCGCTGCGTGGTCGTTCATTACATAGCTTGATTGCACGCTCTAGAAGTTCTAATGCGGTCTTATCGCTTTCTGGTAATGCCGCTTCACTTTCGCCAATTGGCGTTACGCGGTCACCCCATTTCAACACAGCAGCGCCCCATGTCAAACCAGCGCCAAATGCAGCCAATAACATGTTATCACCTGGCTTCACGCGACCTTGCTCAAGAGCTTCACACAATGCGATTGGCACTGTTGCTGCTGATGTGTTGCCGTAGTTTTGAATATTCACGAACGCTTTTTCTTGTGGGATACCAGAAAGGTCACACAGCGTTTGGATGATACGGATGTTCGCTTGGTGCGGGATTACCACGTCGATTTGATCTGTAGTTAACTCTGAAGCTTTCAGAACCGTTTTCGCAGCCAGCCCCATGCCTTTAACTGCGCGTTTAAAGATCTCTTGACCAACAAAGTTGAAATCCCAATAACCGTTGTCTTCAGCGAAGCGGTCCATGCATGTACCAAACTTAGGAACAGAGAGAATGTCTCGCCCTTTTGCATCACAACCAATTTGTGATTGTAGAAGACCCGTTTCTTGCTCTGTACGCGTCAGAACGACTGCACCAGCGCCATCACCGAACAATACTGCCGTATCACGCATTGCCCAGTCGATGTAGAAAGAAAGGCGTTCCGCACCAATGATGATCGCATTACGGTAGTTGCCCGACTGGATCAAACGCGTACCAGTTTCAAGACCGTAGACAAAACCCGTACACGCCGCGTTTAAATCGAACGCGGCAGCAGAGCGAATACCAAGGTTTTGTTGCACCTTAGAGGCAATGTTTGGAATAAGAGAATCAGGAGAGCATGTCGCAACAATGATAAGGTCGATGTCACTCGCTTCCACGCCAGCACGAGCCATCGCATGTTGCGCAGCTACCGTTGCCATGTCCGACGTATTTACGTGGCTAATGCGACGGTTTTCAATACCAGTACGGGTGCGAATCCATTCATCTGAAGTTTCAAGGAAAGTGCTAAGGTCGTCGTTAGAGAGCGAAGCTGGTGGAAGGCATTTTCCCCAGCCAGTAATTTCAGCGTAGTAATTTGTCATCGCAGACCTATTTATTGTTGTATTTTAATGAAATTTCTTAGAACCTGTTCGGGTCCAAATACAAACCTGTCATATCGTATTTCGGCAGGCTAAAAAATAAGTATACAAATTATGAAGCAGACTGGTAAGTCATGTTTTCATCAAGTTGTCATAAAGGAAGAAGTCATGTCATCGTTTAAAACTCGTTGCCCGTCTTGTGGCGGTTTAAATCGTGTCCCTAATGAGCGAGTTGCAGAAGCTGCAAGTTGCGGTAAATGTAAGAACGCTTTATTTGATGGTGCGCCTGTAGAAGGCACCATCGATAACTTCTCAGCACTACTAGAGAGTGACACTCCAGTTGTGGTTGATTTCTGGGCACCATGGTGCAATCCATGTGTTGGTTTTGCTCCTGTTTTCTCGGATGTCGCACAAGAACAGACCGGAAACGCTCGTTTTGTCAAGATTGATACTGAAGCTCAACAACAATTGGCGGCTCAATTCGGTATTCGTAGTATCCCTACCATTATGGTTTTTAAGAATGGACAACGCGTTGACATGATCAACGGAGCATTACCAAAAACTCAATTCGATCAGTGGCTAAATCAAGCACTTAACAAATAAACCCAGTCGCCAGCCTCGCTCTCGGGCTGGCGTTTTTATGCAGCATTTCCTCATAGAATTTCGATAAATAACTTTTGTCGAAACGAATCAAATATATCATTTTACTTGCCTATTAATTAGCCTCATATTCGCGCCAAATAACCCCTGATTTTTACTTAACTTATAGGCGCAAAACATTGGAAAACACAGCCATTCCTGCAGCATCACCACGAGTCACAGTTCCTGTCGTAGCACTGTCTCTTTATGCAGTGGCATCAGGCTATTTGATGAGCTTGATCCCTCTTATGCTTGGTGAATACAACATCTCTGCTGATTACGCGAGTTGGTTGGCGAGTGTGTTCTATGGCGGTCTATTGTTTGGCGCCATGTTCTTTGAGCGAATCGTTCGCAGCGTTGGGCACCGTAAAGCGTTTGTCGGTAGCTTGGCAGCCTTTTCTCTGACAATCATCGTTTTGCCGATTATTCCTAATGGTATGGCTATTTGCACGCTTTATTGCGGGCATCGCAGTAGCGGGCGTATTCGTCATCGTAGAATCATGGCTAATGTCTGGCGATGAATCCTCACGCGCAAAACGTTTGAGTCTATACATGCTTTCTTTGTACGGCGGTTCTGCGCTTGGTCAATTTGGCATTGGCATTCTTGGCGTAAGTGGTGGCGTCCCTTTTGTTGCCATCACGACACTGATCTTGATGGCGATGCTAGTGCTACTATTCATCGACTGTGAACAACCAAACAGCCATGAGTCTACTGCACTGTCGTTCAAACAGATTTCAAAACTAAGCCACGCAGCAATCATTGGTTGTGTTGTTTCTGGTCTTACTCTGGGAGCAATTTACGGTCTGATGCCAGTAGAGCTCGCAAACCGTAAAATCAGCCACCAAGACATTGGTACTTTGATGGCGTTAGTGATTCTGGGCGGTATGTTGGTTCAACCTATGGTGACAACCTTAAACAAGTACATGGTACGTACTGTACTAATGGCGTTCTTCTGCATCCTTGGCATTTTCTCTATCGGACTCACTTTCATTTCTTCGTCAGCGGTGGTGTTGGCAGTGGCGTTGTTCCTATTAGGCATGGCGACATTCGCTCTATACCCAATTGCGATTAACCTAGGTTGTGAAGGCTTAGACGAGCGTTTCATCGTGTCTGCAACGCAAGTCATGTTGTTTAGCTACAGCGTGGGCTCAGTAGCAGGTCCAGTGGTTGCTGATAAATTTATGGGTCAAATGCACGGTTTGTTGGGCTACTTATTTGCAGCATTACTTGCAACTTGCATTTACATGCTAATCGCAGCAACTAAATCCAAGCACCAAATGGCGGCAGGTTTGTAATTTTTAACCTGTCCCAACCAAACAAAAAAACGAGGGTTCATGCCCTCGTTTTTTGTTTCTGAAATACTCTACTCTTTAAATCATTGGGGAATTAAAGCGGCTCATTAGTTTTGATTCTCCAATAATTTCTTGCGATAACGTGTTGGCGAACTGCCGTAGAACTTTTTAAATCGGTGCGTGAAGTTGTAAGGATCACGATAACCCAATCGGTTTGCTATCATGACAACCGACCAAGCTGGATACTGTAATAAGTCCGCCGCTTTGTGCATGCGAAGCTCAATTAACTTGCTCCTCGGACTCATGTTGAATAATTGTTTGGACAGTCGGTTAAACTGCTCTTCACTTATAAAACATCGCTTTGCCATCTCGGCGACCGTCCAAGGTAGGTGCAGTTGCCCTTCCACTTCATTAAATAATGTTTGAACGCGAGAAAGCGAGCTACTGATAGGCGTTTCGACGCTTTTGACTAAACGTTGTACTTCGCTGATCAATAACTGACGAAAACCAGTACGACCGCCTATCTCATTGTAGAGCAAGGTCATTAACGCCCAAATTTGCTCTGAACCTTGGAAAGGCATGACCGTCTGACCAAGATCCGACAGATGCCGCCAAGAACCTGCATTCTGAGGTAGTAGCCAAACCATTTTCCAATGATCTTTGTCAGGATTCATTTCAAACCGAAAGCACGTATCGACAGGCAAAATGGTCAGCGTATAAGGTTCTATCTCTTTGACAGAATCGGGGGTTATCAGAACGCCACCACCTTCAACCGTAAACAACAAAGTATGCACACCAACTTTGTTTCTTTCGACATGATAACCATCACGTAACTCAGCCAAGCCTGCCATAAAAATGTCTGCACGATGCCACTCAGGAATCTCTGTCAAAGTGAGAAAGCGTTCCTTACATGCAGGAGCCAAGTACACGTCATCTTGCCATTCCGTTTTGGTTGCAAATTGCTCAATGACGGATTTGCACAGCTTTTGTGGTTTTTCACACATGTATTTCCTTTCCTATACGCTTTATATTCCTCTCAAAATTTGAGGAGTGACTATGGCAAACAACATTGGTATCAAAAATAGTGCTAACCCTTTATATAACGGGCTACTTAAGCAGATTGTCCGTTTGGGTTTTCCTGTCGCCATCCAGAGTGCTTTGGTAGCAATACTTGCCTTAGCCGATGTTCTCATGGTTAGCGATTTTGGTAAAGAAGCAACCGCAGCTGTGGGAATTGCATCAAAATGGCATTTTGTCGCCATTATGATCATGGCAGGTTTAGCATCTGCAAATGGCACACTTGTTGCGCAATATTGGGGACGAGACGATGCCGTAAGTGCAAAAACCGTCACCGGTATTGCGATTCGTTTTGGTCTAAAGGTGCTTATTCCTGTCACTCTAATTATCACAGTTGGCAGCGAAGTGATCATGCGCCTGCAAACCAGCGATATTCAAGTCATTGACCTTGGTTCTACCTACCTTTGGTATGCGTTCCCTGTGTTGCTACTGACTCACATCATTATTGTATTAGAAGCCAGCATGCGATCGTCTGGTGACACCGTCACTCCACTATTAATGGGAGCAATGACTATTGTGCTCAATATCGCTCTGAACTTTTGGCTCATTAAAGGCGGGCTAGGTATACCTGCAATGGGTGTTGCAGGTGCGGCATTAGCGACGACGATTTCTCGCTTATTCCAAGTACTAGCCATGATTGGCTATATGCGTTGGCGTAAACATTGGTTATTGGAAGTAAAAGAAGGGGCTGAACGCCCCTCTTTGTGGCTCTCTTATCGCCGTTTGGCATTACCAATGACCTTAGGCGCGCTACTTTGGGCCATTGGTACGATGGTGTATCAAATGATTTTTGGTCACATGGGCACGACAGAACTCGCGGTGTTTAGCATGTTAGGTCCATTTGAATCTCTGTGTTACTCCATCTTTTTTGGAATCTCTGTTGCGTGTTCAGTGATGATTGGGCAGTCGTTAGGGCGTGATGCCTTTGAGCAAGCTCAGCACATGGCAAGCTTCTTCATTAAAGCGGTGTTTGTGTTTGGTATTTCGATTGGCGCATTACTGCTACTAAATCGAGAGTTAATCATTGCAGCATTGAACCTAGATAACTCAGAACTTTACCCACTCGCGGCACCCGCAGTCGTGATTTTATGTAGCGCGATTTGGCTCCGCATGCTCAACATGATCATCATAAACGGCATTATTCGAGCGGGTGGCGATAACGTCTTTTGTTTACGCATGGACTTTATCGCGATGTGGATGACTGGATTGCCTTTGTGCGCCGTCGCCGCGTTCGTCTTAGACTGGGAGTTTAAATGCGTTTACGCACTAATGATCGCAGAAGAAGTAGTGAAATTGGCACTGTGTTATCGTCGATACACGCAAAAGTATTGGATCAAGAATCTCACCGTTGTTACGACTTCTTAGTAAGTTTTTAACTAGGCTTCTTGGCTTCGCGTTCTGCACTCATTCGTTTGTGGCGATTCGACACATTTGCAGCTGGTTTATTTGGAACCTCACGCTTCTCATGCACCAAGTGCCGAATCGCTAAGATCGGATGCTTGAGTAACATTCTCGGTCCTGAATAACGCATCACTAAACGCATTTGCTCTTTAGGCTCGGGTTTGTAGCAATGTATTGGGCATTTATTGCAAGTCGGCTTGTCTTCTCCGTAAGGACAACGATCAAGCCGAACTTCCGCATATTCTAACAATTCGCGACATTCCGCGCATAGCTCACCTTTTGTGCCATGGTGGTCTTTACAGTAAACCTCGACCATCGCCTTGACGGTTTTAAATTCAGTGGCGAGTTTACCTAACAAAATGTCGCTCATTTTTTTCCTCTAACTAAAACAGATTCATACCCAAGTGACTTCAAGATGCAGGATTCAGAGCCCTATCATTGATTCGAGAGCAAAGAAAACTAAACCGTGTAATAGCAAGCTCTTTCCAAGTTGTTTGACGTAGCCATTTGTTTGACTAAAAAACTAAGTCATTCACGCTGAACCTAGTATCTCAGGTTACTTGGTATAACCCAGAGACCTTAACAATAAGGCTTTAAGTTACTTATCTGGTTACAACTCCATCGTATAGAGCTGTAAAGTTCGACCATTATCGTAAGTCTGCTCAACGCGTTCAAACTGAAAACCCAATTTTTCTAGCAAACTTATACTGCGAATATTGTCATTATTGGTGATAGCGACCAAGTTTTCTACATTCATTTCCTCACGAGCAAAATCCACGACGACACTTGCGGCTTCTTTCGCGTAACCTTTGCCATAAGCGCTAGGCAGATAACCGTAACCAATATCAAACGCTGTTAATGTATCGCGTTTAACCAAACCACAAATGCCAACTGGCTGTTTATCATGGTTGGTTTCAACCACCAGCAAACTGACACCCTTAAGTTCCTGCATTCTTAACATGTTATCTTGGATGTAACGCTTGGCTTCTTCTAGGGTTCGAATTTGTTTGTCACCGACGAAACGATAAAAGTCTGGCTGGTTGTAGAGTTCTAAAATAAACGGCGCATCTTCTACACTGACAAGACGCAGTGTGAGGCGCTTGGTAGTAAGTGTTTTCATAGGGAATCCATTAGGGTTGTAACTTGGCGGAAAAATCACTATCCTGCCCCGCTAAATTAAAGGACCAACACCATGAACCGCAAGAAGAAAATTAATTCGATTTTAAAAGCGAAGCAGAAAAAACAAAATGCAAAGCTTCATAAGAGCAATAAGCCTCGCTACATCTCAAAAGCAGAACGCGCGAAGATGGAAGCGGAACAGCAAGCTAATGAGCAAACTTCACAAACCACTGAAGAAACTCAAGCAACAGACGAAGCATAAAAGAAAAGCCGCATAACGCGGCTTTTTTTATCCAAATTTAACGTGCTTATTTGTATCTCAGATACGGACTTTTAGTACTCAAGGCTGTAGTTAAGCGTGAACGTACGACCTCTTCCCTTATAGTCATAAGCAGCAGACTCATAGTGAGTTGCGTACAGGATTTGCGCACGTTGTCCCCACACCGTGGTGTAATCCTCGTTAAACAGGTTTTGGATTCCGAATCCTAATTGACCAACAGGCAGTATCACGCTGCCTAGCAAATCAAATGTTGTGTATCCATCTAACTTGTTGTTCGCATCATCTTCGTAATCGAACATAGTTTGGCTTTGTAGACGCACAGAGTAATCGTTTTGGTACCATGCTGCCCAAGCGTTCGCTTTAGATGTACTTGCCTTACCAGCACTCAAATCTTCCCATTTGCCATTGGTCTTCAGTTCAGATACGACATAATGACCGGAAGCACCAACAAGAATATCGCTGGTTACCCAGTAGTTGATGTTTGCTTCCGCACCATACACACGTTGCTCGTCATCCACACTGGTAATCAGCAAAGTTTTACGGTCGTATTTGATTGAGTTATCTGACAACGAGTAATAACCCGCTGCTTGAAGAGACAACGCTTCCTTATCTAAACGGTAACCAATTTCGTAACTGTCCGTTTTAATGCCTGACAATTTAGAATCAGATACATTGATGCTGTCCTTTAGTGCGTAATGACCATTTGCATCTACTGCATCGTAACTGCCCTGACCATAGTATTTCGCTGGGTCCGCCAATTGGAAACCTTGGGAGAAGTTTGCCCAAACTTGCGACTCATCATTCAACCGATAGATAGTGCCAAGGTTGAATAGGTTAACTGAGTAATCTGTACTGCCACCTGGTACTGAATCAGCCGACGTTCCCGCTCCTGCAGCAATCTTCTTCTGCACACTATAAGCGACAAAGTCATCAACTTTGTTATCCATGTATTGATGGCGATAACCTGCTTGTACAGACCAATCCGAAGTAATTTGGTAGTCCCCTTGAATAAACAATGCGTAAGAAGACACGTCTACACCAGGGTAACGGCCAACTTGTGCATACGTCTTGTTTATCAAGTTTCCAGAATTATTAGCAATCGTCGAATCGAAGAGTGCTTGGTTACTGTCGAAACGATCAAGATAAGCATCAATACCATAGATAAGATTAAAATCGTTCCAATTCTTCGCTAACGCCAGACGCCCTGCAAAAACCTCTGTTTCTTGCTGAGAAGCACTTTGGAAATATGGTGTGAAAGTTTGGTCTTCACTTCGATAGGACAACTCACCAATCAATTGATGACCTAATACAGACTCATGGCTGTAACTTGCACTAAGAAGAACACGTTCTGTGCCGTGTTGGCGGTCAGATTCAAATCCTTTACGTACATCGACGAAATCGCGCCCCACAATGTACAGACCATAAGGCGAGTCTTGTTGACTATCATAGTATTGCGCAACTAGGCTAAGTTGGCTTTCATCTGACGTTTGAATCTCCGCAGAGCCCATCACATCAAGCGTTGAATTGTACTGCAGTGAACCTTGTGAGATGTCCGGCGTGACAATGTCACCATTACCATCATAGAAACCTTGAGTTTCGCCGTACACCACCGAACCACGCGCACTTACTTTGTCGTTTCCGCCAGATACTGATTGGGCAACCTTATAATCAAAATCGTCACTACCATTAAAACCGGTCGTACCGCTCACGTAAGATTCAAATGCAAGTTCATCTGACGTCGCTTTTTTTGTGACAATATTTATCACACCACCCGTTGCGCCGGCACCGTATATCGATGTCGCACCGGATAACACCTCAATACGTTCAATATTGAATGGGTCAATCGCGTCGAGTTGACGACTGATTGGGCGTGAGGATTGTAATGACACCCCATCGATCATAACCAACATTGCACGCCCACGGAGGTTCTGCGCGTAGTTAGTTCGGCCACCCGTACCAACGTCTAATGACGGAATCGTTGCCGATAAGATGTCACCAAGGTTTTTTCCTGCTCGGTATTGTTGAGCGATCTGCTCTTGATCAACGAACCAAACCGTACCCGGAATGTCTGAAATGGACTTAGGCATAACACTGCCAACCACCACTACTTGTTCATCCGCATTACTCTGTTTGCTTATATTAGATTCTTCTGCAAGTGCTTGAATTGCATAGCCACTGCTCATCGCAAGCATGATGAGATTTAAAGAAAACTTCCTTTTTATCATTGTCTTTATCTTTTTATAAATTACAGAGTCGACAATAATACTCATTCTCAATCATAGATCGAGCACTGTTACATATGTTATATGTTTGTTACTTTACGGTACTTCGAGATTTGACGAGTTGCTTATTTTCCTCTGTTCGAGGGCAATCTTCGCACAGTTTTCGCCCTTCACATTTGTAGACTAAACAGCAGCTTTTTCGGACTAATTTCAAAGGACGCTCGTCTGAAAAAGCGTACAGGGATGATGTATTTTCAGAACTTAACCCAAGCGCTTCCAACCACAACTTGGCATGCTGGTGAATGAGCTCGTCACTAAATTGAGGAAAATGTTGCTGGAGTCGGATCAAGCATGCCATCACACCATCAGACATCAATTGATGAGTAAAGCCCGGGCGTATGCGAGTCCAATCACTCATTTGTATCTGATAGAAGTCATAAAGTGCACGTATTTGCTTACCAGCTTCGACAATCAGTTCTTCAATTTCACCATGAATATGCTGTTCATCAGCAAAGCGGTAACCCGTGACAAACCCTTGCTGCACGTATTGCCCCATCCCCCGTAGATTTGGCAAAGTGTGAAATCCATAGATCGAAATGAATGCCACATACATAGGCTGCCAACAAAGCAGGTCCCATGTTCGAGTTAGCCAATAGGCTTTACCCGCTTCAGGATGCGCTTGAGAAAGCGATTGGTAGAGTGATTGTACAATTGGATTGATGTTGTTATCGATATGGATTGCACTAGCACCAATCTCACCAATACTGCCGTGTAAGAATGGCGTGACTTCCTTTGAGTAATGGAAGAGTTGCGGAAAAAACTGCTCAGACATTGTTGTGTTTACGTACGTTTTTGTTTGAACGCAGTTATACGCAAGCCAAGCACTCAATGCAAATAATTATCAGTAATGTTTACACTGTGTCACTTTGACGTGCCACAGGGCATTAAAATCAATAAAAAGTCCCAAATAAACGGCAGCAAAATAAACCATTAAACCGCGAAGATGCACCAAAATGGTTCGGTTTAACGTCAGAACTAGTGGATAAAAACATTCCAACAACACCAGCTCAAAGGCAACGTAACACTTTGGCTCCGTAGCGTGAGTTATTCCCAATTATTAGACATTACTATTTCCTATGAAATGGAATGTGAACAAGGCTAAGTATTTTTTTCTTGAATATAGAAACAATAAAAGTCCCTGTTTCTAATAAGGAAATTAAACATGTTGTATCTTGAGTTTCTATTTTTGCTCGTGATGCTGTATATCGGTTCACGGTATGGCGGCATTGGTCTTGGTGTTGTTTCAGGTATTGGTTTGGTCATTGAGGTTTTTATCTTCAAGATGCCACCAACCTCCCCACCCGTCACTGTAATGCTGATCATCCTTGCGGTGGTTACTTGTGCTTCCATTCTTGAAGCCGCTGGCGGTTTGAAATACATGTTGCAGGTAGCCGAGCGCGTACTGCGTAAGAACCCTAAGCGCGTTACCCTCATTGCACCGTTCGTCACTTACTTTATGACCTTTCTACTTGGTACTGGTCACGCGGTATACTCCATCATGCCAATCATTGGCGACGTTGCGTTGAAAAACGGCATTCGCCCTGAGCGTCCGATGGCTGCGGCATCCGTTGCTTCTCAAATCGCAATCACGGCATCACCAATTTCAGCCGCTGTGGTTTACTACCTAGCACAGCTGTCTGACATTCAACACGAAATCACCTTGCTATCGATTCTTCTCGTAACAGTACCAGCAACCTTGTTTGGTACGCTGTTGATGTCGCTATACAGCTTGAAACGCGGTAAAGAGCTTGAAGATGACGAAGAGTACCAAGAGCGTCTAAAAGATCCGGTTTGGCGTGAGAAAATCTTAAACACAACGGCAACTTCTTTGGACGAAGTGCTTCCAGCGAGCGCACGCAACTCTGTTTTGCTGTTCATTCTGTCGATTCTTGTGATCGTCGTTATTGCGATGTGGCCGGAAGTGCGAACCATCGTCGATGGCGCGAAGCCAATCAGCATGGCTGTGGTTATTCAGATGATGATGCTCTGCTTCGGCGGTATTATTTTGCTTGCGACCAAAACCGACCCACGTGACGTGCCAAACGGCGTAGTTTTTAAATCCGGCATGGTGGCAGCAATTGCTATCTTCGGCATTGCATGGATGTCAGATACCTACTTCCAATACGCGATGCCTCAATTCAAGTCCGGCATTGTTGAAATGGTAACCAACTATCCTTGGACGTTCGCACTCGCGCTATTCATCGTATCAGTAGTAGTGAACTCTCAAGCAGCAACAGCACGTATGATGTTACCTGTTGGTCTCGGACTAGGCTTGGACCCTGCACTGCTTATCGGCTTAATGCCTGCGGTTTACGGCTACTTCTTTATCCCTAACTACCCTTCTGATATCGCGACAGTAAACTTCGATACTTCAGGTACGACTAAGATTGGCAAGTGGTACTTCAACCACTCATTCATGTCTGTGGGTTTAATTGGTGTGATTGGTGCTTGTTGCTTGGGTTACGTGCTAGGACAAATGATCATTCCTTCGTAACTAACCAACTTATAGTTTGGGGCGAGTCATTGTACGTTAACGTACAGCCTGAAGTGACTCGCCCTTTCTTTATTCTCAAAGCTATACAGCGAGAAGAAGTTAAAGAAGAAAGTCGTCATCGACAGCAACAAAATGGTCCGCGCAATCAATCAAGGTTTGGGAAGTTAACTTTGGTACGCCATACACTGTGACTTTCTTGCTAAAGCGTTGCTGAATGCGTTCCACCAACAAACTAAAATCGCCATCGCCAGATACCAGAACCACTTCATCCACTTCCGGCGCAATCTCAATCGCATCTAGTGTAATACCTACATCCCAGTCGCCTTTCGAGCTCCCGTCACGACGTTGAATATAAGGTTTAAGCATCACCTCAAACCCAACACCACGCAAAATATGGTGGAACTGACGCTGTTTTGGGTCATTGCTCGCAATGGCATAGGCACGTGCACTTACCACTTCTTTTCCTTGTGTCGCGACATACCAAAACTGGTTGTAATCAAAATTGCTGCGGTACGCTTCACGACAGGTGTAATACACGTTCTGTACGTCGACTAAGATTGCGATCTTTTGTTTGCTTTCAGAGTTCATCTATTTAATACGCTTTATTTGTTTGCCGCATACCCTATGCCACTTTGGACCAAAGCACAATGAGCTAATTCCACTAAACTTACCGTATAACGTGATAAACGAAGTCTCGCGTTTCAAGGAGGGAGCCATGAACAAGTCGACGTTAGCCCTTTTGCTTGCATGCCTCATATCAGGCAATGCGTTTGGTTATCCAGCACACTCACAGTACTGGCCACATCGCAGTGTCCTATACTTCGCCCCTGCGAATGACGACCACGTAAAACAGTTTTTGCTCGAAGCTTTGATGAATGAATGTGAATTGGAAGACCGCGATGTGATCACTTTAGTGATTGCAGAGGACGGTTTTACTGAACCTTCATGGTTAAAAGAAGAGTTCGATTTGAAAATGCTGGCTGCTCTCTACGAAGTCAAAGCAGGTCAACACACTGCGATTCTTTTGGGTAAAGACGGAGAAGAGAAACACCGCTGGGGTGCGAAGACTGATTGGCAGTTCATCAACGATTTGATCGATGAAATGCCAATGCGAAAAAGAGAGATGCAACAGAAACGCAGTCCTTGCGCGATCTAATGCTTAAGACTAAGTCTTCAGTTATTTTCCAAACCAATCCAATTTGCTGTGCAATTGCGTCACGCTGCCAACCACAATCAACGCAGGGCTCACTGCTTGTTCTGCCATATTAGATAGCTCGTTCAGATTACCTTGGAATACGCGCTGCTCTGTACGTGTGCCGTTTTCAATGATAGCGCATGGCATCTCTGGGTCTAATCCATGTGTGATAAGCTTATCCATGATATGACCGCTTTGCTTCAACCCCATATAGAACACAAGCGTGTTGTTTGACTGCGCTAGCGAGTGCCATTCAATCTCACGGCCATCTTTTTGTACGTGGCCAGTAATGAACTGAACGCTTTGCGCGTGGTCACGATGCGTTAATGGAATACCTGCGTAAGCCGTTGCACCCGCAGCAGCTGTGATACCCGGAACCACTTCGTATTTGATGCCGAATTCTGCTAGCTCTTCTAGCTCTTCACCGCCACGACCAAAGATAAATGAATCGCCGCCTTTTAGACGTACAACACGTTTACCTTCTTGCGCTTTTTGCACCAAGATTTGGTTGATTTGATCTTGAGGCACGCAGTGAAAGTCCAACTTTTTACCTACGTAGATCATCTCTGCTGATGCGTGAGCCAATTCTAGAATATCTTTCGACACCAATCGGTCATACACCACAACTTCGGCTGCTTGAATGGCTTTTAAGCCTTTTACTGTCAGTAAATCTGGGTCACCCGGACCTGCACCAACAAGAGAAACAAAGCCGCTGTTTAAAGATGAGTTAACAGTTGTCATATCAACGCCTATCGAAAAATTTAGATATAAAGAGAGACTCTGACAAAGAAACGCTTTTTATAGCCAAATAGCTTATTAGTATATGGGAACGAGGTTCCCTGCTCTGAAGTTCCTTCATCTAAGGAATGACAGGCTTTTCGCTTTGCTTGTTATCGCATTAGATGAGCAGTATTTGTTGAATTGCTCCTATATGAGTCATTCCCGAAATCGACGAAGGAGCGTAGTCGGGAATCTCTCAGTTCAAGCCCAAAGAGAGTCCCGACTTGTTCATTACCTAATATATTGGTAATAAACCTCAATTACTTAGCCATTGCAGGCTGTGCTTTTACTTCTTCTTCAGCATTGATAGAAGGCGCAGTTTTAGCGTGAGTTAGGTACAGTGGAATACAAGTCATCACTAGACCACCAACGATGTTACCTAGGATGGTTGGGATAAGGTTGAAGTTCAACCAAGTCGCAATACCGAAATCAGCACCTAGAATCATACCTAGTGGGAATAGGAACATGTTTACCACTGTGTGCTCAAATACTAGTGCGAAGAAGATGAAGATTGGGAACCACATCATTGCTACACGACCAGACACTGAACGTGCAGTCATGTTGCCGATAACGCCAAGACACACCATTAGGTTACAGAAGATGCCGCGTACGAAACACGTGATCCATCCGTCCATGCCCATATTTTCGAAACCAAGACTACGTGCTGTAGAAACAGCGACAAATTTCTTCGCTACTGCGTTCAATTCTAGAGAGAAGTTACCTGTTAGAGAGATCGCTACTAGGTAAGCAACGATTAGAGAACCGATTAGGTTACCCAAACCAACCAAACCCCAACAACGGAAGATACGACCCCAAGTGATACCAGGACGGTTTGCAAATTTAGCTAGAGGAGCCAGACCAAAAACACCTGTTACTAGGTCGTAACCCATCACACTTAGAATCACGAAACCAACTGGGAAGACAAGCGCACCCACAACGCCCACGCCCGTTTGTACGATAGTCGTAATAGCCACAACCACCGCTAGCGACAGGATGATACCCGCCATTGTACCGCGGAGTAGCAAATCGCGAGTACTGGTGTTGGTTTTCGCTTCACCCACGTTGATCATGGTTTGAACGAATTCTGCAGGCTTAAAATCAGTAGACATGAATGTGTCCTTATTCAAAAAGTGAAAGTTAAAAATTAAAGATTGAATAGAGAAAGGCTTCCCGTTAACTCAGTAACATCTCGCTTCCCTGTCCCCCGCAGATGACTCTGGAAAGCCTTTACCTATTAAATCTAGATTTCGGTTCATTCCCTCCCCCTTAGAGGAGGGAATGGAAACCACGCTTATGCAGAAATCTCTACTTCGCCGTTGGTTACGCGCGTTTTGTACGCTTTCACGCTAAAACGCTCGTCTTCCATGCACGCACCCGTAGTCAGGTTAAAGCGCTGCTTTTTAAGTGGGCTTGCCACCCAAAGCTCGCCTTGGTGCTCACAGATCAAACCGCGAGAAAGCACGTTTGATTGGAAGAACGGATCTGTGTTGCTGATAGCCAGCACTTCTTCTGCTTGTGTTGGGCGAAATACCGCAACTTGCTGACCATCAACCAGTGCACAAACACCCGTGCCCGGTACGATGTCGCTGATTTGGCAAATCTTTTCAAATGACATAATCAACCTTCCCTTATGCTTCAGTGATCGCTACGTGTAGGATGTCGCCTTTCGCTTCAGGGTGTTTTTCCGTGAAGGTTGCTGGGCGGTGCTGTTCACGCTCTTGTACAAACACGACGTTTTCATCGCGCTTGTCAGAGTTGATGAAGTGCGCGAAACGAGTCAGTTGTGATTCGTCGTTGATAGTCGCAGTCCACTCACACTCGTATTCGTCGACAAGTTTCGCTACGTCTGCTTCTAGTTGCGCGTTGATGCCAAGTTTGTCGTCAACAATCACTTCGCGTAGGTAGTCAACGCCACCTTCCATGTTTTCCATCCAAACTGATGTGCGTTGTAGTGGCGCAGCAGTACGGATGTAGAACATCATGAAGCGGTCGATGTACTTGATTAGCGTTTCTTTATCTAGGTCACTTGCAAGTTGGTCTGCGTGACGAGGTTTCATACCGCCGTTACCACATACGTACATGTTCCAGCCTGCGTCAGTCGCGATGACACCAAGGTCTTTACCTTGTGCTTCCGCACACTCACGAGTACAACCAGAAACACCGAACTTCATCTTATGAGGTGTACGAATGCCTTTGTAACGGTTCTCGATGTAGGAACCTAGACCAACAGAGTCTTGAACACCGTAACGACACCACGTTGAGCCCACACATGTCTTCGCCATACGAAGTGCTTTTGCGTACGCCTGACCTGTTTCGAAACCAGCGTCGATAAGCTTGCGCCAGATCTCTGGAAGATCGTCTTTTTGTGCACCAAACAGACCAATACGTTGAGCACCGGTTACTTTGGTGTATAGGTTGTATTCTGCAGCAACGTTCGCTAGCGTACCCAATGCTTGAGGTGTTACTTCACCACCCGCCATACGTGGGATCACAGAGTAAGTACCGTCTTTTTGGATGTTACCTAGGAAGTTATCGTTCGTGTCGTGCAGCTTAACCAGTTGTGGCTTAAGAATGTGCTCACCCCAGCAAGAAGCCAAGATAGAACCAGCCAATGGTTTACAAACTTCACAGCCGTAACCTTTACCGTATTTTTCTAGAAGCTCATCAAACGTTTTGATCTCTTCAATGCGGATTAAGTGGAATAATTCTTGGCGTGAGTATGCAAAGTGCTCACACACGTCGTTCTTCACGTCGATGCCAGATTTAGCAAGCTCAGCATTTAGAACAGAAGTGACTAGAGGAATACAACCACCACAGCCTGTACCTGCTCCAGTCACGGCTTTGATGTCGCCCAATGTGTGGTGACCATCAGCAACCGCTTGTGCGATCTTGCCTTTGGTTACGTCGAAACAAGAACAGATTACTGCGCTTTCTGGTAGAGCGTCTGCACCTAGTGCTGGTTTCTCAGCGCCTGCGTGTGCAGGAAGGATCAACGCATCCGGGTGCTCTGGCAGGTCGATTTCATTCAACATAAGTTGAAGCAGGTCGCCGTAGTCAGAGGTGTCACCGACCATAACCGCGCCAAGCAGTTTCTTGTTGTCTTCAGAAACGATAAGACGTTTGTAAACTTCTTGCTCTTCGTTTTGGTAAACGTAACTCTTACAGCCTTCGGTACGACCGTTCGCGTCACCGATTGAACCTACTTTTACACCAAGAAGTTTCAACTTCGCAGACATGTCAGCGCCTTCGAATTTGCTTTCTGTGTTACCTAGCAGGTGATCAACGGCAACTGTCGCCATCTTGTAGCCAGGAGCAACAAGGCCGTAGAACATTTCGTTCCAAGACGCACACTCACCGATGGCGTAGATGTTCTCATCAGAAGTCTGACAATGGTCGTTGATAGCAACACCGCCACGAGGTGCCACTTCTAGCTCCATTTGGCGTGCTAGTTTGTCTTGGGGACGAATACCTGCGGAGAATACGATGAAGTCTGTTTCTAGCTCTGAACCGTCAGCAAAACGCATAACGTTGCGTGCATTTGTGCCTTCTGCCGCGATCTCAAGCGTGTTTTTGCTAGTGTGAACTTTCACGCCCATGCACTCGATCTTTTGACGAAGTTGGTTACCACCAGCTAGATCAAGTTGCTCAGCCATTAGCTTTGGTGCGAACTCAACAACGTGCGTTTCTACACCTAGTGCTTTCAATGCGCCTGCTGCTTCAAGACCTAGCAGACCACCACCGACAACAACACCTGATTTGCTCTTCTTCGCACACGCTTCGATCGCTTTAAGATCTTCGATAGTGCGGTAAACAAAACAGTCTTTGCTTTCGTGACCTTTGATAGGTGGAACAAATGGGAATGAGCCAGTAGCAAGAATCAGCTTGTCGTATTGAACTTCACGACCAGTGCTTGAGTAAACAATGCGGTTTTCACGGTTGATGTTAATCGCACGCTCACCGATCAACATGTTAATGCCGTGTTTCTCGTAGAAGCCTTCTTTCACTAAAGAAAGTTCATCTGCAGTATGGTGAGAAAAGTAAGAGGAAAGGTGCACACGGTCGTATGCGACACGAGGTTCTTCACAGAAAACCGTAATGTCCATATTAGACATATCAGCTTTCTCGACTAAGTCTTCGATATAACGGTGGCCTACCATACCGTTACCGATGACTACTAGCTTCAACTTGCTCATTGTACTTCCTAAGGGTTAGGTTCTTATAACTGAGCGCATTGTTAAATGTGAAAGAAAATTAATACATGATGTAAATCAATTACGGAATCAAACTACCCTAAAGGGGTAGACAGGTTAAAACCCTCAATTTAAAAGGGTCTAACGGTAAATTTGCTACATCTTTGTGTAGTAATTCATCACCGAGAAGATAAACTCTTAACATTTCTTCATAAATGAAATAAATCTATTTGGCTGGTACGTGTTGAAAACGGTTTAGCCGTATTGAATTTGTTTGAAAAAATTCAACATTTTATGATGCGATAGAACTAGATCAGAGTAAGCCCTACTATTTTACACCATTAGGCTCTGCTGATTATATTTCAATTGGTTTGTCCATAATCACAACGTTGCGTCCTTTATCTTTGGCTAGGTATAAGTTCTTATCCGCAACCTCAAAGGCTTGTTCGAGTGCTTTCTCGCATGCATCCACACTCGGATAAGGCGTTATTTTTGTCAAAGGCACAGCCCCTACTGAAATGGTAACAACTTGTGATGGAAGATTTTTGGCATGTGGAATGGCTAAAGCCTCTACGGCTTGTCTTAAACGTTCTACTTTTGCTTGAAGCACATCTAAGGTATTCCCGTAAACAAGCAAGGCAAACTCCTCGCCGCCTAATCGAAACGACGGTTGGTCCTTACCTAAAAACGAGCGAAAGAGTTCAGCAACATCACATAACGTGTTATCCCCTTCGATATGTCCGTATGTGTCATTAAACTTTTTAAAGTTATCGATATCGCACAAAACGAAGCAGGCATAACTCATATTACCTACCGTTTGCTGAACAAACAGTGGTGCAGTACGTTTGTACAAGTAACGCGACCCTAATCCCGTCAAGGCATCAGTATCAGTTTGTTGACGAAGAACGCGCAACTGGTTTTTGATTTTCGTAATCAAGCTGGAATATGAACGAGCTAAGTCACCAATTTCATCCGATCGCTGAATTTCAGGAATATACGATTGGTCGATCTTTTCAATGTCTTTCTTCATCGACATTGAAAGACGCTTGAGTGGGCTAACAATCCACATGGTGACCATGTATATCATCACCATAGAGATTAACGAAGCGATTAACGCCTCATTAAGCAGCTCTTTAATTAGCGTCGTTTTGATAGTGTCGAGTTTACTTGCATCTAATACCGCCCAAATGTAGCCACCGTTTACGTTTCTTAAAGGCAGACAAACATGAAGCACCGATAGATTGGCATCGTAGTAGAAGTCGGTTTGTCGAAGATAATCTTTTGTCCATGGCAGATTGGTATCTTGATTAAGCCCCTTGCTGATTTGTAGTGCCTCTAAATCAACCTTTGCTTTGTTGATAAGGTATTGGAGCTTATTACGCTTAATTTCATCTGTGTCAGGCGTCGCCGCCAAGATGTGCTCAAGATTTCCCTTTTGCGCTTGGAGCGCCCTTACCTCCTGATCGCTGACATCAATTCGCCACACTTGATTGGATTGTGCCAAATATCGAACTGCCACTTTTTGTTCTTTGTAATCTGACGTGCCGGAGACCTCAACAAACAGTAGACCATCGATGGCTCTGAAGTTCTCTTTGGTCGAAGGCATCATCAAGTTTGCATAATTACGACCCGCTATAGAGCCGGAGAGAAACGTCATTTGTGAAGACAGATGCGTTTTCGCCATAATCACTGCATGCTCGATACGCATATCCCATTCACTTTGGAAGCGCGTATAGGACAACCCAGAAATAATGGAAATCACTAAAACCAGATGCGATAAAAAAAGCATCTGGTTTATCGTCAACCAACCGAAAACTCGATTACTCACTTTGGACTACTGCTTATCTTTGTACACATCCAAAACGGGCTCTGCGCAAGTACCGTTTATACAGATGTCCTGATAAGTAGTATGGCAACTTTGACAAAACGAAGGCGCCAATGAAGGATGTGAATGGCTAATGTCTTTTCCTTTACGGTCATAGCTGCCATAAATTGCCATACCTCCAATATGTTCTGTCACCCACACGATACCTTCTACTTCTGAAATCGCCACCGCCGTCGGTCCATCTGTATACGGACCGTGAGTTTTGTATTGCTCTATTTTGTTCGGATTCACTCGGATAGTAAGTGGTGACCCCTGACCATTGTTGATCCAGCTGTAGGCTCTTACGGATTCTTGAATAAATAGTGAAGTATCTGGCGGCAGGACAGTATCTGCAGGTAGGTTTTGTGACTCTTTAACAACGGGCCAATCTTGCCACCCTTCTGGGTAACTTGCCATTGACGCTGCAAAAGCAGTATAAGATGCGGTGCTCATCATCAAGACTACGATTTGCCTGCTCAATTGTCTTAACACGTGTATTTCTCCATAAACCGAATACGCTCTTCCTGAGCAAAAAGACTAACACTTTCATATATTAACAAGTGTTAATATATGATGCTATCAATTAGCCCTTAGTAATGCACATAGTTTATAGACAACAACGTTCTGTTAATACAGTTGAATGATCAAATTGGGATCGTTGAGCAGTTATGCCCAGTCGAAAATCAGGGTGAAATAGAATTAAGAGTTAGATGTAAAGGTTATTGATACTTTTGTCGAAGAATCACAACGAAAAGGCGAATTCTCACGACCGATTGGTCAGAGGTCTGAATTGAAACAAGAAAGAGAATGGAGGCGCCTCCCGGAGTCGAACCGAGGTCCACGGATTTGCAATCCGCTGCATAGCCACTCTGCCAAGGCGCCATAGTGTTTCGTATTGAAACTTTGAAAAGTTCGTAAGAGCGTTTGCTCTTTCGATTATCACCACGTTACTAAACCGAGATAGAGTCTTTTATCTTCAACGCCTTCGTTTTAATAAGCAGCAATTATACAGTAAACATTCAATAGATATGTAATGGTACTTTATTGAATGGAGGCGCCTCCCGGAATCGAACCGAGGTCCACGGATTTGCAATCCGCTGCATAGCCACTCTGCCAAGGCGCCTCAACTGGAGCGACACACGAGGTTCGAACTCGTGACCTCAACCTTGGCAAGGTTGCGCTCTACCAACTGAGCTAGTGTCGCATAATTTGAGATGGTGCCCCGAGCCGGAATTGATGGTCCAACACTTGGCCGGTCAACTCGACGGCGGGATATTAAATTCACCCACTCAATTTTCGGATGGTGCCCCGGGCCGGACTTGAACCGGCACAACGCGAACGTCGAGGGATTTTAAATCCCTTGTGTCTACCAATTCCACCACCAGGGCAACGCAATCAATGCGATGGTAACACCACCTGCTCTAACGACCTGCGCCGTGAGAACGAGGCGTACTTTAACGGATTAAGATTTTAGGTCAACAACAAATTTTGTGTTTTTGATTCATACGGTTAAAAAGCAAACTTATTAGATCATACAATCACCAACTCGAATAGTATTTCATCGCTCACTTTGCCAACCGCAAGCAGAATTTGAAAATTCTTCTGAACTAAATTCGATGTTGACGTGTAGATCTACGTCATTAAGTTTAAGAATTCAGCGTTTGAATTAACCCCAGGGTCAAAGTTTGATTTTAGTTCCCCATAATCGAAAACCGGGCACTAAGCGCCCGGTTCTTATACATACAAACGCTCAGTTTAAAGCTTAAATCGAGAAAGTTCCGATTTTAAGTTATTCGCTAAGAGGTTCAATTGTTGCGCTTGCCCAACAGCATCCACCGCATCACTTGCCATGACTTCACTCACTTCACGAACCGACTCAGTATTAGCATTTATTTCCGCAGTCACTAGTGATTGCTCTTCTGCAGCAGACGCTATTTGTGTTGCCATATCACTAATCTGCTGGATCGCCTCTCGGATTTTTGACAGACTCTCGCCAGCCAAGTTAACGTCATGGACACTAGTTTTTGCCATGTCATGACTTTGTGTCATCACTTTCACTGCACCATCTGTAGCTTGTTGCAAGCGCTTTATCTTATCCTCAATCTCTTCTGTTGAAGCATGTGTACGTTGCGATAGCACTCGTACTTCATCTGCAACGACAGCAAAACCGCGCCCTTGTTCGCCAGCTCGCGCCGCTTCAATAGCCGCATTCAATGCAAGTAAATTAGTTTGCTCTGCAATTTCTCGAATTGTCGCTAAGATGGTTGCTATCTGATTTCCATGTTCCTCAAGCTCGCTAATTATGGAAACAGCATTGGTAAGTTCATCAGCAAGTTCGTTGATTGACAACTGGCTTTTTTCCATTTGTTTAAAGCCTTGCTCACTAAGTTCAACAGAATGGCTTGCACTTTTCGCTGTGTTGTCAGCATTTGAAGCTATTTCAGCCGTCGCAGTCGCCATTTCAGTTACTGCGGTAGCGACCATTGTAATTTCATCTTGTTGCCTACTAACACTTTCATTACGTTGCGTCGCATTTACATTGGCATGATCAGCGCCTTTCGTCATCGCCGTCGAAACTTCGCTAACATTTTTCATCATTTGACGTAAGCGATCTACGAATACGTTGAACTTATCTGCCAATTGACCAACTTCATCTTGGCTAGATACCTGTAGTCTTCGAGTTAAGTCTCCTTCACCTTCTGCAATATCAGCCAGCGCCTCACTTACACGACCAAGTTCAACTAACTGACGCGCAACGAACCAAGAGGTAGCAATTGCCATAACAATTAGAACAAGCAGCCCCGTGGTAATTTGACTACTAATCATGTCAAATAACGGTTGTTCTAACACGCTCTTGTCCATTTCAATAACGAGTAACCAATCGGTATTTTCAATGGGTTCTGCCATCACGACTTTATCTTGCCCATCAACAGTAGTGAAAATTGTAGCTAAGTTTTGAGACGCTTGATTTAAGCTGTCAATATTTAGCTCAGGTGCAATCTCAGAGACCTGTTTCAAGATAAAGTCTTTGTTTTTATGCGCAACGACCGTACCTTGACGATCGATTAGAATTGCTTGACCAGCACCAGGCACCTCAATTGCCAACACGTCTTTTATCAACTTATCCAAAGCTAAATTAGACGCTGCGACACCGATAATTTGTTCATTTTCAATAACAGGGTCAGTAAGTGTCACAACGAGTGTTTGCATAGTTACACTAACATATGGTTTCGTTGTTATTGCTTTGTTTTCCGCCAACGTTTGCTTGTACCATCCACGTACGCGTGGATCGTACCCAGATTTGTTTAACGAAGGATCGTGACGAAACATCTCTCCTTGTTTGTTGCCGTAATAACTAAGACCGAAACCACCAGAGATTAAGGTTTGCCGTAAGTGAGGAACAATATCCAATGAAGTATCGAGCTGAATTTGTCGCTTCAAGCCATGTACCGCTTGCTTCTTGTCATAAAACCAATCACCAATACCTTTTGCATTTGCATGTAATATATTTCGACTTTCACTTTCTATTGCTTGCCAACTATTGGTTTGAAAGGTCTTGTAGCCAATAAAAAGAAGAATCGCAGATGTGATTGCAATTGCCAAAACGACAGAGAAAACCATTTTCCTCTTTAGACTTAATTGCATAAATAGAGCCTCTTATAAAACCACTGATAAAAAAGAATTTTCTCATCTAAGCAATTCTTTTTCAGCGATATAAACCTCACATCAATTCAATTGGTTACATATAATCATCCATTTGTGATTTGCATTCAATTGTGGGTACATATAAACAGTGCGATTTGTTTAATCAACCATTAGGCAATAAATCTAGTTAACGTTTTTCTTCTTATTCATGTCATTTTAATATTCTAGTTTTAAAATCTTCTCTTGATACCGACAAAGTAAATCAACGTGAAGCCATTAAAACGATACCAATACGAACGCTACGCCGTGCTGTGTAATCTCGCTTATCCCAGAGTATTTAGGCAGACACGTTATGGATTTGACCCTAATGGGCAGCGGATCATTAAAAACGAATTTGGCAAAACCATGATCCGTGTTTTATGGAGTAAAAAACGTACTGAGGTCGTTGTGGTTATTAAAGGCTCGCACAGTATTACCGATTGGTTGCTGAACTTTGCCATGTGGACTCGTAGCTGCAAGCGATTAGGACTTAACTATCGCATCCATGCAGGTTTCTACCATTTGTTGTTTCAAGAAAGCCAACCTTCTCGAAATGAAGATCGTCTCGGTTTGAGCGTGATTGAGCGGCTAGAAGCCACCGTTGTACCTCTGATTCTACAAGGTAAGCGCATCACCATTACTGGACATTCGTCGGGCGGCGCAATTGGCAGCGTGTTTGCCGACTATATCGAACGTAAGTACCCAAAAAGCATCAAACGAGTGGTGACATTTGGTCAACCAGCGATTGGTGATTGGACATTCAAGAAACGCTATCGTTTAAGCCACAAAACCTATCGAATCTGTTGCGACATCGATATTGTTACTTTTATGCCTCCGGTACCTTTTCTTTATTGGCATGTAGGTAAAATGTTGTGGCTTTATAATGGAAGAATTTATGAGAACACGCCAACGTTAATGCGCCTTGGGCGTTCTTTGGTAAGTTGGTTGATCC
Source organism: Vibrio sp. L85 (assembly GCF_963871815.1). Taxonomy (NCBI): domain Bacteria; kingdom Pseudomonadati; phylum Pseudomonadota; class Gammaproteobacteria; order Vibrionales; family Vibrionaceae; genus Vibrio; species Vibrio sp. L85. The sequence continues at coordinate 90,670 of NZ_CAWMYL010000168.1, forward strand.
GCCCTTTTTCCTATCACTTAATGAGCAAGTACATTCGCAACAAAGACTTCTTTGATGAGCGTTAATCCATTACTTCGCTTTCTTGTGATTCAGCGACAGATACAAAAAGAGCCAGTATTAAACTGGCTCTTTGTTCTTGGTTCAGAATTACAAAGACGCAATTTCTTTATCAAGTTGGTATTTGTTGTCAGTAACGATGCGCTCTAATACTTCGACGCGCTGTTTCAGGTCGTCTATTTGTTTGTTAAGACCATCTCGCTCTTCTTGATTCATCAGTTTACGCTCAGAGATTTCGAGCGCTTTTACTTCCTTGCGATGATTAAGAATCAACTTAACGATACCACCACCGAATATTGCACCGAATATAATCGCAATAGTTGCAACTTCCTGCATAGATTCCTTTCCTTAATCTGCCTACTGATAATGCTCAACAATAAAGTTACGCATTTGTTTCATGAATATCAAATAAGACATTGATTAAATGCATGCTATTTTCGAAATTGGTCACACCTGCAACTCTGCACTCGAGATTATTTAACGCCAACCCAAACAGAAACCGATCCGCCGTTCACTGGGAATTCCGCCCATCCACTAGCGTTAGTCCATACTTCTTCGGTACGAATACCTAGTTTATCGACATAACGTGTGCTCGGTGAACCTGTGTACATCCACTTTGTTCCGCCAGGACCATCACTCATGATAACCGCCATAGAGTTCGGATGCTCCGCATCCCCTTCTCGTGTCCAACCAATCACATCCCAGTGGTCAAGGTAAGAATGTTGTTTACCATAAGCATAATCTTTACGTGCTTTCACCAATTGCTCAATGTAAGGCACTTTCACCATGTTGATATCGTGCCCTTTATCGCTGTATTGCGCACCGTAGTAATCTGCGTAGAAGACTGACGGATAACCTTCCTCACGAAGCAAAATGAATGCGTACGCAAGAGGCTTGAACCACCAATCCACCGGAGACTCTAAGGCCTGTAGTGGTTGCGTATCGTGGTTCTCAACCAGTGTTACTGCTTTCACTGGGTTGTCTTTCATCAAGGTGCCATCCATGATTCGGCGCATATCAAAGTTGCCACCAGAGCGTGAAGCGTTATAGAAGTTCATATGTAACGGAGCATCAAACAATGACATGCTGCCAGAAGTCTTAGTGATAAAGTTGTGCAGATTGTTCACGTCGTAGTTCCAGTACTCACCAACGGTAAAGAGCTCTTTGCCCGTTTTCTTACGCAAGTAATCGATCCACTCTTGTAGGTACTGATATTTGATGTGTTTCACTGCATCCATTCGGAAGCCATCAACACCCGTCATGTTTAAGTACCATTCACCCCAATCTTTCAGCTCTTGCTTCACTTCTGGGTGATCCATGTCTAGGTCTGCGTACATGAGGTAGTCATAGTTGCCTTTTTCAGAACTGACTTCCCAATCCCATGCTTTACCATCACCTTTGAATTTAAAGATCGCTTTCTCTTTACCTGCGTCATCCCAATCGACGCCATCAAAGTGATACCACGTCCAATGGAAGTCCGAGTATTTATCGTTACGTCCTGGGAAGCTAAATTCAACCCATGCTTCAATCCATTTATCGCCAAGTTCAATGTTGCGGTTATTCCAATCCACACGCTTGGTATCGACCCACGACTTGCCATCTGCACCGCCACGATGGTTGAACACTACGTCACCATAAATTTGGATATTGTTTTTGTGTGCTGCTTTGATGGCATTTAGATATTGGTCTTTGGTGCCGTACTTAGTTCGTGCCGATCCTTTTTGATCAAACTCCCCTAAGTCATACATATCGTAAACACCGTAACCAACGTCGTTGCTACCACCTGCGCCTTTATATGCTGGTGGCAACCACAGCGCTGTAAAACCGTTGTCGGATAGTGCTGGCGCATTGTTTTCAACTTGTGTCCAGAGTGCGCCGTCATTTGGCACATACCAATGGAAATACTGCATCATAGTTCCATTTTGTGCCGCCAATACCGGCGAACTCAGCAGCAAAGTTAAAGGTAAAAGTGTGGGTTTAAGGTTGAATGTTTTCATTATTTTTCTCTCACGTTTTAGAACGAAGTTCGAACTTAGAGAGCCAACATGACGACTGGAAGAGATCCAACTAACCGTCTGTTGTACAACAAAAAGTTCGGACTACAATCGTGGAGAAATTATCACCAATCACCCTCTACAATTATTGAGTTGTGTAACATTTATAAAACCAATAACTAATTGAGCGCAATTATTGAATCACGATCAAATAATCAGGGAGGAGATAACCAAAAAGCGTAGCGAAATTGAGACTTAAGCGATGAATTATCATGCTTTAAAACGAAAAAAAGCCCGTCATGATGACGAGCTTTCGAAAATAATGGAGGCGCCTCCCGGAGTCGAACCGAGGTCCACGGATTTGCAATCCGCTGCATAGCCACTCTGCCAAGGCGCCTCAACTGGAGCGACACACGAGGTTCGAACTCGTGACCTCAACCTTGGCAAGGTTGCGCTCTACCAACTGAGCTAGTGTCGCATAATTTGAGATGGTGACCCGAGCCGGAATTGATGGTCCGACACTGGGCCGGTCAACTCGACGGCGGGATATTAAATTCACCCACTCAATTTTAGGATGGTGCCCCGGGCCGGACTTGAACCGGCACAACGCGAACGTCGAGGGATTTTAAATCCCTTGTGTCTACCAATTCCACCACCAGGGCAACGCAATCAATGCGATGGTAACACCACCTGCTCTAACGACCTGCGCCGTGAGAACGAGGCGTACTTTAACGGATTAAGATTTTAGGTCAACAAAAATTTATTCTTTTTGATTCAGATGGTTAAAAACACGACTGAACGTATGGGAGTTGAGCGATTCGATTAAAATTCAAACCACTTCTACCACCATTTATTACTAAAAAGAGCCACTGTTTAAGCGACTCTCCACATCATATCGGTTTAGTGCTTAAGCACAACAGTTACAGTTGCGCTTGTAGCGGTCCATTTTACCTATGCCTGGGTTAAAGGTGTTGGTCGGGTCAAGTTGATGATAGAACTTTTGTAGCGAGTTTTCTGCTTCATATAAGTGACCTACGTTGTGTTCTGCTGGGTATTTCGCGCCACGACTATTTAGGTGCTCCAGCATCAGTTTCTTCATCAGCTTGGTGTCTGTACCCTTCTTAAAGATGTAGTCTTGGTGGAACACATAACACATGAAATGCCCATAATAGAGAGACTTAACGAGGTTCTTACTTACTTCCTCAGGTAATGTTTCTAACCATTCTTCATCGTTACGACGTAACGCAATGTCGAGAGCAACAATGTCTTCCACTTCCTTGCGGTGAATGGTTTCGTAACGAATTGCTGCACCTGCCGCTGCAAAACGGTGTAGATACGCTTTCTTACCCTCTTCTGGTGTACATTCGAAGAAGTCACTATCGTGCTCAGCTGCCCAAACCTCTTTGAGGTATTTCTGCGCTTCGGCAATACCGCCGTCACTCATTTTAAGTACAAGATGGTGCTCGTACTTATCACGGTATTCCAACATGCGCTTAGGAAGGTGCTGTGGGAATAGCTTGCTTGCGTAGTAGAGAATAGTATCTGGCAGGTATTTACTGACTAACGGTACACGCTCTAAGAAGTTTTCAACCTTAGCTTTTAGCGAGAACATCTTAGGCAGATTGTCTGTGCCTAATAAATCGATAGAAAGGAAAACGTCTTTACCGTATTTCTCTGCCATGTTGAAGATATCACGGTGAAGGTACTCACCCATTTCTGGTAAGTTTTCGAATTGAGTAAGGAAGTCTTTTCTCAGCTTGGTCAATTTCTCTGGATCGTTAGTGCCTAAATAGAACACCTGCTCTTTCTCTGGGATTGGATAGCTGTCGACTCGAACCGCAAAAACGCCGAGTTTACCCGCACAACCACTCGCATCGTACAGACGACGTTCGTCGGCATTAAAGCGCGATGGGATATCAGAAGTCACATCACGAACACGTTCGTCGTATTCTTTATCCGACGCCATGCGTTCATCATGAATCACTTTATCTGGGTCGAAATTACCATCTTGGATGTTCTGTAAGATCTCGTCAGGCGTCGAGCCTAATCCTTCAATACCAAGGTGGTTAACAAGATTGAGCTTACCGTCTTTGTCCACCTGAGCGAATATGGCTAATTCTGTGTAAGCAGGACCACGTTTAACCAAAGCGCCACCAGAGTTGTTCGCAATACCACCTACAACTGTTGCTCCAAGAGAAGAAGAACCAATCACCGAATGCGGCGCGCGATTAACTGCTCGCAACTCTTTTTCTAACGAATGCAGACTCGCCCCCGGAAGACAAACGGCTTGCTTACCCCCGTCTAACAGATAGATTTGCTTCATCTTGGTGATATTGATCACCACCACATCGCGGTCGTAATCACTACCACTTGGCGCTGAGCCTTCGGTCAGACCCGTCTTAGCCGCCTGCATGATGATGATGCAATTATTGTCGACACATTGTTGGATGACCTTCCACTGCTCTAGCAGAGTCTTAGGAAAAACCACCGCCAACGCCGTGCCGCTTCCTGAGCGAAAACCGCTGCGATAATACTTGGTTTTGATTTGATCGGTAAGGACATTTTCTTCCCCGACAATGGTGACAAACGCGTCGATGAGCTGCTTCTGTTTCATATCCGTATCTCTAGTTATTATACCCAGCCAATATAAGTAGTCCGAATCTGAACGTCCATGCCACCAAAGTCCGATAACGACGCCCAGATCAAGTTAACTACATTAATTACCCATACATTCAATCACTTAAAATTCTTAGAACTGTAAAATCAACAAAGAAACTTATCGTTTCCAAAAAGAAACAATAGCAAAGTACATTGTTAACAAATGTGCACGATATCGAAGAACAAGAAAGTTAAAAGGGATGACAAGGCTTTGTATTCCTGACCTTGTCAGAATATTGAGTCAGCACAAAACCACAACATGTGAATACCATGACGTTATAGCAGCGTTATATGGCTGTGACATTGCCGATCACTGAAGAAAATAGTTAGAGTGGAGAGTTTAAAATTTAGAGCAAATCCCTTCAATCAAAGGAGAATCACTCCTTTGAGAAAAGTTGAGCCACTAGAATTGATGGTTACGACGTTGAAAACACTGATACAGGTGCTCGATAAAGATCTTAATCTTTTCTGGTTGCTGGCGGGTGTATGGGTACACGGCATAAATACCCAAGCACTTAGCCGTTTCGTCTTTAAACAACTGAATCAGCTTACCTTGCTGCAAGTCTTCATAAACCAGCACCCGAGGCACATAAATGATACCTTGCCCCAGCAAAGCGACGTTACGTAACGCAGATGAGTTATTGGTACATAGATTCCCATCCACCTTAACCTGATACACCTCATCATCACGCTTGAAAGCCCACTCACGAGCCCCTGTCTCTTGATAGGCGTAAACCAAGCAGTTGTGCTTAGTGAGATCGTCCGGCGTTTTTGGTTTGCCATGTTTGGCTACGTACTTGGGCGATGCACACACAATCCAGTTTGCATCAACAAGCTTGCGTGCGATTAGGCTTGAGTCTGGTAAAACCCCAGTACGAATAGCAAGGTCAAAACCTTCGTTGACGATGTCAGCAAACCGGTTGTCCAGTTCCATATCAATGTTGATATCAGGGTAAGCTTGGTTGAATTCAGAAATAACCGTAGGAAGGATAAGTTCACCAGAGATGGTAGGTACCGTAATCTTGATATTGCCGGATAGGTTCTTACCCAAACCAACAATCGACTCCTCGGCGGTTGCGACGGCTTGATAAACACTACGAGCATGTTCGAAGAAGGATTGCCCTGCTTCTGTCAGTTTAAGCGTGCGTGTGGTTCGATAAAGCAGTTGAACACCTATCTCCTGCTCTAATTTGGCAATACGCTTACTGACGACCGACTTAGTAAGTTCCATTTGTCTTGCTGCGGCGCTGAATGAACCTTGCTCAACCAAATGATAGAAAATAATGTAGTCGTCGGTATTTCTCATGTGTCTTCACTGCTTCCTTGTTGAAGAACATATTGTAAAGGGCTTTAAAGCTAAATGCTGGCTGAGAAGTCACACTTGAGAAGCGCATTTATCTGTATGCAAACACTCCGCGAGTGCTTGTTCAGCTTGCCAAGCATCACCAATAGACCAGCTTTCGCTGGTCTATTGGTGATGCTTTCGCATCTGGATATCGCCATTGCCATACCCAAAAATATGGAGGCGCCTCCCGGAGTCGAACCGAGGTCCACGGATTTGCAATCCGCTGCATAGCCACTCTGCCAAGGCGCCAAATTGTTTACGCTTAAAGGCTCTGCCCCGTAGCGTTGGTTGCTACTTTACGGATTCAGGAAATATAGTCAAACAAAAATCCAAAATTTCTGTTTGTTTGCTTTGTTTTAAACCAATCCGATGTTAATTCGACCTACACCGCCCAGATTTACTCACTTTGGTTAAGACAAATCAAAACAGATAGACAAAAGAAAAGCGGCAATCAGTGCCGCTTTTCTCTCTTAACTCTCGTGGTTAACCGTTGGCAACGCGTTTAAACAAGCGTCCTACTACGTTTGGATGGTAAGACCAAGTGTGGTCAAACATCGACATTAACGCTGGGTTGCCGTACTTCGACAAGCTGATAGCATGGAAGCGGTTCTTCTTCGCTTTTAACGCATCGACTTTTGCAAGCAACTCATCTTGCTGTTTTGGCGCAATGAAGTCTGAAATAACAACCATATCGGCGTTTTTGTATTTGTCGCTGTTCATCAAATCGATGGATTTAATCAACGTTGGCTCCAAATCTGTACCACCATGGAAGCTGTAAGTTAAAAAGTCGGCAGCTTCACGTAACCCATCCTGACGAGTTAGCTCGTAAGTAATGTGCTCAGTGGAGAAGATAATCACGTAGCAATCTCGTTGTTCAGCGAGAGCGATTTGCATCAGTGCATAAGCCATAGCTTTAGCACATTGCTCTGGGAAGCCACTCATCGAACCTGACGCATCAACACAAACGATAAACGGTCCTTTTTCAACGTCCACCGCTTTATGATCTGGTTTGTGCGCTTTTACCTTACGCAGTGTGCGAGACTTACCTTGCGTGCGGTAGTTCATCAAGCGTTTATCAACCAAATGCTTGTAGAACACCACTTCCAGCTCTGGGTATGCCAAAAACATGGTTTCGTTAGGGAGCAGTTTATTGAGATCGTCACTTTCATGAATACCGACGATGTCGTCTGTCGCTTCGTCACTCTTTTCCTCAACCATTTGCAGCTCTTCTGCTGGCGCGCGGTTGAGGTCTGGATCATTCACTTGTCCCGCCATGCGACCAAGCTGTTCTGCGATTTCTTGTAAGCCTTTGTGCTTTTTAAGGAACTCTGCGTGGCGCTTCATCACGGTTAAGTCGGTTTTACTCAACTTAGCTGACGCCATATCCCATAAACGCCCTACGCTTTCTTCGTCACCAGACTCCGTCACTTTATCCATGTTACGCATGGTTTCCATACGCTGATAAAGGTCGTTAAGGACTTTTTCTTTGTTCTCTTCAAGCTCAGAGACTTGTGCTTGTTTGATTGCTTCTGCAAGGCTTTGATACCACTGGTCACAGAAGTAATGAGGGAACATCGGGTTATTCACGCCCTTGTTCTTCTCCATCATGCGACGCGCTTGCATGTAAAACGCTGAGTGCCATTCAAGCTTCTTGATCACATCATCAATGCGCTCAAAGAACTCGTTCTCATCCCAATAAATCACTTCTTGGTAGAGTGCGAGCTCCTGTTGAAAACGTTCTGTCTCACAGACTTTTGTCATGCGCTTTTTCACGTTGCCACGCCATTTAAGCAGATGGTTTTTCACTGAGGATTTCATGCCTCGGTTTTCTGCCATCATCATGACTTGTGAACGCGCCATTAAATCGTTAACCGCACTATCAATGATGCCTGAATCCGCCACCATGAGCGCTAAGTTGAGTCCGTCTGCACCTAACATGTCGTCTCCTTAAGAGAAAAACTGATGTAAGTTTTTGAAGCGTTGAATGATCTTCTCGCTTTCACCTTGGATAGACTCAAGTCTCTGGCTCACCTGTTGCAGACTCGACTCCATTAGACGTGGTAACTCTGGATCCACGAAACTGTGTGGTAATGCACCATGGAAGTTGGCTTTAACCTTACGCATATGATGTTCAGCTTCGCTCAATTGGCTGACTGCTTTTTCGCTTTCTGCCAACCATTTTTGGTAAAGCTCAACGTCTAAACCTTGTTGGGTAACCAAGCTCACCAACACGCCTCGGTTAGCAATGTCACGGATCACTAGGTTGTTGGCAGCATCGACATCAAAACGCAGACGACACATATTGGTGTTTTGGTTCACGTAACCATACACATCGCCATGACCTTCTTTGATCACTCGATCAAGCTCGTCTTTTGGCACGTATACCCAGCGACTGTCGCCCTTCTCTGATTCAGAAACCGACATGTTGCTTTGCAGAATAACCAGTTTAACCAGATTCACCGCCGCACCTACTTTGTAAGTTTTCGCTTTGGATGTATCGAAGCTCATGGTTTCTTTGCGAAGCAGACCGGTTGCCGCTTCTGCGTTTAGCGTCATGCGATATTTGTCTTCAAGCTCATGCTGTACATCAACCAAAGATTCACGACAGTATTCGATCTCTTGCTCTGCTTCTTGCTGGTCAAAGGCATGTTTAAGTGCGAACTCTTGAATCACACCGCGAACGACATCGCGTGACTCAGGGCTGTTCCATAAACAATCTTGAAGTAGCAGAAGATCAAGTGGATTGATTTCGTCACGCCCATTAAAGAACGCGCTCGCTTTAAGCAGTTTGACCGCTTTCTTCCAACGGCGGTCAGACACGTACATGTCCGTTAATGAGGCGTCGCCAAACTCAGACTCAACTTTGGTTTCCAACATGGTTTTTAGTTGGAATAGCTTTTCGAATGCGTTGTCGGTCAGAGTGAGTTTGTCGAGCTGTTGTTGCCAGCGGTGGTATTCTTCGTCTGTGATCGCCAAGCCCTCTGGAACTTGCGCTTCTTGAGACGTACCCACCGTCAGCATGGATTTGAAGTTTTGTTTATCCTGAATGCGGTTTACAAACACGCGCACCAACATACGGTCGTAAAGTGCGTCTAAGCCGCTGTCTTCATCTGGCAGTTCATTTGATGCAGAAACCAAAAGGCGCATCGGTACACGTTCGATATCGCTGCCGTTCTTAAATGTCTTTTCGTTCACAACGGTCAATAGCGTGTTCAGAATCGCAGGACCCGCCTTCCAAATCTCATCAAGGAAAACCACTTGCGCCGTTGGTAAGTACCCTTGAGTAAGACGGACATAACGACCGTTGTCTTTTAGCTCTTGAATGCTCAATGGACCAAACACTTCTTCAGGTGTTGAGAAGCGCGTCATGAGGTATTCAAAATAACTGCTATTATCAAAAGCTTGGATAAGTCGTTTTGCGATTAAGCTTTTTGCGATCCCTGGAGGACCAAGAAGGAAGACGCTTTCGCCGGCAAGAGCGGCAAGAAGACAGAGTTTGATGGTGTGTTCGCGTTCGTAAACGCCATCAGTTAACGCTTTCGCTAGCTTGTTGATACGCTCTGAAAGAAGCGCCTTTTCTGCATTAGATGCGAAAGATGGTTGAATCATAGAAGCTCCGGCTGTTGAACTGAGGCTGTATATATAATTTTATACATTTGTTATCACTTTGTTACAAGTGTATTTTTTAGTGAACCTCGTTTATACCAGATGCTCTTCGCGCGCGTGCGCGAGCAACCATAGTTTTCATTTATGAGACATAACTCACTGAATGTGCTGGTTTCGCAAGAGTATGAAACCATTTTCTTCTTTTGTTTCCGGTGGTTTGTGGTTAATGTGCAAAACACGTCAATGCGCGGTTACAGCTAGGATCCACAACTGCATGAGCAATACAATTCATAAATGGAAGCAGATTTCTCTGGTCGAAGAGGAAGTTAAACTACCAACTGGTCGGATGATCACACATACCACTATCCAACACCCCGGTGCTGCCGTTATCTTACCTATTACTTCAGATGGCAACATCGTTCTTGTTAATCAATTCCGTCCCTCTCTTAACAAATGGCTGCTTGAATTGCCTGCTGGCACACGTGAAGGCGATGAAGATCCATTGCACTGTGCTCAAAGAGAGTTGGAAGAAGAAACAGGATACAGCGCCGAAAAGTTCACATCGCTTGGTCAAGTAACCCCTCTTGCTGGTTTCTGTGATGAAATCCAGTACTTGTTTGTTGCCGAACAACTGAACAAAACCAATCGATACGAGTGTGACGACGACGAAGTTATTGAAGTAGTGACATTGTCACGAGAAGAACTCGAACAACAAATTATTCAAGGCATTATTACGGATGCCAAAACTATCGCTTGCCTAAGCAAAGCTCGTCTTTGCGGTTATATTTAGGTCTTTTCGACCGAGGAGAGAATTATGGACTTTCGATCAGATACCGTTACGCAACCTACACAAGCAATGCGTGAAGCAATGTTTACCGCTCCTGTCGGCGATGATGTGTACGGTGATGACCCAACCGTTAACGAGTTAGAGCAATTTGCGGCTGAGCTTGCGGGCTTTGAAGCGGCAATGTTCACAACCTCAGGCACACAAGCAAACTTACTTGGCTTAATGGCACACTGTGAGCGCGGTGACGAATACCTATGTGGTCAGCAAGCGCATAACTACAAGTACGAAGCTGGTGGCGCTGCGGTACTGGGGTCTATTCAACCTCAACCAATTGAAAACAACCCAGACGGTACTTTGCCATTCGATAAGCTAGAAGCTGCTATCAAGCCAGATGACGCGCACTTTGCACGTACTCGCCTACTTAGTTTAGAGAACACCATCAACGGTAAAGTGATTCCTCTTTCCTACCTTGCAGAGGCTCGTGAGTTTGTGAACAAACATAACTTACAGATGCACCTAGATGGCGCTCGCGTATTCAACGCAGCTGTTGCGCTTGATGTTCCAGTGAAAGAGATTGGTCAGTACTTTGATTCGATGACTATCTGTTTATCTAAAGGTTTGGCTGCCCCTGTCGGTTCATTGCTGCTTGGTAGCAAAGAGTACATCGCAAAAGCGCGCCGCCTAAGAAAAATGGTCGGCGGTGGTATGCGCCAAGCGGGTATTCTTGCTGCAGCCGGTAAACTAGCCCTTACCGAGCAAGTAGAACAGCTAAAACAAGACCACATCAACGCAAAAACCTTGGCGGAAGGTTTAGCGGAATTGCCTGGTTTCTCTGTTAATCCAGAATTTGTTCAAACCAACATCGTTTTTGCCAAGCTTGATCCACAAGTGGATATCGCTGGTATCGCAGAAAAGATGAAGGAGCAAGGCATCACGATTACCCCAGGAAACCCAATCCGCTTCGTGACGCACAAAGATATTTCAGCACAAGACATCGATACCTTCCTATCTAGCCTTAAATCTCTGCTTTAACTTGATTTTGATCATTGAGCTTCCCCTAAGGGGAAGCTTTATTCTATGCGCTTTCAAGAACTACAATGAGTGCATTCAATGCTTAGATACGTGCTTCTAACGTCTCTTCTTCTCTCTTCCTCTGTTGTGGCGAAACCTTTCGGTGACGTTGATAAAGGTAAGCTTAAATCGCCAAGCTGTGTTTACTGTCATGGTTCGAACGGCATGACAACAAACGACGCCTACCCTAACCTAGCTGGTCAGAATGCTCAGTACCTGTATGATTCTATGAAAGCCTATCAAGATGGGCTTCGTTCAGGTCCTTTGGCTGAGATGATGGCAGCCCAATTACGCATGCTGAATGATGAAGATTTACGCGATGTTGCCGCGTTTTATTCAGAACAAACACCTCATGCAGAAAAGTGAATAATTATGGGACTTGTGAATCACCACAAGTCCTAACTCCGTTTTCATTCGCACAACATCTAACCAAAACAATTAACCATTAAATCATTGATAAGCAACTCAACCCTCTTCAGATCAAATTATTGATGAATTTATAGTTCATCAACTCAGTTAATATTGACTTTTTATTCTATTTTATCGATATTTCATGCTTTCTATAATTCTACGTGAAATAGGTTATGTCTCACACACACGCTCAGCCATCGGAATCGGCGGCAACCCCAAAATCATGGCAGATGCCTGATACCCTCATTTTGATCTTCATTGTTGGTATTCTTGCTGCGATTCTTACCTACTTAATCCCTGCTGGTCATTTCGATAGCCAACAGGTGACCTACATGGTCGACGGTGCAGAAAAAACTCGTACTGTTATCGATCCATCTTCTTTCTCTTATGCAACCGACGAAAACGGTGAATTGGTTTACAACAAGGTTGGACTGTTCGCTTCAGGCGGTGGCATTGGTCTAATGAACTTCCCATTCGAAGGTCTGGTTTCAGGCTCTAAATGGGGCAGCGCGATTGGCGTTATCATGTTCATGCTGGTTATCGGTGGTGCATTTGGTGTGGTAATGCGCACAGGCACAATCGACAACGGTATCTTACGCCTTATCGACAAGACCAAAGGTAACGAAGCGCTATTCATTCCAGTTCTGTTTTTGCTGTTCTCTTTGGGCGGCGCAGTATTTGGTATGGGTGAAGAAGCCGTTGCATTTGCGATTATCATTGCGCCACTAATGGTTCGCCTTGGCTACGATGGCATCACTACAGTTATGGTGACCTACGTTGCGACTCAGATTGGTTTTGCAACGTCTTGGATGAACCCATTCTCGGTAGCGATCGCGCAAGGTATTGCTGGTATTCCGGTTCTGTCTGGTATGACTGTACGTATGGGTCTGTGGGCTGGCTTTACACTTATCGGTATTGCTTTCACTATGATCTATGCAGCGCGTATCAAAGCAAACCCTGAGCTTTCTTACAGCCGTCGTACTGACAAATACTTCCGTCAGCAAGAGCTAGGTGACCACGATTCTCGTTGGAACCTAGGTGACACCCTAGTTATCCTTACGGTTATCGCAACGACAGTATGGGTTGTTTGGGGCGTAGTGGCTAACGCATGGTACATCCCAGAAATCGCATCTCAATTCTTCACTATGGGCTTTGTCGTTGCGATCATCGGTACAATCTTCCGTCTGAACGGCATGACGCTAAACTGTGCGGCTGACGCATTTAAAGAAGGTGCAGCAATCATGCTTGCCCCTGCTCTATTGGTTGGTTGTGCGAAAGGTGTATTGCTTATCCTAGGTGGCGGTACTACTGATGAAGCAAGCGTACTGAACTCGATCCTGAACAGCGCTGGTGGCGTAATCAGCGGTCTTCCTGACGTTGCTGCGGCTTGGTTGATGTATGTTTTCCAATCTATCTTCAACTTCTTCGTGACTTCAGGTTCTGGTCAAGCAGCGCTGACAATGCCTCTATTGTCTCCTCTTGCAGACATCGCTGGCGTTACACGTCAGGTAGCCGTTCTAGCATTCCAACTTGGTGACGGTTTCACTAACGTTATCGTTCCTACTTCAGCGTCGCTAATGGCAACACTGGGTGTATGTCGTATCGACTGGGGTGACTGGGCGAAATTCTGCTGGCGCTTTATGCTATTACTCTTTACCCTATCGAGCATTGTCGTCGTCGCAGCTCACGTGATGGGTTTTGCGTAAACTGATTACCAATATCCCCAAGCAACTTAAACGCGAAAGCAGAGTTTGGGTATAAAGAATAAGGCGAGACAAGTTCTCGCCTTTTTTAATTCAAGCCGTATGGCAAACAAGCATCCAAGTAAGATGTTTTGGAGTGACAACTTTAATGGCAACACAATTTTTGGATGACGTAATTCAAGGTCATCAAGTCATTCAATCTCTTGACGTAAAAGACTTGCCTGCAGGCGAGCACAAGTTTTGGTTCCGTATCGCAACCAACGCCCTATCTCAATGGCAACATTTGCCTGTGTTGGTTTTCAAAGGCGAAAAACCGGGTAAGAAAATCATGATCACAGCAGGTGTTCATGGTGATGAATACAACGGTGTTTTAGCGGCGCAAAAGACCGCTCGTGAACTGATTGGTAAAGACATCGCAGGTACTGTAACTGTCGTTCCGACCATCAACCTAACGGGTATGCTGAACCACAGCCGTGACTTCTTCTCTGCAGATCCAGATGCATCTCCTGCAAACTTAAACCGTTTCTTCCCTGGTGATGCAAACGGCAACGAAGCAAACCGCTTCCTGTTTGCTTTATGGAATAACCTTCTTAAGCCAAACGCAGAACTGGCGATTGATTTGCACACTCAAACCACCGGTGCTGCTTACCCGCTGTACGTATTTGCCGATTTCCGTATTGAGCAATCTCTGGAAATGGCTCGCCTCATTAACCCAGATGCGATTCTTAACGATCCGGGTGACGCTGGTGTACTTGAAACTGTCTGGAACAACAGCGGCATTCCAAGCATCACCATCGAGGTAGGCATGGGTCGTTACACAGAACAAGAGCTGATCGACCGTACCGTGACTGGCATCTTCAATATCCTTGCTCGTCATGACGTAGTGACCGGTGAAGTTGCAGAGATCACGCCTTGCCTAGAAGGCAAAGACATCATCAGCATTCGTGCCGAACTGGGTGGTTTTGTACTACCACAAGTGAAGATGATGGATAAGGTAGAGCAAGGTCAATTGGTTGCGATTCAATACGACAGCTTTGGTGATGAGATTCAGCGTTACACAGCGCCAACAGAAGGCACGGTACTGAGCCACAACATTGAATCGATCCGAGCGCCAGGTTCTTTGGTTGTTCGACTGATTAAGTAATACCTTTGAATTTAATAGTTCACAAATTCAAACTGTTAGACTCAAACCAATAACAAAAAGCCCTGCATTACTTGCAGGGCTTTTCTTTGTCGGTCTCTTCAATATACTTCAGCTAAACTTTACGTGACAATGTCACTAACAAAACCAAAGCTGCACACGACATAAGAACAAATCCAAGGTTTTGAATCATTCCAGCTAAACCTAGACCCGAACCAATCATCAAGTAGTACATTAATCCTAGCAATGCCCCTGCACTGCCCGCTTGCTGCTTGTAATCAACCAAAGCGGTACTCAGTACATTTGGAATGGCGATACCAAATGCCATCACAATGAATGACATTGGAACCAAGAACCAAATCGATGTTTGCAGCATAAACACACCGAAGCCTCCGATGATCAAAAATGCTGATGCAATCCAAAGCAAATGCGTTTGTGAGCGACCTTTTGCTAGCAATGACTTGTTCATCAAACTGCCAATTAAGGTACCAACGCCCAATATCACACCGCTGTATCCGAACTGCTCAGAACTCAGTCCGAGCTGCTCAAAAGTGAATGCGCCCAATTGGTAGTATGCGAATAAAGCAATGTTGTAGAGCGCAACCAACAACGCAGATTGCCAGATTTGAGCATCTTTCAGCATTCGTCCAAGTAATGAACCTATGTTTAGCGGCTGCTTTTGAGTTTGTGTTTCAGGTAGATTAACCGCGTTGTAGCACAGCAACACAAGCGCCAAAATAAACAACGTAAAGAACACAACCTGATAGCCACCGAGTGCTGTTAACTGACCGCCGAGTAACATGCCAATCACTGGGCTAATGGAAATACCCATGCCCATAACGCTAAATACTTTGCTTAGCTCATCGCCTGAAAAGCTGTCTCTTAGCATGGTTTGTGTCACGACCGACCCAACCGCAATCCCAAAAGCACTGAACGCACGAGCCATCATCATCACGTCAAAGCTTTCTGTTTGCATCGCGACCAAAGCAGATACGCCGTAAACCAACAACCCTGCCAGCATGGTCGGGCGTCTGCCCCACTTATCTGCCAAGATTCCCCAAATCACCACACCAATAGCAAACGCAGAAAAATAGATAGATAGGGTTTGCGCCGCTTGTGAATACGTCACAGCAAACGACTGAGCAATATTACCTAGCGCTGGGCTGTAAATCGTCTCCACAATTTGCGGAAACATCAGCATCACCACCATCAACCCAATAGAAGGTTTCGTTTTCATTTTTACCTCTCTGTCCCACCCCTGCCGAGATTTCGTGGCTTAAGTGGGTAACGAACTTAACTTGGCGTGCAGTATAGAAGGCGTTATGCTTTACCCATTAACAACATTAAAACCAAAAACATCAAGATTCGGACAAATGGCAATTATTGAAGACAATACTCAGTTTAATGCGGACGCAATTGCCGCGAGTGTAGTTGGCATCGCAGCGGATGTCGGCAAGCATGATTCCGGTATGCACGAACACAAGAAAGGACAATTGCTTTATGCGCCACAAGGCTGCATGACGTTCGCACTCGATAACTCTATTTGTACCTTACCACCAACTAAAGCTGTGTGGATTCCGCCGCATACTTCTCACAGAGCCGTCATGACCAACGTTGTAGCTTACCGTTCACTCTATTTCGATTGCAGTAAATACACCTGCCCTGATGAGATAGTGATGATTGAGGTGAACGATCTTTTAAAAGCACTGATCGACAAAATGGCGTTATGGGAGTGGGATATTGAAGAAACGAAAACTCAGGCAACGAGCGCTTTGTTTTGGGAAGAGTTTTACCAAGCGAAGCAGTTTGAGTTCTCATTGCCCTTGCCTTCTGATCGACGTTTAACAGGGTTTCGTAAGGCAATGACCAAGTGTGATTTTATAGCACCTGAGTTAAACCAACTGTCCCAAACCGTTGGCGCGAGCAGCAAAACCATTACACGCCTATTTAAGGCTGAGACTGGCATGTCTTATCAAGATTGGCGTCAACAATGGCGGCTACTTAAGGCTATTGAGCTCTTATGTGAAGAAAGACAAGTCAGTGATGTTGCCCATTGTTTGGAGTTCTCATCAGACAGCGCATTTATTGCGTTCTTTAAGAAACAAACCGGACAGACACCACTGAGTTTTATGAAGCACAGATCGTTGTTATAAGGCGAGCATTTCGTGTGTTATTTGGTTTGGTCTACGAGAATTAGCTCGTCCAACGCAAAGCCTTTCTCTTTTGCTACTTGTTTGAAACGCTCGACCGTTGCTTTATCGACAGTTGGTGTGCGTGACAGTAGCCATAGGTAGTCGTGATTGAAACCAGAGATAAACGCGTAGTCGTAGTTCTCACCTAGTTCAAATACGATGTAAGACGAATAAAACGGACCGAAGAAAGACACTTTTAAATGCCCTGTGTTTTCACCATCAACGAAATACGCTTTGCCGTCAGCTTGCGTCCATTCTTTATCTTCTTCTGAATAGCCTCGGTTGATAACCGTTACGCCACCATCCTCACGGAGCTCGTATTCAGCCGTCACATTCGATAAACCACGCTCAAAGGAGTGATCAAGACGGGCAATTTCATACCACTTACCTAGATATGGTTGAAGTTCAAAGTTGTTGACCGGCTCCACGCCGTCCGGTTTAGACGTACAGCCAAACAACGTTGCAAGGGATAAAAGTAAAAGTGTTTTGAGAGATTTCATACAGCAACCTGAAATTAAACTAGGGTCTGTTGACCTTTTGCGGTTAAATTTTGTTCGAGATAAAAGCGTTTTAATCGCGGCGAGAGGTTTGTAGCCTAGTTATTCTAAGCAAAATCCTCTCAACAAAGAGTAAAACGCTTTTAGCCGAACCCTTCGGGCAGCGTTTGTGGCTCCTTTCTACTGCGTTATCGGCTTATCAGGTAGGGCAACTACATTTCAAAGCCTCTGCCTCTTTCTTAGTTTATAAAGAAGGAAGAACCCACAAACTGCTGCAAAAATCAGCTCAAAAGGTCAACAGACCCTAATGCCTGATTTTACTATAGAAGATAATAATTCGATCAGAAATTAATGTATCGAAATTCTCCACAGGACAGTCCTACGTCTTGGAAACCTTGTAGTGCTTCAAACACATTAAAGTGGCTCACGACAACAACCTTTTGATATTGGCGGTAACGATCCAGCACCAACTCTGCCCGTGTTTTTAGCTCATCAACATGTTCGTAGCGACTGTCAGTCATTGGAATACCCGCTTTTAACAGCTCTCGGTATTCGAGCCAGCGTCGGTCTCTTTCATTCAATGTAATGTAGCCGCCTTCTTTGTCAGCACGCCACTCTCTCAAGTCATGCTCAACAAACAAAGGCAAACCGCGATGACGATTGAGAATTTCTGCAGTTTGAAGGGCTCTTGTATAAGGAGAGCTGATGATGATTTCAGCATCATTGAAGACTGGATGATTGAGCTTTTCTTGCAGCACGGGCAAATGCTCTCGACAAAGCGGCGCATAGTCCTTCTCAAGCTGAGTCATCTGCCGCTCATCCGCTAACGTAAAATCTGGCACGCCATGCCTTACAAATACAATGTCCATATTGTGGTGCTCGTTCTTGTTAAATTGCTATTGAGAAATTGGAGTCAGTTTTAGATAGGAGTGCACTTCTCCATTTTTGTATTCAATCGCAGAGTGGATGGAAGGTTCACGATTTCCCACAACAGAAAGTTCGTAAGTATTTTCACCTTTGTAGATCGTGATATGAAGTACGCCAGCCTCTAGCTCCCAATGCCCTTTGGTGTGAAGGCGTCCAAACAAGGTGTATTCATCAAGTGAACCATCTGCATGCAAATGTACCTCTGTGATGTAGCCACCCGTGCAGCTCTTGATCCAGCAACGATCACTGACTTCTTCGAAGCGTATTTCTCTTGTGCTTGCCTTCCATTTTGAGAAACGTTCAGACTCAGCAAAAGATGCTTCGATATCGGAATGTTCTTTTATGGGCGCCCCTTCAAGCTCGCGCAAGCAAAGCTGAATCCAACTAGTTATTTGCATGGAATATCCTTAAGGTTTCAATTGCCCTTTTTACGCCTAAACGTGGGCTGCTTAATACTGGAATGTCGACATCAACTAATGATGCAGCACCTGACATCGAAGCTTGTGCCAATACAATTACGTCATAATCACGAGCCTTTTGTTCTATTACCGCTTTTATCTTGTCGTAATAGCCTTGGTTATCTTGGTCGAGAAAACGCTCCCAAGCACCTTCAACCACAAACGTATCTAACTGACGGATACAATTGCCCTCACTTGTCTCAAGTAACGCCAAGCTAGGTTCAATGGTTGTCGATAATGCCGCGAGTAACAACACTCGCTCATGAGTTACAGCTTGGTCACCCATCGCGCGGTCGATACGCTGAACATTGACTCCCTGCTCCGTAAGTGATTCAGCAAAGCGACCAATTGAGGAGCAGGTACAAACCACCAAGTTTGCTTGTTCAGAAAGCTCTCGTACTTTGTCTTGTACGGATTGCTCCACCTTAGATTCTTCCTCTCCGGCAACCAAACGCTCCAACAAGCCAGCATCGGCAAAGTGTGCGACTTTTAAATCAGGAGCGAGCTCTGTCATCAGTTCGGAGAAAGGTGGAATGTGTACGGGTGAAGTATGAAGAAAATATAGGTCGTATGGCTTCATGCTAAGTTGTCGATTTTTAGTTCAATTTCGACAACTTAGCACAAGGCGATGGGAATTAATGCGATCAGAGTTACTGTTGTGCTTCCCAAAGACCAAGAAAGTACTTGCCGTAAACCACTTCAGTTTGCATATGCATAATCAGTAAAAATGCAATCAAAGCTAATATAAAGCGATTGAAATAACGGCTGACTTTGGTACGGATTTTTATATCGAATACACCGATATGAATACCAACATAGGCAAAGGGGTAAACCAACAAAACAGCGAGTAACCAACCTAGGTAGCCGGATATCGCCATTTCTTCGTAGCCGATCATAATACCTCCACAATGAATACGACGGGAACGTTATTGGGGTCTGTTAATCTCTCGAGCTGATTTTTGCAGCGAAAGGTCAACAGACCCTAGTATTCATCATCTAACGGAGGCGGAATGTCAGGATTTACACAGCTGCGAGCCGTTGCCAAAAAGTCACTTAAATAAGTTACTTATCTATTTATAAAATCTTGAGAACCAAGAAAATCTTGTGCCATTTTTGGTGAAGTGATGTGGATGAACTCGATAGGCGAACCTTTTAAGTCATCTTTCAATTTTAAATAACGCTTCCGATTCTTTCGGTAATTCTTAACCGACCACCAAATAATCGAGTCTGTACTCAAAAACGCTTTTCTAAAGCTTTCTCTATTGCCAGTTCCTTCCCAAAACTCTTCTTGAGTCCATGCCCTTTTAATAGCACGAGTTATGGAACGATAAGTGGTGATAGAACGTGAATAATCGAGCCAGATGATGGTATCGACTCTTTGCCATTTGTATGGTTGTGTTCGGCTGTAATTCCCGTCGAGTACCCAAGCGTCTTGTTGAGTTACGCCCACGACTTTATCGAAGAACGTCTCATCATCGAGTTCTTTCCAATCGGGAAGCCAGAACAACCTGTCCATTTCTATGTACGTGACACCTAATTTCATTGCGAGTTGCTTTGAAAACGTCGATTTACCGCTTGCACTGCTGCCTACTACATTGATCCTTTTCATTAAATCCTCCTAGGTGACCGTACCAAATTGACAAAGAGCGACGCATTCCAACTATAGGTAAGTCTGGAAAATGCGGAGGCGGGATATTAATGATTACGCTTTAAAGTTCTAGTGTAGGTTCAATAAGATGTGAAGTTACGCGCATAAAAAAGCCTCCAGTGAAGGAGGCTTGCAAATGAACTAATTACAACTTATCCCATGCGTCTGACCAATAAACGGTTTCACCTGGCGCATAAGAAGGATTTGAACACCACCCCGTGTATGGCCATGGTTTACATTGATACAAGTTGCCATCTGAACCTGTGACAATGTCACCTGCTTCATACGCTTTTCCAGATTCATACGGAGGGTAACTGCTGCCATCAGAAACAATCACAGAGCGTTGAGCTGTCGTAGTTTGATTAGCACTGTCCGTTACGCGGTAAACCAAGTTGTAGACGCCTAGAACGTTCACATCTACACGGCCCTCTACACGAACTTGATCAGTCAAATCACCGTCTTCTGCATCCGTGGCTTTTACACCTGCCATTGGGTCAAATGCATCACCAAGCTGGATAGTTGTATCCGCGACACCTTCAAACTCAGGCACAAGACTGTAAACAACAACCGTTCTGCTTTGCTTGGTTTCATTGTTGTCGCTGTCTTTTACACTGTAAACCAAAACATAAGTGCCAACGGTGTTCACATCAACTGAACCTTCGACAGTAATGCTGTTAGTTAGGTCTCCATCTTCTTTATCAGATGCGGTAACACCTGCATACGGATCAAATGCACTACCGTGATGCACTCGAACATCGTTGATGCCGCTAAACACCGGTTCGCCTTCACTTGGCGGTGGTGGAGTCTGACCGTGGATAAACGGACCGTAATCCTTCACAAATTTTTCACCGTACGCCTGACCATTCTTGTTGGTGCCCATATCCCAGTTAACTGACCATGTCATTACGCCACGAAGTGCCTGCCCTTGCGCTTTAAGTTGGTCAAACGCGTCGTAAAGATCTTGAGGATCTTGAACAAATCCCGTTGCTGCTGCATCAATGTTAGATGGAATACCAAACACCAATTTGTCATGCGGAATTTTATGGAAACCACGTGTACCGTTCGATAGAGAGTCTGAAATGTAGTAAATGAATTCTTGTTTTAGCGCATCATTGTTTTGTGCAATCCAACCCACACCTTCAACCCAGATACCATCACCACCTTGGTTGTAAAATTGAGGGTTGATCCAATCATAGTACCCTTCTAATCCAGTAATATAAGGAACGTATTTGCCACCTTCTGTTAAGTATGGAAACTCAGGCGCCATCGTAATTAGGAAGTTTTTGCCCTGCTGTTGATAGTGTTCTTTTACAAGGCGAAGTGCAGCTGGGATTACTGTTTGGTTGTCTGACGCGGTTACTGCAGATTGCTCTAAATCGATATCCAGACCATCAAAGCCGAACTTATCAGTAAGGCGGATGATCTCTTGTGCGAATGCTTGCTCATCGCCAGTTTTCAGCTCGACGTGCGCATCTGCACCACCAAGCGCAATAAGAACGGCGCGTCCTTGTTGGTTTAGTGCGCTAATTTGATCAATAAATTGTTGTTCTGAAAGACCAATATTTGGATCGAGCTTAAAGGTTGGAATGCGGCCTTCGCTGGTATTGAACACCTTCAT
Source organism: Vibrio sp. L85 (assembly GCF_963871815.1). Taxonomy (NCBI): domain Bacteria; kingdom Pseudomonadati; phylum Pseudomonadota; class Gammaproteobacteria; order Vibrionales; family Vibrionaceae; genus Vibrio; species Vibrio sp. L85. The sequence goes on from NZ_CAWMYL010000168.1 coordinate 112,783, forward strand.
GAAGGAGACGTTAACCACATTGTACATTGGGTCAACTTCATCCAGCGTCACACACGGCGCATTACCGCCCTTGTAACCAGCCCCATCGCACCAGTTATGCCAATAACCGACTACAACACCGCCATCTGGATTCACCATTTCATTAGCGGATGCTACGTTTGAAAGACCACTCAAACCCAATGCTACTGCTAGATATAGCGCTTTTTGCTTCATCGTGTTACCTCTCATCCATTTTGCTTTATCACAACAATCATTCAGCACTTTATATTAGTGCCTAATGAATTTTTATTGGATTATATGGCTGTGTTGCGAAAACAGATACACGTGCAAAGTTATGTTTTCCAAGTCTATTTTATAATTGTGATCTTAATTCACGACGCGAAATGAATAGGAAATTAGCGTTCGCTCTTAAGCGTGACTTACTAGCAAAATTAGGCAAAAAGTTAACCAAAATCTATTTTTTGGAGCTCGCTCGCAACGATTTAATCAGGATTTAACCCTGTTCATATAAAAAGTTTGCACAACGTAGACATTGGGCTGGAACGCCAACTTATATAATGCGGGCTTACATAAATAGAGGTTATTTTTATGAAATTAAAAACAGTGTCAGCTTGCGCAATCTTGGTTTTGCTTGTCGGATGTCAGCAAAAAACTCAAGATGAAGCGACACAGTCAACAACCTCGGCAGATGTATGTAATACACAAGGAAATATGCCAGGTGGGTGGAACGAATTCGATGCTACCCCAGACGCTCAAAAGGCAATGGCCTTTGTCCTAAACAAAATGGAAACTCTCGCTTCGTTTAAACAGATCTTGTCCGTTCATGCACAAATTGTGAGTGGTGTGAACTACGCGATAGAGTTTGAATTGAATGACGGATCAGTTTGGAACACGGTTGTTTATCGCAACCTTGATGGTGAATATGCGATTACGCAATCACCGAAAGAAGGTCGCTTCTGCGAACAATAAATGCTTCGAAACTGAGAACCAAAAAGCCCCGCTATTTTACACCGTAATTTAGTGGGGCTTTTTGTTTATTCATATTTTCCAGTACTGATTAAGAATCAAATGCCATCTGAGACTTCACAGAAACTGTAGAACCAAGTCGCGACGGTTCGACATCAATGCGTTGCGCCATTTGCTCTTTCAGCTCGGAAACGTGAGAAATCACGCCAATCATGCGACCCGTTTGTTGTAAGTCGACCAAGGTTTGAATCGCAAGATCCAAAGATTCCGGATCTAAGCTGCCAAAACCTTCATCAATAAACAGCGTATCCAAGCGAATACCGCCACTGTAAGACTGCACAACATCAGATAGACCGAGCGCTAATGCCAACGCTGCCATGAAAGATTCACCACCTGATAACGTCGCAACATCACGCGTTTTACCTGTGTAGCTGTCCTCTACTACCAAATCCAAGCCTCGTCCTGCCGCACCTTTAAAGCCTTCAGTTTTACGAGCCAAGATATAACGACCTTTACTCATCAGACTTAAACGCTGTGACGCTTGAATCAATACATCGTCTAATAACACACCAAGGACAAATCGGTGCAGACTGATGCGGCTACCCGTTTTACCGCTTGCAACGTCATACAAGGTGCCAAACACTTTATATTCGTCTTCTAACTTAGTGTTCTTGTCATGTAACGTCGCGATGTCATTACGGACTTTCTCTAGACGTTCAAACAAAGAGCGCGTGCTATCAAGCTGATTACGCGCTTCAACGTAACTTTGCTGATTGCTGTTTAGCTTAACGTTAAGCCCTTCTAAATCTGGCAACACCAAGTCTTTCAACGTTGAACTTAAATCTGCCAATGTTTGTTCTAACTTGATTTGAGTCAGTTTGAACGCATCAATTTCTTGCTGCCAAACCTGCATCTCGGCTTCATCAGCTTTACATGCTAGGAATTGCGCTTCGTCCTCGAATGCACTCGCCAGCAAAGCCTGGCTCCAATCAGCTTTTGCTGTGCTAAAACGATCGAGTGCTTCATTCAACCACTGTTGATTGGTTGTCAGTTGGCTTTCAATATTGGTCTTCGCCAGCACGGCTTGTTGTAAATGGTTTTGTGCAGACTCGAATGCGGTATTCAACTCCGTAATCTGTTTTTGAATCGCAATAATATCTTGCTCAAGAACTTCAAGAGATGAGTACTTAGCATCTAACGAAGCAGAGAGTTTAACCAGTTGCTCTTGGTTCACTTTTATCGTCGATTCATTCGCTGCCATCTGGTTTTGCAGCTCATTGAGCTTACCTTCCCCAGTAACACAACGCTGGTTTAACTCATTGACGCTTTGTTCCAGCTGAACCAAGTTAATCGATGACAATTGCTGTAGACGTTCATCGAGCTGCTGCATGGACGCTTGCAACGCACCTAAATCCATTGATGCGTTTTGACCAAGCTCAACGGATAGTTGCTCAATCTGCTGCTTGTATTGTCCGATTGCGATATTGTGCTGCTCCAATTGATTGTTCAATTGGTTAAGCGCAACTTGCCCTTCTCGCTCTATATTTCGAGCGTTTTGAACTTGATCCTTAGTGACCTCTTCACCAACAAATTGAGCGGGTTGAGGGTGTTCTACACTACCGCACACCGGACACATTTCACCGGCTTGTAAGCGCTGAGCCAATACAGCGGCTTGAGCATTGTGCCAGCTCAATTCAAGAGTGTCTGCTGAGCGTTGAAGTTCTACGTATCGCGCTTTTGCTTGGTCAACCGAAGCTTGTTTGCTAGGCGTCAATGCATCCAATTTCGCTAGCTCTTGGTTTAAGCCAGTTAGCTTCTGTAGGTCTTGCATCAAACGCTGTTGCTGTTTTATCTCAGCCTCTACACTGCCAATACTTGCAACATCGACTCGAGCTTGATCCAGTGACTTCTGACCTTGTTGCGCCTCTAGCGTTAACTTCTCTTTCAGAGCGATATATTTTTTAAGCGTTGCCTCAAACTCAGATTTTTGCGTCAAACCTGCATTAATGGCTTTCTCTAGCTCTGACTTTTCAACCAACTTTCCTTTCATACCTTCAAGTTGGTATTGCTGCTCTGTCAGTTTTGGCAATTGTGCGGCTTGTTCTTTCGCGGTTTGCAATGCGCCTTCTTTGGATTTTACCGCGTCATTTGCCACAGTAAGATCTTGAGATAGCTTAGCTACTTTTTGCTCAAGTTCTTGCGTTTGCTTGGAGGCGCTTTGTAACGTGACATAAGGCAACTCAACCTTGCTTGCCTTCTTCGCATTGTCTAACTGCAATTGACGTGATGAGACAGCATCGCTCTGTTCCAAATGTTGCTTCAATGCAATTTCGGCTTGCTCGCGCTTTTTAAACTCATTGCTCAGCGCTTCTGCTTTTTGCAGTTCAGTTTTTAGAGCATTTAATTGCGCCAGAGATTCTTGCTCTTGCTTTTGTACAGATTCAAATTGAACAGATAAGGCTTCGCGCTGCTCTGTCAACTCCGCTTCAGAAGAAACACCAGCCACCTGCAGTGCGCCTCGAATTTGGTTATCAAACTCGTCTTTGGCTTTGCTAATGGCACTCGCTTTGTCTTTCAGTGCATATTCAATCTTCTTGTAGATATCCGTTTGGAATAGCTGACCAAAGATCTCTTCCCGCTCTTTGGATGTCGCAAGTAACAACTCTCGAAACTTACCTTGTGGCAACACCATCACTTGGCGGAACTGAGTTTCGTTCAAGCCAATAATATTGGTCACTTCTGTCTTTACTTGCGTTGTTTTGCTAGTGATGAGCTTTTCTTCGTCCGTAATCTCATACAATGCTGCGGTATGCTTACGCACCGTCATGCCCTCACCACGCGCCTTTGGTGCTTCTTGTTCTGGTGAGCGAATCACTCGATAAGACTTACCGTGCAAAGAGAACTCTAACGTCACTTCGGTCAATAACGTTGGCGCTGCCATATCGCAACGCATTTGAATACCTTGGCGCTCGTTACCCGTTGTTTCACCATAAAGAGCAAAACAAATCGCATCGAGAATCGAGGTTTTACCCGAACCAGTAGGACCATTGATAAGAAACAGAGGGTTAGTTCCCAGCTTGTCGAATTCAATCGTTTCTGTTTGAGCAAACGGACCAAAAGCCTGCATTGTCAGTTTAATGGGTTTCATGTTTGGTCCTTACTGAGCTTGCTGAGAAAGTTGTTTGATAATGTCACTGATCGCTTGATCTTGTTCTTGCGATAATTGGCCGTCTTGCGCTTCCGTGAAAAAGTCTCGGAACATATCTATCTCACTTCTCGCCAATTTCGCTTGCGCCATTTCTTGCTCGACACCAATTAACATGCCCGGTTTTTCTAGGTGCAAAACATTCGGGTAAACAGTACGTAGCTTTTCCATTGGGTTCAAGATTGCGTGCTTATCCATCAAACGTACCAACAAGTAGTCTTCGTTTTTCGGATCGGTTTTGCCCTGCTCTATTACTTGATCAAGTTCACCTTCAACGATTCGCATCTCATGAGGTGCAGCAAGGTTAATGTGCTCTGCCGAGACAAACCCGTTTTGGTCAATTTCCACAAGCGTGAAACCTTTCTTCTGGTTTTGTTCACCAAAGCTGTATTTCATCAGTGAACCAGAATAACGAATGTACTCTTCGCCTTTTTTCTGTGGCTGATGCAGATGCCCCAACGCCACATAGTCAAAGTTGAGGAAATGCTCGTGACTGACGCGGTCGGAACCGCCAATCGAAAGTGGACGCTCAGATTCAGACTCAATGGCACCATCGACAAAGCAGTGGCTGACCAACACGTTGCGTTGCTCTGGTTGGAACTGTTCAGCGATTTTCTCAGCAAGTAGCTTGTGCGCTTGGTCGTGGGTCGAAACGGGTTCTTGGTAAGTAAAACGGACTTGCTCAGGGTCGTTATAAGGCATGCCATAAAAAGCCACTTGCCCTGCGCTTTCGGTTTCAATAACAACAGGGGTAAGCATGTCTCCGAAGTTACTGATAATGTGAAGGCCCGCATTTTTCATCTGTTCTGAACCAAATCCCAAGCGCTCTGCACCATCATGGTTACCAGAAATCAAAATCATCGGCGTGTTTAGCTCACCACAGATTCGCTTCACTACTTTGTTAAGTAGCTCAATTGCAATGGTTGGTGGGACAGAACGGTCATAAATATCCCCAGCAACTACCACCGCATCAACAGGGTTGTTTTCAATGTATTGGATTAACTGGTCAAGAACGGCTTGCTGATCGTCAAGTAAAGAGACGTGATGAAACTGTCGGCCAAGATGCCAATCTGAGGTATGGATAAACTTCATTCGAATTCACTTTCTGCCATCAATATGGCGCTATCTTATTATCCCACTAGGATATCGTGAGTTCGTAAGCTTTTCATGTGGTTTGTGGCGTATGCTGAAGTTAAAGTATAAACGAGCTAATTGTGCGTTCTTCAAATCTACCAACCATAAGCATCTGAGATTTGGCGATATAGTTCCTCATACGCATCTTCTTCATTTTGACATTCAGTTACAGACGTAATTCTTCCTTGACTGTTGTATACAACTTGCCAAGAATCATCTCGATTGACCACACACAAACACTCACCATTTTTTAGTCCATCTAGGCTATAGGATTGATGAGGTACTTTTTTCAATTTATCAGCATTCATAACAAAGCGAACTAGTGTAGAGTTTTCATTATTCATTTGCGTTTATATCCTTTGCCTAATTTATTTGCACAAACCCGCTCATTATTTAGGGGGAAAAGACATGCCCTAAGAACTCGGTTTACCTATCTAAAAATTCTACGTCCAACCGCTCGACACAGAGACAAATAAACTGACCATCCAAATATGCATAATCAGACTCTAAAAAATCATCACAAATCTTAAGTCCAGCGTCTATGGTCCCACCGCTTAGTCTACCTAATAGCTTATAAGCATAGGTACTATCGACCCTTGTCATACTAGTTTCGTCTGCACTTTCCTGCTCTGTTAATTCAAAGTCCAACATTTCAAATGCAACGGGATATTCTTGCCCAATATACAATTCATAGGGGCACACCCCGGCAAAACAGGTTAATTCGACACCATTAACTTCAAGCGTAACTTCTTCTTCAATATCTGGGTTTAAGCTAAGAACTCTTGCCTTGTGTGTGATCACTATTCAGCCAAACTGATTGTTTAAAAGATATCTATCTAGATCGATACTGGGTAAACAAAAGAGCCCACAAAGCGTGAGCTTGAGTTTTGCTATGCAGGACGGGTTAATCTCTGTGACTTTTAAGGACATTGCCGACCATTGACGCCATATCGATAATTTCGGCTCCCCCTAAATCCGCCATAACCTGTAAAAATACATGTAGATCTTCTTTGGTCATAGCATCTGCGGACTTCTTGCCCCCCATAAATAGGTAAGGGGTAAACACCATCACTTCTTCTTTACCCACTGGACCATGTTTTTTAATCGCAGACGGAAAGAGAGGTTTTGAACTAACTTCTACGTCTATATATTCTTTATCTTGAAAACCGAAAAAGCTTTGAATTGCAATATTAGCATCGCCTTTAGAAATGTCTTTTGCGTGTCCTTGATTTGTCATTATCCAATTTAAGTGTGTCGCTATATCGAGTGACGCGCCTGTTCGCTCTCCCCACAAATAGAGTTGACCATAGGCGCTTCGAGCGATCACATGGTAGTTGTCATAGTGTGCGAACTCTGTATCGTCGAGAAAAGATTCAAGCACATCTTCAAATTCTGCGGGATTGGTGATCCAGAATAGACCATCGTTAAAGCCAGAGAAACCGACCATTTGCCAGTATTTAAGTAGCTGATCTGGAAGTATGCCTCGATATGCTTCAACTTGTTGGTCAGTCGCCTGAATATGTTCGGTCGGCTCGCCAAACTCTTCTATAAACATTTCAAAATATTCGTCATTCAACTTATTTAATTCCACGTAATGGGCAGCGATCCAGCGAAACATTCATTTGGGTATCTGGTCCTAAAGTTTCGAATGCACGTTGCGCTTGCTCATCCGTCTGAGATAAGCGCGATTTTGTGCGCCACTGAGATCCCCGCCGGATATCGTGAGTTCGTAAGTTTTTCATGTGGTTTGTTTTGGACGCAACTTTAAGAATACAAATTATTTCCCCGAAAGAAGTGGTATCCTGATTATCAAAATTTTCGCCCAGACACTGCTCGATTCAATTACACTCCCTTCCTAATTTCTTCTTTAAGCTGAACTAATGAGTTTACGTTAGCTAACTCCAGATGAAATGAGTAATCCATGTCAACCACTTGGAGAGGTATCATGAGCAGAGTTTTCAATTGAAGAACAAAATCTAGACTATTATCATCAATTCCATCGACAGTTATTGTTTCGAGGTCATCACTCAATCGAACAATGTAACTCTCATTATTTACAGCGTACTCTGCCTCAAAAACAGAGCCAATAAAATTTCCTTCTTTGTCATTTCTAACACCTACTATCTTTCTAATTTGTTGAACAACGGTATCTTTATCAAATTGTTCATTTTCACCAATAAATAGTAATAGTTTACTCATATCATCCCCCTCCTGACTCTTTGATTGATGTCCTAACAACCTTAACATGCCCTGGTATTTTATATTTATCGATTAGTGACTGAAAATAAGGCTTTGCTAGAGGCTCATTAATTCTCACCTCCAACTTGTTAAACGGAACCTCAGAATCCTTTAAAACAGCTTTCAATCGTTCAAATTCATGTGCTTGCTCCTTGCGAATTTTTTCACGCAAAAATGGCGGAATCTTAGAGTCTTCAATAAAAGGACTTCTGCTCTTTTTATCAACAAACTTTGCTTCAAGAATTACAGTTCCTTCATAGCCATCAATGTCTATTGATGTCCCCCCTCCAAAGACTCGATAGTTCCGAGGCCCAGTCTGTTCTATTTCAAACAGATTGGCAGGTCGGTTTGAAGGCGTGACTTTACTATAAAGCCGTGACACATAATCGTCTATATGCGTACTTACATTATCCGCGATATTATTGCCATGACCTTCAATTTTGTCGAGCTCACTGACATACTTAGTCGCCATAGCCCCTTGCCCGACAACAGGAACCATTGCAGAAAGTGACATTCCCGCGTTAACAAAGTCACCAGTTACTCCATACAAAAAAGTATTAACTGCGTCAGGAATAATTCCGACTCCGGGCAGCATACCCGCGGCATCGAGTGCCATATGAACATCGTTAATACTTAAAGCTGAATGATGCGGGGACGAATACGCATGTAGCTTGTAACTAGGTGAAGCTTGAGTAATTGTAGCTTGATAATTCCCCGAGCCCATTGCGTAGTACACCGACTTCTCAGGCGAATTATCGTTGCGCCCCGCTAGAACTGTATGCGACTCCTCTTTTGCACATAAACCCAAAGGATCAACCCACGAGACAGGGTTTGGTGCGAATTGATAGTGGTTAGTTCCACCAAGCAGCCCTAGGGGATCGGGTTGGATAAATCGACCTATTTGAGGATCATAATAGCGTGCTAAATTGTAATGCAGACCAGTCTCAATATCGAAATACTGCCCCTGTAAGCGAAGGTTGTTTTTAACCGTCTCGATTTCAACGTGAGCAAATCCAAAGGTATCGTATGTTGCTTGCCAAACTACCTGCCCTTTAGAGTCCACCAAACGTTCTGGGGTTCCGATTTGATTACATTGGAAAAAATAACACTTGCCGTTTTCAATAAGAGCAAGCGGAACTACGCTGTTTGGTTGATATAGATACCACCGATAACCCGAACGCGAATACTCGCCGACTAGATGACTTCCTTGCCAAATAAACTCGGTGGTTCCATTTTCGCTGATTTGCTTCGTTCTGCGTCCTAGTGCATCATATTCAAATTGACACAACCGCCCTTCAGTCTCGACACTGATTAACTGTCCTTTTGCATCATAAGCACAATGCTGTTCCCACCCATTGCCTTGAGTGCGGATTCTATTGCCTAGCTCATCGTAGTCGTACCTTACGCCGTTATATTCAACCAGCCGATCATAGTCTAGCTGTGCACTTTCATCATTAAAATTACCAAAACTGTCAAAGGAATATGACTTTTCTAAAGTCTGTGTTTTTACTCTTTCTAATTGCCCAAGTTCATCATAACGGTAATGCAACGCCCCCTTTTCACTATCAACGATAAGAGACAATAAATGCTGCGCGTTGTAATGATACTTACGCTCGAAACCAGTCCATATTTGGCGCTTCAAGCGACCTATTCCATCGAACTCTCTTAGCTCTTTTCCCGCGCTATAAGTGATTATCGATAAACGTTGTAATTCATCGTATTCAAACTTAATTGAATCTTCTCTCTCAGAGCCGTTTGAATGAATCGTTAATCCACATACCGTGCCAAATTGGTCATGCTCATATAGCACCTCTGTTCCATCGTCATAGCGTTGAGAACGAAGTAAACCGTTATCTTGGTATTGATTGACGAAAGAAAAGCGTCCCTGCTCCTCACTCACCAATTTCGTGCCAGAATACGTATATGAAATATTAGAGAAACGGTTGTGCGCGCGAGTTAATTTACCACCTAGAGTATGTTGGTAATGGTTCTCTACACTTCGATTTTTGCCACTGGCTTTAACTTTTGCAACCTGTCCAAGCTCATCATATTGAAACGAGATCAGAATAGAGCAATGTGATATTTGACTTAACCTTTCAGCTCGGTCATAGGTGTAATTGGTCTTAATTCGAGCGAAGTTAATTGTCTGGCTTATATGACCGTCAGGTGTGTACTCAAACTCATATTTGCAGCCATCCGAGCGCTCAATGCTCGTCAGGTTTCTTTCCGAATCATAAGAAAAAGAAAAAGCACTCTGATCTTGTTTCACTATCGCTGTTGGCTGGGCTAGATGCCCCCAAACAATATCTATAGAACCTCGTGGCGTGCAGATCTGTTTAACTCGACCAAAATCATCATATTCGTAACGATGCTCTCGAAATGTTTGATCTTTTTTACTTTGAAAATATAAACGGGTAAGTAAGTTGTTTTCGTGTCGCTCAAAACCAGCAATCAAATCATGGGGATAAGAGATACCATTGATACGTTCATATTCGTCATAGCTATAACGAACCAAACACTGGTTTACTTTCTTTGCTAGCAGCTGGTTTGCCTCACTCCACCACCATTGAGTACGAGTTCCAACATCGCTGTTCTGCTCTACTTGTCGACCGTGTTTATCAAACAACGAATGTTCTTTTAGCCCGTTTTTGTATTGGTGCATGACCAACTGACCTAAAGCATTAAACTCTCTTATCTCAACTTCACCGTCAGGAAAACAATGCTTTATACATTGACCAAATTCATTGTATTCAAAATCTTCGATCGCCCCTGAAGAATGCACTTTTTGCTTCATCAAGCCAAACTCATCGTAGAAGTGGAAAGTGTAGCTTTTATCCGGATTAGTCGTGCACGCTAACCTCCCCATAGAATCGTGCTCATATGCCATAAGTCTGGATTCAGGGCTTATGCATTCAAGCAATTTTCCATTTTCATCATGCTTATATTGCCATCGGTTTCCTAACGAGTCCCAGTAAGTTGACTCGTATAACCCGATATCAAACCGATAGTCATAGACGCCTTCATCCCCCCAATTTCGAACACATTTTGCATCTTTTCCTTCACCCAACCATTCAAAATAATGAGAAAAGCCAGTCGCTCGCGTTCGCTTAACCAGTAGGTTCGAGTCGTTGTATTGATACTTTTCTATGAGACCGTTTTCGTTCTTGGCACAGATTAAGCGACTACCTGCATCGTAATCATATTTTGCTAACACGTGGTTTGTTTTGGGGGTTCTGATTTCTACAAGCAATCCATGTTCGTCGTACTGAAGTTCAAGTTTTGGTTTCTGGTTGACACTGACTCCAACCACTCTGTGATTGCGAGAGTATTCAAGGTTCACGGTTTTCATGTGACCCAGACGAACTTCACGTGCGACCCACAACTCGTCTTTCAAATAAAACTTAATTTGAACTTCGTTTCTCAATGACACGAGTCGATAACCATTTTTGTGGAACAGGCAGCTTGCACCAGAATAAGCTTGATAACTAATTCCGCCGATCTCCACACTAGGAAATTGAATCGTGTCTCCTACTTCATCCATAAAAAGCCAACCTACCACGTTAGACTTTTCATCTAATACATCCATTAGCTCGTATTGAAATATATGCCTCCAGCCAAAGCCTAAAGATGTACTCGTATCACAGAGAGAAGAGCGATACGTACGTAACCACGTCAAATGAAAAGGTAATCTAACATCCACTAAAGATAAATGTTCTTCACCTGTCACCATCGACACGGGATCGCCAGCTTTAACATGACGTTTACTGCTTTCATCTTGAGGAGAGAGACTTACAGAACTGCTCGCATTAACACGTTCAGAACGCGACAATACCCTCGCACCTTTTGACACCTTTAGAGCGACAGGTTGTGGAATATTCGTTGGTGGATAGAATGTTTTAGGGAGTAACTTAGGCAGTTCTGATGCAAACAAAACACGATCATATAACCCTTTAGCGAGTAGCTGGTCGAGCTCTTCTATGCCTTTATCTTCATACTCATGAGCAAATGACACTTCTTTACTCGTCCAAGAGGCGATTTCTCTTAGGTCATCCAATGATGCAAAATGAAATTGCTCAATAAAAACCGCTGCACAGTTTTCGGTGCCAAATTCTTTTTCAATACCAACATTTAAACGTTGATGAGAAAAGCAAAATACGGCACCACTTAACGCTTTAAGTTTGACAATCCGTTGTAAGTTCATCTCTTCAAGTTACTCATTAACCCAGCGATACAAAACGCCTACGGCATATCCATACCGTTCAACGTCAATTTGCAATCCGCAATAATTTAATATGTTTCTATTTGCTTGCTGCTGGTAAACACAGAGCGCTTTTAATAAACCATTACAAGGACCTAAGGGACCCGTGACCGAATCTATTAGCTGATAGGAAGTATCCGCTGTTATCCAAGGAGATAAGAACTGAATAGACTCCAGCCATACTGGCTCTTCTCCTTCTATAGACAGAGCGAGTTCGTCTAGAAGATGAGTACAAACAAGCCCCAGTTGTTTGGTGATATTTGATGTCGCCGTATCAGTCCCTTCAAAGTCCAAATCAACAGCAACCTTGTAAGGACGTAGTCCTCTATGCCCCATGGAACAACGCGCCATAACTAACGAATCAAGACCATATCCAGAATCGATTGCGTTTATAGCGACGACCCACACTGAGTTATTTTTTTTGACCAAGCGTTCAATACTGTTAAGAGCCATCAAAAAAGAGGCATTACCATATGGATAAAGGGCAATTTTATCCGCCTCGACTTTGCTAAATATCGACAAAAACGAAGCGATAACTCTTCGCAGAATGTTCTTATCGGTGATATTTGGCAGCAACAAGAAAACATGACCTGAAATATCCCGCTTGCTCAGATAGTTAGAATAAGAATCAAGCGTATCAATAATAGAGAGAGAGTCGATCTCTTCAAAGTTCGATACAGAGAATTCTGACGGCTTTAACGTATGATTAGTGAGCTGCGATATTGAAAATTCTTGGTCTCCCAATAAACACAAGCTTGGCTGAAACATAAGCCCCATCTATCCACCAATGACTACCGTTGGGTTGCCGACTAAAATTTTACCGCCGTGAGATGTCGAATCCCCTAGCCGTGCTGCCGGTTTCCCGTTGATTTTCACGCTAGAAGACCCCGAAGAGATACTATCTGGTGGGCCAACGCAAATTAGCTTATCGCCTTTTCGTGCTGCAGGAAGACCTGTGATTTTTACGTTTGGAGACCCCATTATGACAGGTCCTCCGACGTGAGGAATTTTCCCTGTCTTTTTGGGACATATGTGAAAGCTACCTATTATTGCTGCTGGTTTTCCCATTTCTTCGCGCCTTAATTAAGAGAAATTTGCCCGGCTTTTAGTGCGATGGCAGAGCCATTAATCGAGATCTTATTACCCTTAATATTGATCTCGCCAGAACTCGACATTTGAATCGACGCCCCACCAACCTTAATTTCAATACTTTTTCCTGCATTAATTGATAATGCCTTACCAACATCTAAAGATTGATTCTCACCTACTTTAAGGTCGGCACTTTTACCCACTTCTTGGCGCAATTCATTGGTGACTTTTTCTTTTTTATTGTTCTCTATAGAAATATCTGCACAGTCTTCGATTACCATTTGAAACAGCTTTTCTGCGTGTAAGTAGACATGCTCATCTCCAGGCTTGTCTTCAAACCGAAGCTCGTTGTAGTTATTTCCCTCTTTTTGTACAGAGCGAGATTTGTAACCACTTTGAGAAGCTTGGTCCGGTAATTTGTATGGTGTCTCTTGAGTTCCATTGTAAACAGAGCCGGTAACTATAGGCTGATCCGGGTCGCCATTAACAAAATCGACAATGACCTCTTGACCAACTCTTGGGTGGAAAATACTACCCCAGCCATTACCCGCGCTAGCGTGCGCAACGCGAATCCAGCATGAACTGTTAGCATCATATTTACCTTGTCTATCCCAATGAAACTGAACTTTAATTCGTCCATGCTTATCAAGGTAAATCTCACCATCCTCATTTCCAGTAACAATCGCGGTTTGAAGACCTCTAACTTGAGGTCTTCGAATATGAGTTTTTGGACGAAGCATGGTTTTTGAACCGACGCAGTGGAAAGACATTTTAAAACCTTGAGCTGACGTCCCACCTTGCCCAGTTTGATTGAGCACTGACGCAGACATGGAAACCGAAGAAAGGACAAACTCTTTACCTACACGGCTTACATCTTCATGTTTTTTAAATTTAAATAATTTACCAACAGTAAAGGTTCTGCAACTTGCTTCACCACTACATTGATAAGCATCTTGTTGTAGCGACTCAATTGCATGCTTGTTGCGTAAGGAAAAATCATCTTTAGTCTCAGTTTCCGCGAGATACTCATAGTGCTCACTAACTGGTACCGAAAAATATTCACTCTTTCCATTCGCTTGGTGCATCGGATGAGACAAAGGCTTAAGCATATCAAAGCCTGCTTTACATGTTTTTTTAGTCGTCAGTGTTTGGGTCTCATTCCATGAACTAATGTGGCTTACTTCACTCGTACCTGTTGAATGATTAACAAAGAACTCTTCCCCTGACTCGTAGTAATCAGCGTCATCAAAAAATTCAATAACATGGGAAGATTCTGTATGCGAAAAGCAATAAGCAACTCCGTCTTCAGACAGTAACCGCTCTATAAATGCCAGATCAGTTTCGTCATATTGAACTTTATACGCATACTTGGGGTAACTTCTTAGAGTTTTAAAACTGAACTCAACATCATGTTCTGATAGAATTAATGAAATTATTTCTTCTATGCTTTTATTTTGAAAAATACGGCAGTTAGTGCGGTAATCAGAAAATCGAATTTTAGGCTCGATATACAAATCTATGTTTTTGTAATTCTCACCATGCTCAACTGTAGTAACCCTTGAACCAGTTAATCTGGCTCTAGATACAACCCCATGAAAATAACGAGGTTTAGCGCTAACAGATGGATGATTATCCATCGTGATCAAGACCTCTTTTCCAATGATGTTATTCAATTCCTCATGTTGATCGTTAAAATAAGCATGAGCATACAATGAAAAAAGTTGGGATACAGTCTCTTTATATTCAAAGGAATTAAGAATTAACGTATCACTCCCAAATGGTGAAGAAATTCGTATAAAGTTATTTTTCTGAGATGCTTTTTTCATTAGATACTTCTTTATAAAATAGCGGGAAGAAAGCTCTTCCCGCAATACAATTACATTTGCTGACCTTTAACACCGCTGTAGCCATATACTAATGGCGCAGATGTGTTGTTCTTATCGTCAGTAGGTGTAACTGTCATCATCATTTCAGTGTAAGAAATAGTGATTGTTTCAATTGGACGATCGTCCTGGATTGACACAGAGTAGTTTGAAATCATTGCATCGGTAAGTTCGATTTTCATGATCTCTTCTACCTTTTCACCTTGCTTGGTGATGTGGAATACCGCTGGTTTACCTTTACCAATGGTAGCTTCTTTAAATAGGTCCGGTGATGAACGGTCTTGAAGCTTAGTGATCGTCAAATCGTATAGACGTGTTGCACTTGCTTCGCGGTCCATCGCTGTACCAGTGTACGATGAAATTTCACGACCAACACTCCAATCTACAGATAGTAGAGTAATTAGATCCTTGTACTGTTCGGCTGTTGCCTCACCTTTAATATCTGCATATTTAAGATACGTGTTAGACTGCATGCTAATCTCCTATAGCATTATTAATGACATATTACATAGTAATTTTATATTTTAATCATCAATTAAAACTAATGATTAATGTATCAAAAACCAATTTTTAAATACGATATTTTATATCTTGTATTTAGATTTAATATAAGCGTTATTTTAAATGTAAAATGCTTCTTACGAAGCAACTCTCATATTAATTTCATTTTGAAATAGTTGTTATAAAAGTGAGACAGTTAAAGAATTAACTTCACCCTCGACCTTAATCTCTTTAAAATTCTTACCTTTAAGAATCGCCGTAAGGATTTCATGCGATATTTTAGGCAACAGTGTATTTTCAATGGTTGTTTGTATGACCCTTGCTCCACTTCCTGATTCATTACTACTAGCAACAATATTATTTATTAATTGATCACTCACTATCAGCTCTGAGGAGTAGTTTTTTCTAATTCTATCTGAGATTTTTTTTACTTTTAGGTGAGTAATATTTTTTAATACTGTTTCGTCTAGTGGTAAGTAAGGTAGGACATTTACACGTCCCAAGAAAGCAGGTTTAAAGTCCGCAATTAAATCATCTCTCAACGCATTTTTTAGGGCGCCAACATCTGGAGCTAAGTCAGGGTCTTCAAACAATGACATTGTTGTATCTGTACCAGTATTTGCCGTCATAATGATAATGGTATTTTTGAAGTCAATGTCTCTACCTTCACCATCTTTGATCATTCCCTTATCAAACACTTGATAAAAGATATCTTGGACACCTGGGTGCGCTTTTTCCATTTCATCTAAAAGAATGACGCTGTATGGCTTCCTTCTCACCGCCTCCGTCAACACACCACCTTCACCATAACCGACATAGCCAGGAGGAGAGCCTAATAGTAATGAGACTTTATGTTCCTCTTTAAACTCTGACATGTTGATCGTGGTAACGTTTTCTTCACTACCATACACCTTTTCCGCTATTGCTAATGCGGATTCAGTTTTACCGACTCCGCTTGGTCCAATAAGCAGAAACACCCCGTTTGGCTTCGATTCATCTGTAAGTTGGGCACTTGCCGTTTTAATCACTTCCGACATGGTTTCAAGAGCATGATTTTGCCCTACAACTCGTTTAATTAAACTCTCTTTTAAGTTCAATACTGCCTTAATCTCGTCATCTTGCAGCTTACCTAGCGGAATACCAGTCCAATCAGAGATTACTTCGGCGATCAATGCATCCCCTACATGAGAGAACACCAAAGGCTGAGCATTCGTACCGAGTTGTTCTTCAATCTCGATCAATTTTTGTTTGTCAGAATCTGACGGAGATAGGAGGATTTTATTACGTAAGGCTTTTGCATCTTCAACCCAAAGTCGTTCTTTTTGCCATTGCGCCTCAAGAGTAAGTACTGAGTGAGAGAGCTGGTCAATCTCGATTCGAATATTCTCTATCACATCACTATGGTCGCGACCAAATTGAGACTCTTTAATCAGTTGTTCTAATTCTGCTTGTTTTAGCTGCATTGCCTTTTTCTTGTTATCCAATACACCGGGTATTGAAGATTGACTTAAGGCTACGCGTGAACACGCTGTATCTAATACAGACACCGCTTTGTCAGGAAGTTGTCGACCATTGATGTATCGAGAAGACAGTTGAACAGCGGCTTCTAATGCTTGGCTGGTAATATATACGCCATGATGGTTCGACATCACATTCAATAAACCGCGAAGCATATCCACTGCAACTTCCGGAGTGGGTTCATCTACTTTGACCACTTGGAAACGCCTAGTCAGCGCTGCATCTTTTTCAAAGTACTTTTTGTACTCAGCCCAAGTTGTTGCAGCAATAGTTCTTAACTCACCTCTTGCGAGTGCTGGCTTTAAAATATTAGCAGCGTCACCTTGCCCCGCCTGACCACCTCCGCCAATCAGACCATGAGCTTCATCGATAAAAAGAATAATCGGTGTATCAGATTGATTAACTTCTTTTATGACGTTTTTTAGGCGGTTTTCAAACTCACCTTTCATTCCTGCTCCGGCTTGTAGCAAAGCCATATCTAACGACTTAATAGCAACACCTTGCAATGCTGGAGGGACGTCACCTTCGACAATTTTTAGGGCTAACCCTTCTACTACAGCCGTTTTACCAACTCCCGCCTCCCCTGTGAGAATTGGGTTGTTTTGGCGTCTTCGCAGCAATATATCTACCATGAGTCGAATTTCGTTATCACGCCCAACAACTGGGTCAAGCTTTCCTGCTTTAGCTTGTGCTGTAAGATCAACAGTAAATTGATCCAAGGCAGTGCTAGTTTGTTTTGCTGCAGAAGTTACCTGCTGCGATTTATTGAATGCAGGCAATGTCGTCACTTCAATTTTATTTAATTCAGGACAAGGTTGATTTATCGCATTCGCTAAGGACTCATCCGATAGATAAGCACTTAATAGATGGATACAGTTGAGTTCATGTGCGTCAAACTCTATTGTTGCTATCATCACTGCATTTTGCATCACAGTAACAGTGTGGGTTGCAAGTCCCGGCACCGATTCACAACCCGTTTTGTATTTTTCCAATTGCGACAATAACTGTGTTTCAACCAGTTTCGGGTTTACATTAAACTTCTTAAATACTTCAACATAAATCTCTGCGGGATGCTGGAGTATGGATAACAACCAGTGGGTCATCTCTATACTATGATGAGTACGAGAACTCGCCATTGCAGCCGCTTGTTCAAGCGTTTCTTTAGCGACAGGAGACAACCTTTCGACCAACGCTGAAAGTGATAGTAAAGCCATTGTGATTCCTTTAAATGGTGATAGTTATTTCGCGATCTTCAGTTCGCTTATGTTTAGATAAAACCGTACCAATCCCTAGTTGACCATGTCGTTTAGTAATGCACACCTTGGGCAAATACTTATGACGTGTAGTGAGCTTCCACTTAATGGACTTATGTTTGCCTACATACTCATGGACCAAAGACTTAACTGTGTTTATGTATGGGTTATTGGGCAGTAACTGACTGACTTGCTCTGTACTCGTTGGTATTAGTTCGATCATCACTGCTGCATTTATGTTCCACGCCTTTGCGCCTATAGATGCGCCTCTACCGACTTGAGCAAATTGTCCTTCCGGCGTCGACTTTCCACCTAATCTCGTCTGTTCTTCCTTTGATAAACGTAACCATTGCCCTTGAAGCTCGTGTAACCTAACGTCACACCCTGTTAGGTCTTCAATAATGGTTTTTAGTGCGCCTTTACTTCTGTTTCTCGATGCAAATAAGCCGGCGTAGTGATTAATTAGGTGGTCAGAGTGACCTGAAACAGCTTCTAGACTGTTTATGAGAGGGGAACGAGCCCCTTTAGAATGTTCATGTGCCTGAACTGATATCTGACTCAACTGCCAACTACGGTAATACAACGAAAGTAAGCGGTGATTGAAAATATCGTAGAAATCCACCATCGCTCCGTCACCTTCTTTTTGACGACTAATCGCAAGTTCACTGTAATGGTGGGGTAACACGCCCTGTTCCCCTGTCAGACCAATTAAGTTTGTTTCTAGTATCAGCCTATCGTTGCCAGAGCGATGAACATTGGAAAGTTGTGCGTTTTCATAGCCTAGCGTTGAGTTTACTTTT
The DNA here is from genome assembly GCF_963871815.1 of Vibrio sp. L85. Classification (NCBI taxonomy): domain Bacteria; kingdom Pseudomonadati; phylum Pseudomonadota; class Gammaproteobacteria; order Vibrionales; family Vibrionaceae; genus Vibrio; species Vibrio sp. L85. The sequence continues at coordinate 131,628 of NZ_CAWMYL010000168.1, forward strand.
AGATCTACCTTTTCATTTTTAGGTAATGAATCGCTCCCTAGTTGAGCCCCACCTTTAAGTAATCCCAATTCAATGAGGTGAATCGCTTCAAACAATGGTCGCTTTTTCAATTGTTGAAAAAAATCCACCTCATTCATAACAATACCTTTTCACCAAGCATTGCAGGCCATCGATGAAATACTTTGTCCGTAGATTTCGTCTTTACCTCTAACTGTGTAAAAATATTTACCTCAGCAAATTGCGCAAAATACACTGAAAGTACGCATCCTAAGAAAAAGGTTTGCTCTTTAGATAGCATTTGATCAGAAACGGTAAGCACCAGTTTTACCCCATGAGCAAAACCAACTCTTCCCTGTTCATTAACCCTTCCTGTGGTTTGTTGATATTCTAATTTTACTAAGGCGTCGATAAGTGCTTTGGTCTCAGCTGTACCCGCAAATGCATAGAGTTTAAGTCGTTGTTTTAACGTTGCTAGACCAGTCTCATCAGTGAAGTGGGAAAGCGTTAATAATTTGGTTAGTTGCCAGCGGCTGCCTTCATCCATATCAGGTCTGATTGTTTCAGTCATTGAAACCAAACATTTTACTTGCTGAAAATTGTCACTTACTTTTGGTAGCAATACGTTTGGCAAACCGCCACCAAAAGGCAATTTTTGGGGCATGTTTCTATTACAACACTCTGCCTTAACTGAAAGTAACCAACTGTCATGGCTATCGAATTCAAACTGTTGATGTTTTTTATTAACAAAAGAAATATAGATATCCCTACCTGGTTCATCAAATCCCCCCGCCCAGTTCTTATCTTCTCGCCTCATTACCCAAAACAAATCACTTTTGTTCATATAATGGTTATGCTCGCCAGCGAAGTAACTGGGTAAATTCTTATAAGACTTGTTCCAGTTATTCAAAGTAACATCCGTGATCGCAACTACTTCACTGCAATCAGCACTTTGATGCCCAGGAGACATCTGATACTCATACTCTGAAGCTTCTAACCGTGTTGGCTCCATCGTGCTTTCGTACAAGTTAATGATTGGAACACACCCTAAAAGCACACTTTCTTCATCTACTTGTTTTGGTAACCAGTCATCGTCGATATCAAAGTAAAAACTAATATCGAGCTCGCCTTCTACCTCTAATCTTTCAAGTGCGAGATCCTGCAGCTCAAAAAACATAAACTTTTCAGGAAAATGTAAATACTCCACTAACATCCTCGCGGATGAAAAGCTGCGCTTACTATAGGGAACGACTTTGTGAGAATCATGAAATCCCACTGCGTGTAAGTGGCGTGGTGTTAATGACGCAATTTCTTTACCGTTTGCTGAAAGCGATATGCCTATCAGACTTTTGAACAGAAGTTGATATAGCCTTTGTGTGAGTTGAGTTTGACCATTCAGGTAAAAGCGCAGCGTCTCAACCCCCATTCCAGCAAATGTCGCCCCACTCTCATTTGAATTGAGCCTCAACTTAAGCATCGAGTGCGCATTTGTTTCCCAACGAGAACCTATCGATGCCAAAGGGGCATTATCAAAGCTTCCTTGTGAAACGTCACAAGGGTAAATCTGTGTGTCATAACATGTTTTAAATTCGCACTCATCAAAACCGGGTGCACTGATCTTTACTTTTTCTCCAGCAGGTATATCAAAGGGTGATGACGTTGACCCATTACACTTCATTCTGATGATCGACATCGAGGGTATTGGAGCATGAAAGTCTGGGTGTAGTTGCCCCATTAAAGACTCAGTAAACTGCGGATAACTGTTATCCAAACTCTGGCGAATTCGCGCCGTCATGAACGCGCAACCTTCTAACAGCCTCTCTACATGAGGGTCATCTACTTGTTCTTCGTTAATACCCAAACGCGCAGCAATCTTTGGGTATTGCTCGCCAAACTCCTGCCCTTTGTGGCGCAAATATGCCAACTCGCGGTTATAGTACTTCAAGAACTCTTCGCTCATTTTGCTCTACTCAATTTCATGCCTAAATTTACGGGTTCAACTTCGGTATTAAACGTCACGTCGCGCTCACTATTTCCTATAAGGCACGTTGCATTTATCTGTAACCTTAAAGTGCGATCTACCGCACTCTTTTCCTGCAGTATATTGACAACCGGCGACGATAAACGCGGTTCAAATTCACGAATGGCAGCTCTTACAATGCCGCAGAGCTGCCCTTGTCCTTGCTGGCTACTGAATGGCATTGAAGAGAAATCAGGCAGACCATAATTTAAGATTGATTTATTCGCTTCTTTTAACTCAAACGGGACTTCTCTCCACCCAATCCGACTGTTCAACATCGACTCTAAATCTCTCAATAAATTGTCTATCAGCAACTGTTGAGTGAGTGGAAAGTCTTTATCTTCTCGGGATTGAGGATCATTATCGATTAGCTTATCAAGTAAGGATGCTGCCAGTGCCATCTAAACCTCTATGCAAGCTCTGCGATTTCTGACAATTGGTTTAGCTCAAAAATAGGTACTGCTTTGTCCCCAACCAACCAACACTTTTGTCCTGAACCTACGAACAACTCGCTAGCGCCAAGTTGTATCCAATCCGTTTCTTTGGCAAGCTTTTGGGCGTCTGTAGATGAGTCTATGTATGTGAGTGGCATGTGCCCCTCTCCTTCACCTAAACCCTCAATATCAAACTCCACAGGTCGCCAAACATTTTCAAGTAATGAGCTTGGATCCTTCACTTCTAAATATTTAATATTTTTAATTGGGACAAGAAAGTAGTTTCCCGCAGTAGAAAACAGCTCGACATAACCAGACAAACGGTCGTCAATATCCCTTACCTCATCGGTCATACTTCCATTTTGAGAAAAGCGTTTAGTGGTTCTTCCTTTTTCAAGCTGCTGCGCCAACTCATAACCACTTTCATAGTCTTTATTTTTGATGGCAAGATTCAACTCGATGATCAACTCGTTAACCTTTGAATCACCTTCAACAAACTGCGCAGTTGCTGCCCCCTCACTAAAGTCTTTACGGGCTTGCGCCGCTTTTACAAGATGACGCAATTGACTCGCACCTGCCAAATATTCCGGAAATAGCTTGATCGATTGAATCAGTTGATCGTCCGCTCGCTCCAAATCACCGTTAATACAAAGCAGCTCAATGAACGAACTTCGCAAGCTTGCATCTTTCGGGGCAGACTTTATCTCTTCAATTAATAGAGTAATAGCTTGCTGCAATTGACCTTCAGATAAGGCTTTTTTCCATGTTGTCATCGTGTTCCCTTACACCACCTGCTCCGGTGATAACTCCGTAATTAATTTGACCGCCGAAACCATTTGATCGAGTTGAAAATGAGGTCTTAAATGCACTACTGAAAAGTAATGCCCTGGCGAATCGCGTTTTTCTTTAACTGTTATTTTTGCTTCGTTGAGTGGATACTTTGCTCTGAGTTCATCAGAAGCTTCATCAGAAGCAGTTGTATATTGGTGAAGCCATTGCTGAAAATCCCGCTGGATTGAATCAGAATCTTGATACCCACCAACCTTGTCTCTTCCCATTACCTTTATGTAATGTGCGATTCGAGATACACATAATGTATATTGCAGCATCGAAGTCAGCTTGGCGTTCATCGTTATGTTCTGGTCTTCAAATAACTTCGGCTTATGGATAGACACACTGGATATCATGCCGACTAAATCGGTTTCTGCGACAGGTGACATCGTAATGAAACCGCAATCGGATATCTCTTTCTCTTTACGCTCTGATACCTTCAGATTTAAAGGGCTCCTATCTCGTGTGTTTTTACTCATAAGCTGAACAGAACTTCTTGTTGGAGCTAGAATGGCTCCTTGGGTGTAATCTCCTTGCTTCACACCTCTCATGTGAGTAAACCAACCATGTTCTTGATAGGTTCTAATTGCGATGGCGGCGAAACAAAAAGCGGCGCTACCCCACAACAACTCTTGTTCTGATTCAACAATCGTCTCCTCGAACTCAAACGCCTCTATCCGAGAACCATCTTTGATATAAGGCTGCCTAAAAAGAACATTAGGCGCTGCAATACCTATAAACTTTGTATCTTCTGATTCTCTCAAGCGTTGCCACTTCCCATACTCAACTTGATCAAATTGAGAAGTAATGTCTGTGGTAGATGACAACTCCGAAAAACGATCAACCCCAAATACACTTGGTTGCGCAGACATGACAAAAGGACTAAACGCAGCTGCTGCTGTCTGGGCAATCTTACCCAATACCGACAAATCCCGATCAAAGTAGTTTTGGTTAGGGTCATGTCGAAGCTCATAATCACCAACTATCAGTCCAAATGGCTCACCTCCAGCCATGCCGTATTCATTTTGGTAAAGCAGTTTAAATAAAGCTGACTGGTCGAATTCGATTGCTTTTAAAGCATCTTTACTGACTTCTTCCCATGTCGACGATAAAAGCTTTATTTTTACCAATTCACCAGATTGACCGTCTGTTTGTTCACACAGATACTTAACCCCCACCCAAGATCGCTCCAACTGCTGATATCTCGGGTGATGAATGATTTCATTTAGTTGTTTCTGTAACAATTGATCTATTTGATTGATGGTCATAATCAAACTGCGACGAAATTCAGCAACACTTCTGCTTTTGGTACCTTCTAACCAAATTTTTGCCGAGTGTATTGAATCTTCTGTTTCGACAAACCGAGTAATCCAGTAACTATTAAGTTCCGCACACCCAAGCGGACTAAACTCATGCTTTAGCTCGCTTGGGTCTAAGAAATTCAACGCTGTATCGTTAGTCATTTTTACACACCACAGGAGGGAAAGTGTGGTTGACCCATAAAGCCAACCACAATTCACTTAACCACCCGATTGAGGGATTTTTGCAACTAAGCGTAATGAAGTCGTAAGCTCTTCCATCTGTAACCAAGGCTTCAACCATGCTACTGCATTGTAAGAGCCTGGCGCGCCTGGAATCTCCTTAACCTGCACGCGAGCATCAGCCAATGGGTATTTCGCGCGGATTTCCTGACCGCCTCCTTCAGATGCGTTCACATAACTTAAGATCCAACGGTTCAACCATGATTCAACATCTTCTGCTTCCATGAAGCTACCGATCTTATCGCGAGCCATCACTTTCAAATAATGGGCAAAACGCGATGTCGCCATCATGTAAGGTAAGCGTGCGGAAATTGCAGCATTCGCTGTCGCATCCGGAGAGTCATGATTTGCTGGTTTCTGACAGGTTTGCGCACCAAAAAACACGGCATAGTTTGTGTTTTTGTAATGACATAATGGTAAGAAACCAAGTTTACCTAACTCCGCCTCTCTGCGGTCAGTAATACCGATTTCTGTTGGGCATTTCATATCAGGATCGCCATCATCACTCATGAAGAAGTGCGTTGGTAGATTGTCTACACGACCACCACCTTCTGCACCTCGAATCGCTGTACAGAAGCCATACTTTGAAAAAGCATCTGTGAGCTTCGCACCTAGTACATACGAAGAGTTCATCCAACAGTAGTCGTTGTGTTCTGCATTAGTCGCAATGCCGGAAACAGCGTCAACATCAAACTCCTCAAACCCAAACTCTTCAACTGGAGAAGTCGCTTGACCATAAGGCAAACGTGCTAGCACTTTCGGCATGGTTAGGCTTACAAAACGCGAGTCAGCACTTTCGCGGAAGGAACGCCATTGTGCGTATTCCAATGACTCGAATACCTTATCCAAATCGCGAGGTTTAGATAATTCCGTCCATTCATCAAAGCCAAACAAAGCCGGTGAAGCCGCCGAAAGAAACGGCGAGAAACCAGAAGCAGCAACGTTAGACATCAGGCGCAATGATTCGATATCTTCCGGATGGTTTGTAAACTCATAGTCACCGATAAGCGCACCATAAGGCTCACCACCAGCACTACCGAATTCAGACTCATACACCTTCTTAAAGATTTGGCTCTGATCAAACTCAACCGCTTTGCTTAAATCCTTATGAAGCTCTTTTTTCGTCATGCTGATCATGCGAATTTTCAATGCTGAACTTGTTTCCGAGTTCATCACTAAGTAATTTAAGCCTCTCCAAGAGCCCTCAAGCTTTTGTAGTTCTGGGTGATGCATGACTTCAGACAATTGTTCCGAAATCTGTTGGTCAAGAAGCGTGATTGCTTCACGGAACGTCACCGTTAGGTTCTTATTCCAGGAAACGGTACCTTTCATTGCTTCTTCTGTTAATGTCTTGATCAACTCTTCGGCACGAGAAGCTTCTGTTTGCTTTGTTGCACCAATCGCCTGCTCTAGGAATGATGACGTTTGTTGCTCTACCGTTGGATCAAGTTGTTTGTCAATTTGAGTCGTCATTACTATGCTCCCTCTGGATTATCTACAGAGCTTGACTCGCCCAGCTTTAACTCTCCAGCCAACTTTGTCAGGTTTTCCGTGTTGTTTAATACATCCTCTAGAATGTTTTCTAACTCTTCTGAGCGGTCGACCTTCGTCATCAAGTCACGAAGTTTATTTCGGGTTTCCATCAGTTGGCGTAAAGGATCAACTTGATTAACAATCGCTGCGGGCTCGAAGTCCTGCATAGATTTAAAGCTTAAATCCACTTCAAATTGCGAGTCATCTTTCGCCAATTTGTTTGCGACTTTAAACTTCACTGATGGACTCATTTTTTTCAAAACATCATCAAAGTTGTCTCGATCAATCTGAATGAAACGTCGGTCTTTCAAAGGCTTCAACGCTTCGGTATTTTGTCCAGCGAAGTCGCCCATTACACCAACCACAAAAGGAAGCTCTTTTTTAAGCGTTGTTCCTTCGGTTTCAACATCATAGGTAATGTGAACACGAGGCTTCCTTACTCGTGACAGTTTCGAGTGAATACTCGTCATACCGTTCTCCCTTCCTTAATTTTCATTTTGTTCTGCTATGCCAACTAAACGGAAATAGCTTCTCTTTGCATCTCCGTCGGAGATCAATTCCGCCAGTAATTCCGGCAGAGGCATTCCACACCAACGAATAATCTGTTCGATGGAGTAAGAAACTGGTGAATGAGGCTCACTTTCTCTAAAGAAGTCTGCCACCTTTTGTAACTGTTCAATCGCTTGCTCGCGTGATTGCATATTTGTTATTAGCAATTCGCTGTTGTTAGCTGACTGGCTTGTGACCGTAGTCGGCTCGTTAGATTCCATATCAGCCTCTTCAATCACCTCTTTCGGTGCCTGAAAGCGGTCACCAAGCAAATGCTTTAATGCCGAGTGTATTGAATCAAGCTTTTTTGAGATGTAAGAACTTGGGGTAACGTCTCCAACAGCATCATCAAGCTTTTGGCTAAATTGGTTAAATGCCCTTATGCCGAACTCAAGATCAGTGATCAAAGTCCTGTAAAACTCATCAGAGGTGGATTTAACGGTATCGCTGATTTTCGACAGTTCCACAGCACCTTGCTCGACTTTGTAACGTCGTTTATCTTCATCAAGTCGCTCTAATTCAATGGCTTGTTGGTATTCCCAAAATGCGTAAGCTTGCTCTACCCCCATATCCGTAAGCGGAATCGAAGCCAGTGGAAAAATTAAGGTACCTTCACTTTCGATACCGTTTAATCCAATGATTGCAGAAATACGAGTCTCGATTCCGTCTTCATCAGGCATGGGATGCAGCTGTTCCCAGAAATGATCAATAAAGTGTGATGCTATCTCGTATCCGATCCCCATTCCGCGAAAGCCATAAATACGTGTCAGCGCCTCAATCAGCCAAGCGACAAGCTCCAAATCCTTTGACTGAGAAGTCAGAACTTCTGGAACTTCATCAATGAAAACACGCCAAAGGTTGGTGTGGCTGAGTATGCTTTCTTCTTCAATAATGGCGTTACGCTCTGTATTGCGCGCAGCCATCCTGTGGTCTTTTAATCTGTAATAAGCAGATTGAGGAGATACGTCCTCACGAGGGTCCACGCCCGTTGGTTGATCAGCAGAGACAGGTTGTAGTACTGGTTCTAACCACTCGAACGCTTTGATTAGGTCATCCACGCACTTTACTCCTCAAGAAAACAGGAATGGTCGCGTCATCTTGCTGATTTTCAGCTATTTCATTTTGATCACAGCATACTTTGACCAACGCACATGTGACGTTGTCACTAGCACCTCGAACTAACGCAGAGTGCATCAAGGCTAACCCTGCTTGATTGACTGAATCAGCATAGAGCGTGTTGTGTATCTCGTCATTGGTCAGTTCTTTAGAGAGCCCGTCGCTACACAACAGAAATTGATCACCGTTCAAGAGCTGACCGGAGATTTGGTCTATCGTTACTATTTCATCGACACCTATCGCACGAGTTATGACGTTAGCTAATGGGTGTGATTCTGCATCCTCAATCGCTAATAACCCTTGTTCGACCAGATCCATAACTTGGCTGTGATCTCTTGTTTTTTGCGTGAAGCTCCCTTCTCTCAGTTGGTATATACGGCTATCCCCAACCCACAAACAATGAAAATACCCGTCCTGCATAAATAACAGTACAAGTGTTGTCCCCATCGTTTTACCTTCTAAATGCTCTTTTGCGTAATCAAAGATCTCTTTGTTTGCTTGCTGAATAACACCTCTCAACTCATCAATGTGGGTTGTCTTATTGTCTTTTGCATAGCGGGCAATCTTATCGACCAACATCTGACTGGCGATGTCTCCTGCACAATGACCACCCATACCATCTGCTACGACCCACAAACCAAGTTCGGACATATCAAGTAATGCATCTTCGTTATATGGACGGACCTTTCCTGGATGAGTCCTCGAAAAAGTAAAGTAATTCCAATTCATTCGCTGATACCTACCAGTTCCACTCTTGCCAGTTTCCATCTAACATTGCCGCATATTGACCTATTGAAGGCAGTCCCGACGTAATCAGCATACAGGGCGATATAGTTGCCGACCCTTCAGTCCACCAAAAACAAGGTTTTTTGTATTCCTTACCTAATATCTGATTTAAAAGACCATTCGCAGATAACTGTGGGGTGTTCTCATAAATGGTTGAAAGTTTGCTTTTGTAATGTACTAACGGTACTTCTGCCGTAGGAACATCATCTAAAACTGTCTTATCCGAGTCAGTGAGTCTTCGAGCCCATGCATCAAATACAAAGTCGTCATTGAGTACAGCGACGGCAAGATCTTGACTATTTTGAGTCCACTGACTCTGTTCCCAATAATCCACAGCACTCCCTTCGACTGGTCTCACAACGGTGAAAAAGAAGTAGCGTCCCGCAGAGTCAACACTCGGTATGACACTCCCAATGTAAGTTGCGTCTTCCATGTAGGAGATATCCAGTGCAAAGTGCCAAATTGGAGCCGTGAGAAAGTATTGATGCCATCCTTCGCCCAATTGTTCTCGGCTAACAGCTATTATTGCTTGCTGCCAATCATGCCATCGTTCAGTAAACTCTTGAGAAAGCCCATTTTTAACAAAATCCCCTTTCGCAGGCATTTTTCCAATGTAGCCCCAACAGGGTGTTATAGCGTTTGAGGACATCGAAAACTCTCCATCTCGTTAGACCAAAACGGGTTGATCGCACTTGAAGGGATGAGTTCCAGTTGAACTTTGTTTCCTTTCAAATCGATCATAACGATGTTGTCATTTCGCGACTCCGGACGCGCTTTTAGCGATTGATCAAGTAATTTGAAAATACCCCACTCACCTTCGTAGGTATGTGCAATCTCGCGTTTTGATTCTGGTGGAGTAAAGACGATTCGAGTTTGGTCTTGCCCTGCGGGCCAGCTTAATGACTTCGCGCGAGCAGGACCGTGCTTATAGACTAAATCTTGCCCACCCAGCTCCAGTACAAAACGAGTAATATGCTGATCTAAATAAACAGGTTTCATTCCAAATTCGACGCGCAAAGAATTGTCCGGCTCAAAGAAAGTTTGTCTTATCCGTTTGGCTTTCTGGAATACTGCGAGTGTTTCTGGACGAACACCAATTTCTTTTTCAAGCTTCCAACGTCGAGTTGAAGTGTCTACAAATGGTTCTAAATACTCCTTAAAGAAGGCATCCATGGTTCCGCCGTAACCGAAAAACCGCTTAAAATCTTTGAGGCGAACTTCCTTCGAGGCATTAGGAACAAATGGATAGCGACCAGCAATTGAGCTTCGATATGGTTTAACCACCTTTGTTAACCATAATTGATTCAAGTGATCTTTAGACCCATTCTCTGCAAACTTAACTGACTCTTGAGACAGTTCTCCTAACCATTGATTAAATGGCTTTGGTAACAACTCCCTTGCACGTTCAAACGACGCAGCAACATCTTGGGTAACTGTTCCATCGAGAATGCTCTTGTATGCAATTTTTTGATTGTTACCCGAACTTGATAAATCAGACAGGTAAGAGCGCAAATTGACCATTGCTGTCTGAATATCTTCAAAATCTTGTTCATCCAAACGTAAGATTTCAGTAAAGTGGGATTCGACTTCTTTACCTGGCAAGGAAACATTAAAGCTATTCTCTTCAGGTAAATACATATCTAACTTGTCAGCGGTGTTGGAAAACTTCACTTTAGCAACCTTCCCTGCCACCTCTGACGCCGCTTTTTGGTTCTCTGACAAGACAACTTTGGTCAAACCAACCTCTTTTTGAATCGCACGCAATAATGATTCAATTGGTCTCTCAACCCCCGACAACACTCTTGCTTGAGTAGAGGCTAGATCAAGGGTTGGCGCTTGCTTAAGCTGAATGTCTTCAATTAAGTTTTTCCACTCATTCACATAATCTTGGTAGTAACGTGCTTGTACACCCTGGATTGCACTTGCTTGGTCAATTTCATACGCTTTTAAATCGTCTCCATATACCCAGTTCTCTTCCATTAACCCTTTCACAGTGCGGTTAATTTGAATTTGGAAAATGCTGTGAAACCCGTTATACGTGTAAAAACCGGAGATCCCTTGAGACAGTGGTTTACCGCTCATTCGCTCAAATTGTTCTAACCCTTTTGGTCCCAGAACGTCTGTTAATCTGAATGACGGCACATGACTTTTTGAAAATTGTAACTTCATGCGTTGGTAAGCACGCTCAGGCAAAGACATTTGAGTTAACACTTCTCGAGCACTCTCTACAGCTGAGTCATTAAATGAGAAACCTCTTTCGTTGCTTTCCAGAAGGTTATTAGTGTGCGTCATTAGACGGTCTCTTAGTGATTCATTAAGAGCGCCTGGATAATGTCTTTCAAAATAAAAGCCAAACCACGCTAATACTTCTTCTTGTTGATACTTTTCTGGGTTAAACAACATTAGGTAAGTTTTAAGCGTTTCGTATAGATACTGACGATGCTCTTGGTTTCCTTCCATTTCTGAAATCAGGCTATCAAGCACCAGAGGAGCGAAGTGTTTGGTTAGAGCAGACGTGTAGGCGTTATTTGCCGCTTGAGAGACTTTGTCGCCCTGATACAAACCAAACTTCTTTATTGCATCCAAATTTCCGTAGTCGCTTTGCCTTCCCAAAGGTAAAGTCATGATTCGGTCGAGTGTTTCTATCGCGCTGATAATGTCTGATTCAAAATCTAAACTATCTGCACCGATCATTGCTTTTATATGACCTGTCTCTTTGTTGGTTTGGGTGATAAGTGCCGAGTTCCATTGATAACTCATAAACCACGTTCCAATCGCTCCGCATAACGCGACCGCACAGCCGATGTAAACGCCTCGATGGAGCCAACTGGATTGCTTTTGATAATGACGATTGACCGTCCCAAGCAGTTGCTCTTTGAAGATGACTTGATCAAACAAGCTTCTAACGAAATAGCTGTGAGATCCGTGGTGCTGAGCAGATAAACCTAACTTCCCTAGCCCTAGCCCGCTGCTCGATTCGTTCATTAGCCGGCTAACAGGGATACCGTCTTGAACCGAGCTAACCATAAACACGCCTCGAATAAGGGTGGGCTCTTCAAAGCTGTTCTGAGCAAATATTTCTGTAAGGAATTCATCTAGGTTTGCTTGAAGTACTCGAAGTTGCTTTGGAAATTCAAAGATCATCGCGCGCTTATCAAGATCATCCTCTGTTTCCAGAATGCGCAGCATTCGGGCGTCCAATCGCTCAAGTAGATGATGAAACTCTTTATTGAAAAGAGAAACGACACCGCGCTCATCTTCGCAATCATTTGGGAACATAAAACCGAATAGCTCTTCACGCTCTTCTTTGCTCAGATCCGCGAAAAACTCATTAAACCCCGCCACCAGATCCATTTTTGTAAGAAGAACGTAAATTGGAAACTGCATACCCAGTTGGTTTTTTAGTTCCTGTAAACGAGACTTTATCGCCCTTGCATGCAGGCTCCTTTCCGTGCGTGTTTGCGACATAATGCTAGCTAAGCTGATTGTCACAATTGCGCCGTTAATTGGTCTCTGTGTTCGATATTTTTTTAACAGCCCAAGAAATCCATGCCATGCCTTAGCATCAACTTTTTCTTGGCTATCTTGTGTCGTATAACGACCAGCGGTATCAACAAGAACCGCTTTGTTTGCAAACCACCAATCACAATGGCGTGTTCCCCCAACACCTGCAACAGAGTCCGAACCTAATGAATCCGCTAACGGAAACTCCAACCCAGATTGCTTAAGAACTGTCGTTTTACCTGTACCAGGAGGACCAATCAGTACATACCAAGGTAATTCGTATAAGCTACGTTTACCTTTATGTGTTTTGGTAACCACTTTGATTGCCTGCTCTATTCTGTCTTGCAGCACATTAATTTCTGAGGCAGCTTCTTTATCAGATTGCGAATCCACCTCTAACAGGCTTTGAATTGTTTCGTCTTCTTTTACTTTTTGCTTATGTTGCTTTGTAAGATTGAACACACCCCAAACGAAAACTAATACCAGGATGCTAACCAAACGCTGAAAGTCAGTTTTTAAGGGCTCATATCCCGCAACAGTGATGAGGGGACCTACGACCCAAATAAAAATTGAGCACGCAGCAACACCGACTAAACCGATAAACCAACGTTGAGTAAATATTCTGCCTACTTCTCGGATACTCATTTATCTCACTTTCCTTAGTTTGCAACCATAAGGTCAATTTCGATTCGGCGGTTAAGCGCACGATTTTCATCAGTAGAGTTTTCAGCAAGGGGTCTTGCATCACCAAGCCCTTCAGGAAGGACTCTTCCTTCCAGTGCACTGTTCGCAATCAACTGTTCAGACATCGCCGTTGCACGAGCAAGGGAAAGATGCCAATTGGACGGATATTTACTGGTAAAAATAGGGTTATCGTCAGTATGTCCAGTGACCAAAATCTTCCCTTCGGTTGTTTCTAAAGTGCGAGACAACTTAGATATAACAGGTTGGATATATTCAACGACTTCCGCACTACCTGACTCAAACAAGTCTTGAGCTTTGAGAGAAATCCGAACTCTGTCGGATAGAGCCTCAACAGTCACCAGTTCTTTATTTATCTCGGTTGCTAGATACATAGAAACGCGTTCAGCAACTTTTATTACTTGAGAATCGGACGTAGGAGCCATCTCTGTTTGATTAGGTGAGATGAGATTAATTAAACTGGCAAAGGTTTGATTTGAAGCCTTGTTAAGGTCATAGCTGAAGAACATAAAGATACAGACCAATATTGCCAATGTGACAGAGCAAACCACCCATAAAGGCGCACGTTCCGCCACTTGCGAACCATTTAACAAACGGCTTTCAATATTGTCGCTTAAGCGTTGCTGTAACCCTCGACCGTTTGACTTTAAAACGCTAACAACTTGCTTTCTCAAACGACGGTGTGTTTCCAGACCATTTTTTTCTAATCGATATTGCCCTACGAAACCTAAAGACATACACACATACATGAGTTCCAAGAGATCAAGCTGAGTCTCAGGGAATGACATGCATGTTTCTAAATGCTGAAAAAACGCCTCCCCACCTTGACTGCTAGAATAGAAAGAGGTCAGCAACGAGTCGTGACTCCATGTCGATTGGCTACCCCAATTTGTATTCAAAACTGCTTCATCGATTGCGCAGCATAAGCAGTAACGAGCGGTATCTATTGTTTCCAGATTTATGTTTTGTTGACGTAGTCGGTTTTCGTAGTCTCTTAACTTTTGTGCCAACGTTTCTTTTAAAAATAAGACGTCAGAGTGACTCGCTGTTGCTCGAATCTGTCCAATAATAGAAAGTATGCCATTAGCTTCAGCTAAAATCGGGTTGCTGCCAAATGCGACCACTGAGTCATTGTTGACCACTTCAGGATTCTTTGAGATCACAACTGTACTATCGGCAGATTTTGGTACTGAGATATTAGCGTTTGTTGGTCTTCCACCTGGTGTTGGCTTTATTATTGTCTGTTCCATAATGACGTAACCTGTTATTGGTTAATGCTCCATAGCTCTATGTCTGAATTCGGGAATTGACCAGATAGTTGAAGAGCAATACCGCCACTCTCTTGGAGACGAACCCAGAATGGTCCTTTCTTAATCACTTCAAAATACACGTACCCCGTTTGATAAGGGATCTGTCGAGGAACAACATTGAGTGGTGCAACGTTAATACCGTTGATTTGATTGTTTATAAGATCTCTAATTTGTTCTGCTGGTCCCAACTTGAGTTGAGCTGGTACCAAACGTCTAATCTCATCAGTACTTGTGTCTGCTTTTACTGCCAAAACAAACTGGCTTGATTCAAGAAGTCGCTTATCAGGTAACGGTGTCACTCGAATACCAAGTTGTCGAACCTCCAAAGGAAGTTTATTAGCCGTCTGATCTAGAACAACACTCAGGTATTGGCTTAACACCTGATTAAGCTCTGAAATCGTAGAGGTCAGATTTGAGTGTTCATAATCAATAAGCAAAGGAGCGCGCTTATTTTTACTCGAAAAAGTCGACAACTCACCAACATATCCTCGTAATAGCGTGACAAACTCTAAAGGGTGAACTTGTTCTAACTGCCCCAGATGTCTAAGAATCGTTTCGTAGCGATTGAGCATTTGAAGCATGATGAAATCGACAGCTGAAGCAGATGCCGCTTTACCTTGCACTAAACGTTGAGAAACCACATCAGCACGGATTTTTGTCATTCCCGTTACATTTTTTAGGCAAGCCAACATTGCTTGATCTTTAAGCACATTGAGATGTGGCGGCGTATACTCTTCATCAAGAAGAATTGCGCCTTCCGCAGTGACTTCTTTAATTTTAAGAATCGGTAACTCAACAAAACCTGACAAGTTGTCATTGCTTACTTTAAGCGCAACATTCAACGACGCCACTTGAATGCGCTCTTCATCCTGACCAGTTTGCACGTCTATAACGTCTAGATCGTTTAACACATATCTGCTGACAACACCTTCACTAACATCCGCAATCGTTTTTTCTTTAAGGCTCGATGAAGCAACGACCACTTTAACTAATGTGTTTTGAGTCCCCTTTTCAACCAGTAATGGCGGAAGAACTTCATTAACGTTCTGCAATTCAATAAGAGTCATATCAGGAAGAATCGCTTCGAGTTTCTCGATTTCTACCACGCCTTCTTTCAGACTGTTCGGGTTTATACGAACTTGATACACGCCCCAATTATAAGGCTGTTGAAAACGGTTCAATCCCTTAAACTCATGCTCAAATGCACGCTCGCTTTGCTGGAAATGTTGAGGACGTAAAAACATCCCCTCACACCATGCTGTGTGGGAGTAATCTGCCATTGTTTAGTCGCCAAGTGAGGTTATTTAACGAATATAGAAAGGTCGTCTAGGTGAATTTGGTAAGTGTTGTAACCTGTCTGGTCTACCTTAATCACCTGCCTCCAATTGGAGTTTTCGATGTCACGGAATGCCGCGACTAAACCTAAATACTGAGTTTTTGGTGACATGCTTGCGTGATAAATATCTTCCTGACCAGGCGTTAAAGAAATTTCATATTTGTTCACTAAATCAGGACCTAAAACCGTGTCATAGCTTTCGTACAGCGAAAAGAAATCCTGACTTTCAAAGACGGTTGAAGATGTCAATTCAAACACATAAATCACAACAGGCGACGGTCTGCCATTTGAATCTGGGTTGATATTATGTTTGGCGGTGAGCGCTAAATCAGCATAGGGATCAACTACTAGGTTTGCCGCTGAACAACCAACTAAAACTGCCGTAATAAATAGAAGTAAGGTCTTCATTATTGTTTTCATCATCATTCCTTAATTTTTACTTCTCAGTGCATTTTCATAATGCTTTGCAAAATCTTCCAAATAAAAAGGTGATCCCTTATTTATAATTTCATCCGTTAATTGATAATGAATACCTTCAAATTTCTTCCAGCTTTGAGCATATTTTCTTGCTGGAATTATTTTATTGAAGAAACTATCACTTGACATTGCATCGGAGTAAATACTTGATGGCTCAACTAACGACATAACACTTGAAACGGTACCTTCGACACCTTTCATCAACGCTTTTTCATGGTTTTCTATATCAACAAACGCTTCTTTAATTGCTATGTCTGCTCGCATAAAACTAGCAGTGTTTCGGTTGTATAAATTATGAATAGCATCTTCTAAATTAGCGGAAAACTTTAATGGATTATTTTCTGACTTTCGAAAAGCGGTATGGTTTAAACGATTATTTTGTTTAAACTCAGCTCGATTATGTAATGTTTCCATTAAGCCCAGTAGCATCAAAGAAAACGACTGGCCTAGTTGCTCGAACCACTGTTCGCTATTTTCGTCTGGAACCATATTTGGGTTGATACCCAGACCTCTGACGAAGGCTTGTTGGTTTTTGCTTTCATTTTTTACCAAAGGCTTCGGAGCGCTAATCGGGGTAGACGCATGAGGGGATACTTCTTCAACACTCGGCTCTTGTGCTTCTAAAAAGTCATCCATCAGACCAATATCAAGCTGAAACTCAGAAGGCGCACTGTCTCTTAACAGATCCGCTGCGTTCAAGCCAAACTCATCATGAGTTAAATTTCGGTCTACATCACCAACAGCTAACTCATTGATAGTATTGTGTACTCTATTGCTATCATCGATAATTCTTTCTTCTAAACTTACTTGAATTTGATAATCGCCGAGAGCCACGACATCGCCATGGTTGAGTGCCAATTCATTTCCTTGACCAACCGGCGTCACGGCATTATTTACAAAGGTACCATTCGTCGATAAGTCTTTAATCAAGTACTTTTCACCAAATTTGATCAGTTCACCATGCTTACTTGATATGACTCTTTCAGGGTCAGGCAATGTCCAATCACACTGTTCAGAGCGCCCAAAACTGACCTTATCATGTTCACCTGTCGCATCAAAAACGAACTCAGTGTCAATCTCTGGAGTGAACTTATGAAAACTTGTAATGGTTAAAACCAACGTCATGTAAACCTCGCCAAAGGAACCGCTTAATATATAAATTTAGTTCTTAATAGTTAGGCGACCATTTATTAACACTAAGGTTAATAATGCCTAATCAAATAATAATTGTATTTCACGAACGGAATAATGAATTAATTTCTCAGCAAAGCAATCTAGGATTATTACGCAAAACAAAATATACAACGAGGTTCAAATTTTTGACGCTTAACTTTTCATTCGTCAAAAAACCGATGTTAGCTTAACCGAGAAATCTTCATTTAATCATTTTTCATTAGCAGATGAGTTATATATTCACACCATCATTTTATATGGAGCCTCGTGATGGACGACAAAAATAAAGACAGTTCTATAAATAAAGAATGCAGTGGCGATAAAACCAAAATTGTAAAGACTCAAAAAAGAGAAAATACAAATGACAATAAGGGCAATATAAACAATGAAGGCTCTGCCCTAAATAATAATGAAACAAATACAAAAGTGTCTCAGAACCTAAACACAATTCCACCAGCAAATAAATTAGTGCGTAATATTGATAATGATGATAAGCAAACTCGATCTGATTCATTGCTCGGGGAGACGGTAAAAAACCGTTATGAAATTGAATCTTTGATCGGTCATGGTGGTTTATGTGACGTCTTTTTGGCGAAAGACAAAATTCTTGAATCTTCTGGAGCAGATGTCCCTTATGTCGCATTAAAGGTACTACAAAAAGAGTATGCGTCTCAGCCAGAAACCGCCCGCATGCTGATTCGTGAAGCACAACAAACTCAGAAGCTTAGTCACCCCAACATCATCCGAGTCTACGATTTTGGAGTAGACGGAGAAATCTATTTCCTCGTGATGGAATATGTTGATGGGGAGACATTAGAAGGACTTATTCAACGCTCTAGACCGGACGGGTTAAAGTACAACGCCACCCTTTCAATTCTGAACCAAACGTTAGATGCATTATCGTATGCACATTCACTTGGTGTGGTCCATGCAGACTTAAAGCCCGCAAACATCATTCTCACTTCGGAAGGTAAAGTGAAGTTGCTGGACTTTGGCGTCTCTAAAACGCACCAACTGAAGCATGACCAATATGCAGCAAAACGAAAATCACAAGACACTGACACGCTGGGTTATACACCGAATTATGCCTCACTTGATATCTTGTCGGGCAAAGAACCGAAACAAAGTGACGATCTGTTTGCGTTTTTCTGCATTACTTTCGAGTTGCTGAGCTGCAAACACCCATACGGACGAACCCCAGTCAACGAAGCGCTTAAAAAAAGCGTTAAAGTAAGCAAGCCATCTCATTTTCCATTTTCAAAGTGGCGCATCTTCTCTAAAGCTTTTGCTACTGGTGTCGCCCCTTCTCAGCTCAGCGCTACTGATATCAAGCACCTGTTGAATAAGAACCGTTGGTCACTTTATTCAGGTATAGCCGCCAGTCTTACCTTAATGGGTTTGTTAGGTACGTTCTATCAACAACAGCAAAATACCATTAACCAACTCAACCTTACTCTCATAGAAAAAGATCAAGCCATCGAATCTGCAGAGCAACTGTTAAATACGCTTCCGGAGCAAACCAAAGCGTTAATTGACAACAAACAAGGGATACACCCAGTGATTGCTGCTGGTTTCCTACGTTTGTATAAACCGCATATCCTTGGAGAATTTGAAGCAAAGATCGATGACGTACTTAACTCTGATGTAACGACTTATCCAAACTACAAACAGATTGAATCCATCTTACAGCAAGCAAAAAACTATTACCCAGACTCCCATAAAATCGAAGTTTTGGCATTGGATATTCAATCAAGCAAACACTCTACTCTGCTTTCTATTGCGAGACAGATAAACAGCCACTTAGAAAAATCCTTGTACACCCAGCAAGACGAGGCTAAATCTATTTACGATCTAAAAAAGGAACTCCATGAAATACATAAAGAGTACCCTTTCACTCCTAGCTCGTTGGCAAGCGAAGTCTTTGGTCAACACCTCAATGAAGCGCTAAAAATGCGCGATGCAGCAGCTTTAGTCACACTCATCAAAGTTGGAAACTCCTTTTTTGCTGAGTCTGAAGAACATCAGCAAAATTTGGCGATTAGCAATACGATGAAAGATGCGGTATTGGAAATGAAACTTTACGAGACCGCAAAAGAGAGCTCTACGCCGTTGCCTTTCCCTGCTGATGCTGCACGATTGTTGTATCAGGAAGAGTTTGAAGGACTGCACTACCGACTCAACCAAGCTCGCACAACGGTTAACCTAGATAAGCTCGTCAAAGATATTGATGCATTTTCTGAAAATTTCCCGCCGGGTTTCCAAGATATTAATGATCTACGATTCCAAACCGCCGATAAGTACCTACAGTTTTCTGACATTCTTTTAAACAAGCGGAAATCTAAAAGTGCGAGGCGTGCGATGAAGAAGGCAAACGAGCTGTTAAAACGCGTCGAAACGGAAGCTGAACAGAGTTAATGACTACAAAAGTTGATGAGGGGCATATCGCCCCTTATTTTAACGTAAAAGCGCTTGCCTTTATGCAAACTGATGACTAATTTTATTTTAGAGTGTGCTAATCCGTATAAATAGGTAGAAGTTTGACCACAGGGAAGATCGAAGTCGATAACATCAGCATTTTAGTCATTGATGACTGTTCAACCTCTTCAACGTTGATCAAGCATCAACTCGTCTCGCTGGGAGCCAAAATATCCAACATTACCTGCGTTAACAATGCGCAGCAGGCGTTGAGTGCTACTAAGACTCGCTTTTACTCGTTCATCATTATGGATTATCACCTGTCTTCTAAGTTGACCGGGCTTGATCTAATTAACCTGATGAGTCGAGCGAAATTGATATCAGACACAACAGCCGTGCTTATGATATCTGGCGACGCTACGCAAGAAACCGTGCTCACTGCGCTTTCTGGTCGTGTTAGACATCTACTTACTAAGCCGCTTCAGACAAAAGCACTACAAACTAAAATGCTCACTGCTTTACAAGAGCAGCATCACCTTGCTGAAGTAAAACAATACCTTAGCAAAGTTTCAGTGCTTTCTCTCAATGACGTTGCGCAACTGCATAAGAAATACGCGACCAGTGTTTGTGTTGAATCACTCTTAATTGATACTTTGATTGAAGCGAAACAGTTTGAGGTACTAGAGAACTTCCTTCCTTTTTGCAACGACAAAGAACATGCGAGTCGAATTTGTGCTGAAGCATTCCTACTTCACCAAAAAGGTAAGATCCGTGAAGCTGTTGAAGTCCTTGCAAATTACGTCACA
This sequence comes from Vibrio sp. L85, assembly GCF_963871815.1. Classification (NCBI taxonomy): domain Bacteria; kingdom Pseudomonadati; phylum Pseudomonadota; class Gammaproteobacteria; order Vibrionales; family Vibrionaceae; genus Vibrio; species Vibrio sp. L85. The sequence goes on from NZ_CAWMYL010000168.1 coordinate 152,158, forward strand.
CACAATCCGCTTTGCTTAAGGGCTATCGATAATCTTGTCGGGCTTTATGAAACCTTAGGGCAACACAATAACGCCTCTATACTTGCAAACCGAGCCTTTGAACTCACCCCTAGTAGCAGTGCAAGACTGATTACTGTATCTAGGGTTCTGTCAAAACTCGCTCAGTTCGAGCGACTGTACGACGTTGGTTACCTTTACGCATCCAATGTTTCATCCACGGATACTCAGTGGCTCGCTGCGATGAATACTTATGTTGACTTGATTAGTGAACATTTTAAGACGCTCACTAATGCAAATGACAAAAAGAAAGTACTCCTAAAGCTCAATGAATTTTGTTTGCTCGCTGAGAAACAGCTTAATCGTAACCAACAAGTTGATTTAGCCGCTTTTAAGCAGATGATGCAATGTAAGCTTCTTTTACTAGAATCACGTCCGGAGTACGCTCATAGAAAGCTAATGCACTCACTTAGCTACTACTACGCAACGCCGAACAAAGCACCTTTACTGCTATTAAAACAAGCTATTCCTTTGATGGACTTTTTCGGCGAGTTTGCTATCAAGCGTTGCTTGTTAACCTTACTTGCAGCGAAGTCAGGAACCGCTTTAAAACTCAGCGAACAAAAGAACTCCGATGAAGAGACGTTAGGCAAAAGATACCCTTTCTCAGTCGAGATGCGCCTCAAGCGGCTATCGGATAACAACATTGAAGCGACAGACATCATTTTGGATGAGAGCATTGAATTCCTTTCTCAGCGTCCACTACCACCAAATTGGTCTAACTGGCTCAAAGATTATCTTTCGGGATCGTATTCGACCCAGTTACCAATACCTTTTAACTTACAAGCCACACAGTGGAGATGAATAATGATTAATTTCGAAGTGTTGAATACCTACATGGACAACGATGTCGACATTATCTTTGCTGTTTTCTCAACTTACATGGAAGACTACGAAGATGGATTAGAAAGAATCAACCAACTCAACGCAGAGCAGAACTGGGGGGACTTATTCTTATTATCACACAGCTTAAAAGGCATCCTTTCTAGCTTTGGAGAAGAGTCAGCTGTAACCGCATTGAGCAACATTGAGGAGCACACAAGAGACAATATCGCACCGGATAGCGGGGATCTAGCTATAGTTAATAAAGAGCTGGTGACGATAAACCAGCAAATAACAGATTACTTATCTAACATGGATCAGTAACAACACTATAAAAATATACGTTAATTGGAATGCTAGGCTATGAATAACACGAATTTTAAAGAGTTGATAGATTCACTTAAGGATCTGACTCCAACTCAAAAAAAATACTTAATAAGTCAAACTCAACTCTCTTTGGACGAAAGCGAACTTCTTAAAAACAAGGACTTACTTACACCCGAAGAGCTTGAGCTTTTGCTTGCAGTGACAAACGCGAAGTGAAAGCGAGACGTTAGAAGCTAACCTACTCATTAGTTTACTTTAATGCTCTAGTTCACTTTGATTTCTAACTAGGGGTAAGCGAGCCTTACCCCTAGTTTTTATCAAATAGACACCCATCTTGAGGTTACTTGGGTATAGGCTTAATTTTCATTCATCTTGCCTTGGTATTCTTGCTGTAACTTTTCCTTTTGATCTGCTTTTACTTCCGCCCAGCTTCCGTTGTTTTCAATCGCTGTCACCCGAGCTTGGTATTTCTCTACTGCTCGATTTAAAACAGAATAAGGGTCAACGCCCTGCTCTTTTTCTAACGCCATCAGGATATTTAAGTAGTTCCACAACACATCGCCAAGTTCATCTTCTAGATAACACTGACGCTCTTTAGCGATCTCTTCGCTGACTTCTTCAAGCTCTTTGTGTAGCGCATCAAAATACGTTTCTGAGCCTCTATACCAAGTGTTGTTCTTGTCGTATTCAGCTTTGCGCTGAGCAATGTCAAACAAGGCTTTAAAGCTCTCCATTGCTTTCTCCTCTTTACACCAAGATTTGTGCTTTCAATTAGATAGTCACTCACTCTAAGTAATTTAAATTCAAAAAGAAAGCATCCGTTATTCACCTCATTTTTTTCAGTATCATCACAAACAAAGTGAACTTAAAGCCTCTCATTAATAACAATATGTTATGCAATCAATAACCAATGATAATTTCATGTTTTCAAGGTTAGCCATTATCTTAATCCCAATGACGTTGTTTGTTGGGGCACGGTTGTTGTTCGAACAACACCTAACAAGCCGAGATAAGAAGGTTAAATATGAAATTTCTTCACACTATGATCCGCGTTGCTGATCTAGATAAGTCCATTGAGTTTTACACCAAAGTTCTTGGTATGAGCGAGCTTGATCGCTTCGAAAACACAGAATACCGCTACACACTTGTGTTTGTCGGTAACGCAGACCAACCAGGAAGCGCGACGATTGAACTGACTTACAACTGGGACACAGATAGCTATGACCTAGGTAATGCGTTCGGTCACATGGCATTAGGTTGTGAAGATATTTACGCTGCATGCGACAAAATCAAAGCACTTGGGGGCAATGTCACTCGTGATCCAGGTCCAATGAAAGGCGGTGAAACTCATATCGCATTCATTAAAGACCCTGACGGTTACCAAATCGAATTGATTCAAACAAGCAAATAACGAGGTTAGTCATGAAAGATACATTGTTTCAACCTGTACAACTTGGTTCTCTAACGCTTCAGAACCGTATCGTTATGCCACCAATGACTCGCTCTCGTGCAAGCCAACCTGGCAATGTCGCAAACGACATGATGGCTGAGTACTATGCACAACGCGCATCTGCGGGTTTGATTGTTGCAGAAGGCACACAGATTTCACCTATGGGTCAAGGTTACGCTTGGACTCCAGGTATTTACAGCCAAGAACAAATCGCAGGTTGGAAAAAAGTCACTGACGCTGTACACGCAAAAGGCGGCGCGATCTTCGCTCAGCTTTGGCACGTAGGCCGTGTGACCCACCCTGACAACATCGGCGGTGAGCAACCAATTTCTTCTTCTGCACTAAAAGCAGAAAACGTGAAAGTGTTTATCGATAACGGCACGGATGAACCTGGTTTTGTTGACGTGGTAGAACCGCGTGAGATGACGAAAGAAGACATCAAAGTGGTTATCGAAGAGTACCGTCAAGCGGCATTGAATGCGATTGAAGCGGGCTTTGATGGCATCGAACTACACGCAGCAAACGGCTACCTTGTAAACCAGTTCATCGATTCTGAAGCAAACAACCGTACAGATGAATACGGTGGTTCAGTTGAAAACCGTCTACGTTTCTTGGGTGAAGTGGTTGAAGCGATGACTCAAGCGATTGGGGCTGAGCGCGTTGGTGTTCGTCTTGCTCCGTTTACGTCACTAAATGGTACTGTAGATAAAACACCAGTAGAAACTTACACAGCTGCTGCGACACTGCTTAATAAGCTAAACGTTGTTTACATGCACATTGCAGAAGTAGACTGGGATGACGCACCAGATACGCCTGCTGAGTTCAAAACAGCCGTTCGTGAAGCTTACAAAGGCACTATCATTTATGCTGGTCGCTACAACACAGAGAAAGCGGCTGAAGCTCTAGAAAGTGGCTTGGCAGATATGGTTGGCTTTGGTCGTCCGTTCATCGCGAACCCTGACCTACCGAACCGTATCAAGAACGATTACCCGCTAGCGGCTCACGATCCTGCGACGTTGTTTGGTGGTAACGAAAAAGGTCTGTTGGATTACCCAACTTACCAAGCAAACTAAATTGCTTCGCTTGCCTAGTTCAGCCGACTTATTTGAATAGGCAAGTTGAATAGACAAAAACCCCGCAGATGCGTTTGAGTGCATCTGCGGGGTTTCTTTTTAGCGTCCGGTGTTGTCTGACATTATGGTTTTGGCATTAGAGTTTTCTCTAACGACGCTGGCAAGAAGTGCAACCACGACAAGCTGAGCGTGTAGTTTTATCCAGTAAACTGCGTTGCACCTTACAGTATGCGTTCTTTAATGCACGGCGAGCCGCAAACCAATCTTCAGGCTTAGTCAGAATCAAATAGCCATTGAAGCGCTTCACTAACTCCACTCTGTGTTTATCAATAAAGCGGCTGTCAAAACCAATATCGAAGTAATCCAAAGCTTCTTCGATACAAGTAAAGCTAGCAATCTTGGCTTGAATATCGTTTTGGCTCATAGCCTCGTTTCTGAAGTTTGTTCACTTAGCTTTCAGTATAAAAACTTCCGTTCAATCGTTCTTTGATTTACATCCGTAGCACGTCATTTTGCTAGAAACCGCCGAGTTTTAAATTTTCAAAATGAAAATCAATATAAGAAGTCACCCTGTAAAACTCTTCTCATCTGCAGAATAACTTTTAACTCACTGATTTTATAAGCCTAATTTTTGGTGCGTATTTTGCGTTAGTGAGTTTGTTGACTAGGGAGAGATGATGATGACTTACCGAGCAGAAATAGATGGATTAAGAGCGATTGCGGTCCTATTGGTGATCTTTTTCCATGCAGACATCAAAGCGTTTGCTGGTGGCTTTATCGGCGTAGATGTGTTTTTCGTGATCAGTGGCTATTTAATTACCACAATTGTGATAAACGATTTGGATAACAACCAATTCAGCCTTGCTGATTTCTACGAGCGCCGTATTCGTCGAATTCTACCCTTACTGCTGTTGGTTATTGCAGTATGTTATCTACTCTCTTGGTGGTTGTTCCTTCCCCACGCACACAAAGAGGTGGGCGAGTTTTCTGTGTCTTCCATTCTGTCCGCTTCTAATGTTTTGCTTTACCTCAAAGGGCACAATTATTTTGGGCTGGAAGAACAAGCCAATCCGCTCTTTCATACTTGGAGCTTAGGTGTAGAAGAACAATACTACATTGTGATCCCTCTTCTGCTTATGCTTCTGGCACGTGGCAAACTCATGTCTTACCTCACCTTCTTCATTGCGGTGTTTGCACTAAGCCTGATGACTATTTGGTACGCCAGTGGTGATCCTGATTTCGCCTTTTACATGATTTTCTCTCGTGCGTGGGAACTGGCGGCGGGCTCTCTGATTGCCCTAGTGATGCGCAAAACCGTCATCAAACCCAACAACACTATAGGCATGATTGGTTTAACGCTAGTTCTCGCCTCTGCTTTGTTGTTTGATAAATCAAAAGATGGCGCTGGGATCATGCTGTTAATCCCTGTGGTTGGCACCGCACTTATCATTTTGTTCTCATCCAAAGACAACACGCTGGGTAAAGCTCTAAGCCTCAAATCGGTGGTTTTTGTTGGGTTGATCAGCTATAGCCTTTATTTATGGCACATACCATTGCTGTTTTTTTATCGCTACGTACTTACTGCAGGACAAGAGTTCAGCCTAGCTTTTTATCTTGTCGCTCTAATTGCCCTTTCTTATCTAACTTGGCGCTTTGTTGAAAAGCCTTTCCGTAGCCGCAAGAAAATCGGCATGAGCACACTTGCTGCATCACTTGTGTTAGTCACCCTGCCGCTGCTTGCTTTTGGTGTCGTCGGTCATAAAAATGGAGGCTTTCCCGACCGTAGTGCGTTTTTCGAAGCCATGCGTGTAAACAATGGCTATGGCATTGCATGTAATGGTAATACAACCATCAACGAAACTTGTTCATCATCTTCAGAACCTACTGTCGCAGTGTTGGGTAACAGTCACAGCATGGTCTTTGTTCAGCAGCTCTCAAATGACACACCTACGGGAGTTGTCCAGCTTACGCAAGATTCTTGTGCGATCGGTTATGTCGACATGATTGCAGGAGTCACTAATCTATCTTGTCGAAGCTTCTTCACCGATGCAGTCGAAACCATTCAGAATACGCCTTCAATTCGACGTGTGGTGATTTCTTCTAACTTCAATAAAGAGCTCTCTAAGCAGGACTACCAAGCTTCGCTCACCCATCTATTGAACGAGTTAGAAGACAGAGAAATCGTTGTCTTTGGTCCAACACCCTCTGCACCGCATGCTATTGGCGAATGCTTATGGAAAGCGCAATTGTTTGGTGACAACACAGGCAATGAATGTGACTTTTCGCCGAAGCAGTCACACCCGCATCATGTAGCAACGCTGGCAGCGTACTTTGACCAATTTGAACATGTGGAGTTTGTCGACCTTACTAACTACATCTGCCAACGGGGCAAATGCGCAATGAAAGTGGGCAGCAACAATGCCATGTACACCGATGCAAGCCACCTCTCTTACAAAGGCGCAGAAATTGTATTGAGTAGCTATCAGAAGGCGTTGAGTGACAATCAAAAACTGACTGCTCAGCATTAGCCCAATGGAAAAGAGAGAAAGAAAAGCTCAGCGTTAATCTAGGGTCTGTTGATCTTTTGAGCTGATTTTTGCAGCACTTTGTGGGAAATTTCTACAAGACAGAGGCTTTGAAGTGTAGCTAGCCTACATGAAAAGCCGATAACGCAGTAGAAATGAAGCACAAAGGCTGCCCGAAGGGTTCGGCTAGAATCGTTTTATGCTTTGTTAAGAAGCATTTACTTAGAATGACTAAGCTACATACTTCTTGCCGCGCCTAAAACGATTCTATCTCGAACAAAATTTAACCGCAAAAAATCAACAGACCCTAGTCTCTGAGCTTTTTTATTTGAAGATTCGTGGGTCGAAAGCAAAATCAAGCTTCTCTGCTTTCTTCAGGATGTCTTTCATCTTGGGATGGTTTGGATTGACGACGTAGTTGTTGTCACGAGGAGAAATCGTCGAAGGCACTTGCAGTGCAGCGAACTCAGGATGCGGATCGTTGAGAAACTGGTCGCCAATGTATTGTGTGGATTCACTAGCAGGAATGGAGCGCCAAGTGACTGGCAGATCTTCTTCATCCAATGCAGCAATTAAGTATTCCGGCATCTCGATACGATACAAGTCATAGAGTTTGGTGATCGCCGGATCGTTGTTTACATGCACAAAAACTTCTAACGAGCAGAGAGATTCGGATTGAGAAAAGTACAGTGCTTCGGTTCCTTTCGAGTTCCATCGCCCACCGTATAGCTTGGCACCGATTGGACTAAATGGAGACTCAGAGAACTTCTTTTGAGTCAGTCGATAGAGCTTCATATTACGAGAATACCCCGTGCTCTAGTCGTCCAATCAAATCTTTGACGATTTCAAAATCAACCGTGGTTGAAACCATGTCTAATGGGCGCTTGCCACCCAAACCGTAAACATTCTCTCGCATCCAACCTAGTGCGCGTTCTTCATCATCAAACAGTTCTGTTGCTAGCTTAAGTAGCATCGCTAAACGATAGATGGCATCACTCTCTTGCGTGTTGAAGCGCTCTTCGTTTTTGAGTCGACGTTTGATGGTGCTCACCGGGATCAATGTGACGTGTTGGAATTCGCTTTGAGAAAGCTTCACACGCTCGACGATATTACGGTATACCTTTGGCTCAAACCCTTTATGAACCGCATCGGTACGACCGGTTTCGGCATCTTCAATGCCCAGCATAAACCAAAAGTTTGCCTTGTGAGGCAGCTTCGGTTTAAAGCTTTTTAATGTTGCCGTTGCCATACTGAGCTCCTATAGACCAAATGGTCTTAATATTATGGTCCATATGAGCTCAATTATCAATCGTACAAATTGCAGCCACAGTAAAACAGGCACGAATCAGAGCAAGAGAAACGTTAAGGCTTGTCTACGCCTGCGTATTTCACCCCAGAAAGCAACGCCATATCGCGATTCCAAGTGGCGAGGTCGCGTTGATTAAACTTGCAAAGATCATCGTGTCCACACGCTCTTGCCATCACTTGCATCAACTCAACCGAGGCTTCAAAAAAGTTCTTCAATTGAACCGAGGCTTTATCCACATTCAACCGCTGTCTTAAATCGGCTTTTTGCGTTGCAATGCCTGCTGGACAATTGTTGGTATTGCACATTCTCGCGGCTACACAACCTATCGACTGCATCGCACTGTTAGAAATCGCAACGCCATCTGCACCGAGCGCCATCGCTTTTACAAAGTCCATTGGAACACGCAGTCCACCCGTGACAATTAACGTGACGCGGTCACTCATACCTTGTGCATCCAGGTAGCGTCTTGCTCTAGCGAGAGCGGGAATAGTTGGCACGCTGATGTGATCACGGAACATAGCAGGCGCTGCGCCCGTACCTCCTCCACGACCATCCAAAATGATGTAATCCGCACTGGCATCGAGTGCGAATTGAATATCTTCTTCGATATGGTTTGCACTGAGCTTGAAGCCTATCGGGATACCACCTGTCACTTCACGTACCCGATCTGCAAACTCTTTGAAATCTTCTGCGGTATGCAGATCTTTAAACGTCGGGGGTGAAATCGCAGATTGCCCTTCGGGAATGCCACGCACTTGCGATATTTTACCCACATTTTTATTGGCTGGTAGATGACCACCAGTCCCTGTTTTTGCTCCCTGTCCACCTTTGAAGTGGAAGGCTTGAACATTGAGCAACTTAGATTCGTCGTAACCAAATTGCGCACTCGCCAGTTCATAGAAATAACGGGAGTTCGCCGCTTGTTCTTCTGGCAACATGCCACCTTCTCCGGAGCAGATTCCGGTTCCGGCTAACTCCGCACCTTTCGCGAGTGAGATTTTGGCTTCTTCTGATAACGCACCAAAGCTCATGTCAGAGACAAACAATGGAATTTTTAGTACCAGCGGCTTCTTCGCTTTCGGACCAATTACCAATTCAGTTTTGACTGACACATCCTCCATCAGAGGTTTGGTTGCCATTTGTGCAACCATCATTTGCAGGTCATCCCAATGGGGCAATTGGTCTCTCGGCACCCCCATCGCAGTCATAGGTCCATGGTGCCCTAACTTTGACAGCCCTTCTCTTGCCAGTTGGTGAATAAACTCAACCGTGGGTTCTTCTTGCGTCGCCACTGCAATTGGGATCTCGTTATGTCCCGCTTGGATACCCGGACCTTCTTGTCCCACTTGCTCAGAGGTGAACTGCTTATGCGTCCCATCGCAGAAAGGCACATTTGCGGTGTGCTTACACTGACACAGATACGCATCTTCATCCTTTTCAGCGACAAAGCTCATGGGTTTAAAATCGGTTCCGGCGTGGGAGCCGTCACAATAAGGTTGGTTCTTAGATCGCCCGCATCGACAAAAGTAATATTCTTGCCCTTGCACAAGCTCAACTTTGATAGGTTTGTTATCCGCTATTACTGGTTTGCTCATTTTGCTTCCCTTTTTCAATGCCATACTCTGTGGTTGGCTTTCGTTAAGCGTAGAACAGCTCAAGTAAAGCGTCAGGGGAATAGAGATTTACCTATACTTTATGTGGGTCTCAACACTCTGGAGGCTAACATGACCATGTCAACCCGGCTCGACCACTATTTGACTGAGCACCATATTCACTTTCAAACCGTGAATCACAGTCATAGTAATAGTTCGCTGCAAAGCGGTGTTGCAGCGGGTATCCCTCTCAACAACTTGGCAAAAGGCGTGATTTTGGAAGATCACCAAGGTCGTCATATGATGGCTGTCTTGCCTGCGAATAATAAAATCAGCTTGTCTCGATTGAATGACGAGCTCAACGCCTCTTTCCATCTAATCAAAGAAAGAGAAGTCTATCGTTTGTTTACCGATTGCGATAACGGCGCGATACCTCCAGTGGGTAGCGCTTATCACATGGTAACCATTTGCGATGAAATGCTCGCCAATTTAGAGCATGTGTATTTGGAAGCAGGCGATCACGAAACCTTGATTAAGTTAGATAAAGAAGCATTCCGTGAACTGATGGGAGAAAGTCGTTTTCTACGCTTTAGTAGTCAGGTATTTCATTAGTCTTAAGCTGCAATGAATGCGGTATCTAGAACATGTTGGCTCTTGTTGTGACGATTTCATTTTAAATTGCTTTCGCGACAAGAGCCTTTATTCTTTCTTATCTTTTACGTCTTTAATCTCCTCAACCAAACCCGACCTGTCAATTCGATAATGCGCGAGATCGTGAGCAAGAAAGAGATGACCAGAGTAAGCAGTTTGAGCTTCTTGCCGAATCTGCTCGATCGACACTTCCGCTTCAGGGCTGAATTGATAGCGAGGACTAAAGTGAGTGAGAATCAAGCTCGGAACTTGTTTTGTCTGCGCATAACTGGCGACTTGAGAAGAATAAGCGTGACCAACTTCTCCCGCTCGCTCTTTCATCGCTTCTGAGTACGTTGATTCGTGTACCAACAGGTGCGCACCTTCAATTAGACTATCGAGCGTTTCTGGTTTGTCGTTATCACCACAAATAATCACTTTTCTCGGTGGATGTGCAAGCTTAGTAAACGCCTTACTCATTAAGGTTTGACCTTGGTACTCCACATCATTACCCCGCACAAGTTCTCCCCAGATAGGTCCCCTCGGTATGTTCAATTGCTCAAGCTTATCGATGTCTGGATACATACGAATGGTTGACTCTTCAAAACAGTAAGCAAAGCTAGGAACACGATGGGAAAGTGCAGTTGCGGTAATCGTAAACTGACCAATTTCAATCGAATCAAACTGCTCTACTTCAATGAAGTGAAGTTCAAATGGTAGATAGAGTTTGGTGAACGCCTGAGTCGCTTCAAACCACTGTTTAATCCCCTCTGGCGCAATGATCGTCAGAGGATCTTTGCGGTTATTCATGCCTGCACTGGCGAGCAAGCCCGGTAAACCATAGCAATGGTCACCGTGATTGTGAGTAATACAGATAGCTCGCAAGTAATTCAGTGATAACGGAGTGTGTAGCAATTGGTGTTGAGTCGCCTCTCCACAGTCAATCAGAAACCACCCTTTCCCCTTGCTCTCCAGCAAAGCAGTCGCAGAAACATTACGGGATTTAGTTGGAACCCCAGAGGACGTTCCTAAGAAATACAGCTCCATATGACTTCCCATTCCTTAAGTAAAAGCTCTAATCACTCATAAAGTTTAGCATTCGATTCAGTGATAAATTGCCTGATTCCGACCGAATCAATTACAGCTTTGGTGCCACCTACGCCTTCAATCAAAACAGCCGAATCGACTTTGGATTCACCTTTATTGATGCCGAAGAAGTCACGTTCACTGAGCCGCTTGAGCCGCACGCTCTACCGGGCGTGGATATCGCCTATCGCTCCGAAGGTGATGCCTACATATACGGAATCCAATACAACCACTCTTTCTAATTATTCCTGACTGAGTCAATAACACTAATTACAGGGAAGCAAATCATGCACGGAATAAACAAAACGGTTGTCGCTGCACTCATCAGTTCCAGTCTTTTGATGGGTTGTAACAGTGACGATTATGACGAACCGCAAACCTCTAGCGGTTATGAATTATCTGAATACGGTACACCAGAATTATGTGGCAACGGTCAGGAATGGGCGAGCGCGGAACAAGTCACCGCGATTGAAAACCTGGTCGAACTTGCCGAAGACAACAGCGTGGTAACACTGCCCGCTGGTTGTTTCAAAATGAATAACCAATTGACGGTCGATTCGAAGAATAACCTCGTGTTACGTGGTGCTGGTATCGACCAAACCTACCTCGACTTCAGTAGCGTAGATGGCAAAGACGGTATTGCCATCAGTGGTGGTTCGAACATCACCGTATCCGATCTCCAAATTGCAGAAGCCTCTAAGAACGGTCTTAAAGCTGACGGGGTTGAAGGCATCATTATTCGTGATGTCGCGGCGGTTTGGCTCGAAGTGCCTCGTGCACGTGACGAAGATGGCAACCTACGCGGTACTTACGGCATCTATCCAGTAAAATCTCAAAACGTCTTGATTGAAGATACATGGAGTTACGGCAGTGCCGATGCAGGTATCTATGTGGATCAAACCATCGGTGCGGTTATTCGTGACAACGTAGCGGAAAAAAACATCGCCGGTATCGAGATTGAAAACAGTTCGAATGTGGATGTCTACGACAACTTAGCGCTCGGAAACACGGGCGGTGTGCTGCTGTTTGACCTACCGGGCGCTACCACTATTGGTCGCTTAATTGATGATGTACGTATCTTTGATAACGTCATTCGTGACAACAACTTAGAGAACTACGTTGATACTACCTGTCAAAATGGGCTTGGCGGCTGTGGCGTGGTAGGCATCGTCCCTCCTGGTACTGGCGTCGTCATTCTGTCCGGACGTAATAGTGAGTTCTTCAACAACACGATTACTAACCACGACTCAATGGCACTTGCTATGAAGAGTTACTTGTTGGTGAACGGCGATCCCAACGCTTACAGCCCACTCAATGGGACATCTGAGGGCAATGCCGTTATGCAGGGCTGGAACCCTGTTCCGACCAATATGTATTTCCACGACAACACCATTACCAACACGGGCGCCAATCCAAATGGTTCTCTGATTGAGGATATGATTTTAGCGTACACGTTAAATCATCAAGCCTTCCCTGCTCTGTTTTATGATGGCGCTGGAGAGTCACTGATCCGTTCACAGATGTTTGCACCATTGCGTGATGCGCTCAACGGTATGACAGGAACAACCAACTGGAATTACCTGACCGAGTTTACCGATGCAGATAGCAACTGTTTAGTAAACAATGGCGCAAGTGTTGGTGTATTGGTTGATAACATGGACCCAACCGCGATTGGTCGTTATGCAGAAAACCCAGCCAATGCTGATTTCTTATACGAGAATGAGCAAACAACGCTACTTACCGCAGGTTGTGATTCTAAGACGCCATTAGACATCAATACCGTCACAATTAATGGCGTGGTTTATGGTTACAATCAAACCGAAGACGGAGCGACAGATCCTGATAATCCAGATACACCAAACGGTATCGTTGGCAACGCAAGCTGTACCCTAGACGACGTGGCGGGTATTAACTGGGATGCGATTACACGTGAAAGCGCGACATACGGTGAAAACTGTGTGAGCTTGTCGCAATACAATCTGTTTGAAGACGCGAAAGATCCAACACAAAACCTCAACTTAGCTGCATCTGCGAAAGGTACTCTGTATGAGATGAACGTTGAACTCTTTACTGACTATGCACGCAAATACCGCTTTGTAGTGATGCCAAACGAAGCCTCTGCAAGCTATCGTGAGCAAGAGGTGTTCGACTTCCCAGTAGGTACCGTATTGATTAAAACCTTTGCGCTGCCTTCGAGCACTGAGAATGCCCGTGGTGAAAACGAAGAGCTCATTGAGACTCGCCTTTTGATTCGTCGTGACAGCGGTTGGATTGCCCTGCCTTACGTATGGAACGAAGACAAAACCGACGCTTACCTGACTGCGGTATCAGTACCCTTTGAGCGCAGCGTAGAACATAACGGCGAAACGCTTAATTTCACTTATGAAGTACCAAGCCGAAATGAATGTACCTTGTGTCACAAAGTAGAATCTGATGTCTCCGATCCTACTGGTAACACACAGCCAAAAGGTTTCTCTCCTATTGGTCCTAAAGCTCGTAACCTAAACAGTGTTCAAGATGTCTCTGATGGCTCGCCAGTCAACCAACTTGTACATTGGGAAACGCTGGGGCTATTTACAGAAGCTTTACCAGATACACCAGAGAACTTACCTAAGACCCCTGTCTTTGATACCGAAGCGGGAGCAAGTAATCTAACGGATACTGAGCTACTGGATTATGCCAAAGCGTACCTTGATGTGAACTGTGCGCACTGCCACCGCACCGAAGGTAAAGCGGCGAGCAACCCGTTCAAGTTTGAATACTGGCGTGAAGGGATCAGTGAAATGGGTATTTGCGCTCGTGGTATCACCTTCCACAAAGGTCCATCTCCATATGTGATTGTACCGGGTGATCCAGAAAACTCTGTGTTGCACTACCGCATCAATGTCGACAACGGAAATATGATGCCAGAACTAGGCAGACACGTTGTTCATGATGAAGGTGTTCAGTTAATTGCCGATTGGATTAACTCGATCGATACCACAGGCTGGAGCTGTGTAGAGTAATAGCATCAATGGCTACCAAGTGTTTAAGTAACCATTAACTTACTTCAACTAGCCGTATTAAAGGCAAACGAAATAGAAGAGCATATGAAAAGTCTCCAGCTATGCCGGAGACTTTTTGCGGTTTTATGCTTAATCCAAACTGATTTAGTCTTGTGGATTCTCTTTCGCGTTGATTTCTGCGTAGGTGTGAAGAAGCTCAGTTAGCGTTTTCACCCATGCAAAAACGTCGTTTGGTGTATTTTCTAATAGCTTTTCAACTTGCGCGCAGTGCGTTTCAAGTGTGATAGCTTCTTCTAAACGGAATGAAATCGCGTAGAAATGCCACAGCACAAGCCGAGTCATTCGCTCACTGTTCTGCTTCGCATTATCGGATTCATCAAATGCTTGCTGAATTTCGCTTAGCGCGATTGCAGTCATACGTAACATTGCATCTAGGCGCGCCGATAACATACGGTCTTCGCTGTCTACTTCTTCTTGATCAAAGGTAAACAGCTCGTTCATCACATCTTCTGGCACCATTTTACTGATCATGCGAGCACTGAACTCTTCCAGTTCATGGCGAGGCATAGTCACAAGACAATCGAACGTGTAATCACGAAGCATAAAATCACTCTATATCAGTTATAACTTTTAGAGTGCGCATTCTAAGGGCTGTGATTTCAATTGCCAGTGTTTCTTTTGTTGGATGTCCAACGAATCTTGTTCACGCCGCCTTAGTCGGTAGATTTGCTCTTCTTAAAATACTGGAACACTTTCCAAACAGCGAACGCTGCCACGCCAACGATCAATGCAGAGCGAAGGAGAATGGGCGCATCGTGTTCGAGTTGGGTTGCGTGAGGAACAATGCTTGCAAACAACCTACTGGCAAAAAGCAGCCCCATCACCAACATAATAACCTTGTTCATACGCGCTACCTTTCAAAGTCGAGTCCCACGCACCAAACGCAGTTATCGAGTTGTTTGCTAAATAAGAGCCTTAGCCCTGAGTGAACTTAAAAGAATGCGCGCCATGATTGTCGTCGTCAACACCACCGAGGTCTGAAAGTCGGTAAGCTAATATTGCATATTTGAGGAAGCGCCAAGTGATGCCAATCAATTACTCTCTGGCTGCCAACCTTAACCCCCGAAGAACACATTCTGCCCCTTATTTGACCATAAATCGTAGTTTTTCATAACTTTGGAGAACTAGGAGCTTTGAATGTACCCGTGCAACCTCGCTTTTAACTTTGGGTAAGGGCTTTATAGAGATCACGAATTTTCATTTGAAATTCCATTACTTTCAAAAAGAGGAACTTGCCTCCATCAAAGTTCACCGCATTTAGTACGGCTTCCTGTGTTTACAATATTTATGAAATCAACAGCTTTCAAACGTAACACTCAGGAGGCTCACCTATGAACAACGAGGCAAAACAACTTTTTCACCATCTGTGTCATCAATACGACGAGCTGTCTCAAGACTTAGCTACTCGCCCTTTTCCTGAGCTATCGGAAACCATCCGTCACCCACTCGGTTATTGCTTTGTTCGTTGCTCTATCGCCAGTCAACGTTTTTCAATAGTGTCGATCAAGTTTGATCCTTCGGTACGAGGTCAAGGTGTGCTAACGGCTTTTATCAACTACATCAAAAGCAATCCACATCACTACCAAGGCGTTGAAGTTGCAATCATCGAAAACCAAAATTTAGCGAAAAGGTTGCTATCTCTTGGGTGGGAATACAAATCCTTGTTTAGCAAACTTTTCTTCTCCAAAAAGCCCACGCTCGTTAAAGACTTTCAATACGCCTAGTCGTCGCCTTTTAGCATATCGATAAATGCTCGTCTTGATTCAGCAGACATATCACGATGTGTCGTGTATGCCACATGAGCGCTTTCCTTAGCAGCTTTCGTAAGCTCAATGCTCCACAAGGCATTTATCTGGTTTGGCACTAGTGAGTAACGTACGTCAATGATACGCCGTTCATTGTTGGGATCTCGTACGACAAAGCCATCAGAAAACCATCGGAATCGCTCAATATCTGCGGCTTGCTGTGATGTACGGCTTAACCAAGGAAAATCTTTGCTGACATCTAATTTAGTCACAGATTCACCAGTATAGATTTTTGTGTACGTCCCTACTCTTATGGCGTTCACATAGTAGTTACCATCAGCTTCGTAGATAACTTTCCAAACCAGAATGTTTGCGAACGTGGGTTTAGCTTCTAATCGCAACGGCACATGTTGTCTTGCTTTAGCCACCTTCCATCCAGTCTCTTCTGCTCTTTCTCTTTGAATCATTCCGAAGGAGAGATAAGCGAGTGCCCAAATTAAAGCGATTCGCCCGTACCAAGGGTTACGTTTCAATAACACAAACAGAACGCCAATTAAAATTGGAAGCGTAAAGAGAGGATCGATAACAGAAACCGTATTCCACGAATAACGAGCATTGGTTAGCGGCCAGAACAGTTGAGTGCCGTAACTGGTGCACGCATCCAGTAAACCATGTGTCGCGTAACCAAGTGCGCAATACCACCAGCTTTGTTTGAACGATAACCCAAACCTTTTGCCGAGCATTGGGTATAAAGCCAATGCACAGAGCAAACTGCCAATAGGAATGAACACCAATGAATGGGTGAATTGTCGGTGGTATTCAAGAAACAACAGCGGGTCGCTCGAAGACTGAATCAGAATGTCTAAATCTGGCGCCATGCCTGCAAGCATTCCAAGCACACCTGCCGCCACTAAATGCTGTTTTTTACTTGCCGACTGAGACAAAGATGCCCCAACGAGTCCTTGAGTTAACGGGTCCATCGGCTATGTTCTTTATTTTGTCTAAAAACCAGAAAGGTTGGCTGCATAAAATATCCGTATTTAGTGAACTCGAGAAAGGAACGACATAGCGCATCAAAGTGATTGAATCTCTGAGTTATTTGCACAAGAGCACTACCTTTAGTGTAGAAGGAGTCAGTTACTTCCGCCTCTATTACGCTATAATCTGACACCTTACCTTTTGAGTATAAGTTTGAGGAAACTCAATCAACGCCAATTCCGAGGAATGCCTTGCAATTAACCAGCTTTAAATACAAAACGCGAAAAGGTCCTGACTATCGTCATGGGGAGCAAGTGTCGTTCATCGATATTAAAGAGACCTTTGGCATTGGTGGTATCCGGATTGGCAAATGGGTTAATACGGAGGAAAAAGATCTCGCTGCAAACTTGAGCTTTGATTCTTTGGCTGACTTAGCTTATCTCTTAGCGTTGCCACCTTCCGCCATAGGGCTAAGAGGCAATTTGAACCTCGCCTTCGGTACAGGTGGAAGTAAAGGTGTTCAAGCGCATTATGCACCGAATCAACGCGAACTTGCTTTAGCTAAGAATGCAGGTGCTGGTGCACTTGCTCATGAGTTCTGGCATGCGTTCGACCATTACATCGCGGAAAAAGCGTTTGATATTGGTGATAGATCAGGTCCACAACGTAAGACGATATTTGCCAGTGATTGCTGGCTGCATAACGCAGAGCATTTCCCTCACCCATTAAACGAGCGACTGCTTAAGATTTTCGATACAACTTTGCTCAGTGCCGACGGACAAGATAAACACGATTACGTGACTCGAAGCGTTAAAGCGGATAAAGCAATGGGCGCTAGTTACTTTTCTCAACCTACGGAGATGATGGCAAGAGCATTTGAAGCCGTCGTAGAATCTTGCTCGGGCATCGAAAACTCTTATTTGGTTTCCGGCACAACTAAGGCGGACGCCATTATCGTCTATCCAGACATTGCTCATCGCCAAGTCATTCACCAGGCACTGCAAGCTTATTTCAGACCGCTTGGTGAGGCATTGAGCCGATAGCAAAGAATAGCGACTATGCGCCACGAGATATCATGATTTCCCAGTACAGACCTTTACCACAGAACTAAAAAAGGTTTATACATAAACTTATATTATTCAAAGTGCTGATATTTCATGACGCTAAAACAAATTCTGCAAATCCGTAATGTCCGCTGCTTCTTAATGTTCCGAAGCAGTTACTTTGCGCGATTCTACTATCCAGTGTTCACTCTACTCTATTTAGATTACGGCTTAA
Organism: Vibrio sp. L85; assembly: GCF_963871815.1. Taxonomy (NCBI): domain Bacteria; kingdom Pseudomonadati; phylum Pseudomonadota; class Gammaproteobacteria; order Vibrionales; family Vibrionaceae; genus Vibrio; species Vibrio sp. L85. The sequence goes on from NZ_CAWMYL010000168.1 coordinate 170,095, forward strand.
CACTGTCTCAATTTGCGATGCTCAATGTGGTTTGGGCTGCAACCATCGTGCTAGCTGAAGTCCCTTCCGGTGCATTTGCCGACACATTAGGACGCAAACGACTGGTGGTGCTATCTTCGATAGTGATGTTCATCGAAATTGCAATGATCGCCTTTGTCCCTACAGGAAATCCCACTTTTGTTTTCATTGTATTTTTGATTAACCGAGTGTTGAGTGGCTTAGCTATGGCATTGGCAAGCGGCGCAGATGAAGCGCTGGCTTACGACACGCTAAAAGAGCAAGGCAAAGAAGATTTGTGGCCACGAGTGCTGCAAATCCAACTTCGACTGTCTTCGAGTATCGGTATAGTCGTCACCCTTTTGGGTGCAGCCATGTACGACGTCAACTTTATGGCAAGCGTTTATCATTTCTTAGGATTCGCAGAGCCAGAGTCTACACAAGACATCATGAGAATCCCCGTCTATGCGACCTTGTTTGTAGCAATGATTGCTATCTACTCGGCATTCAGCATGAGAGAAGCGAAAAAAGTCATCCCGAGCAACAGCAGTAAGTTAGCGTCCACGATGGAGAGTATGAAGCTGACCCTCAACACGGCAAAATGGGTATTGTCGACGCCTTATGTATTGTTCATTCTTCTCTACTACAGCTTGTTTGAGCATACATCACGTATGTTTTTAACCATGAATAGCCAGTACTACCGTGCCATTGATATTCCGATTATTTACTTTGGTTTTATTGGTGCAGGCATCAGTGTGTTGCAGATTTTGTTGGCAGGACAAAGTCGTCGTTTAGCAGAAAGCATGGCTCCGAAAACGTTCATTGCAATAATGGGGTTTGCGAGTATGGCGACGTATTATTGGATTAGCCTTGGATGGTCTATTTACGGCGTCATTCCGGCGTTGATCCTTATCTTCATCATTATGACGATGAACATTTTCATTAGTTATCATCTCAACAAGAAAACGGAATCTCACAACCGAGCGACGGTACTTAGCTTTAAAGGTTTAATGTTTAACCTAGGCTACGGCTCAATTGGTATTCTTTATGCCTATTACTACAAGTTAATCTCGCAAAACTATACGCAAGAACAGATCGCACAGCACATCGATTTCATCGCTTCGCTATCTTCATTCTTTTATTACTTTACGTTCTTGTTTATCGCCATCAGCGTATTTTTCTACTTTAAAGATAAGAAGCAGACCATTTTCTAACCGCAGATATTGGCGATTCAACCCCATCTAAAGATACCAAATAAGGCGAACCAAACGGTTCGCCTTTGTGTAAACAGATAGCGATTTCTAACTACCTCAATTCAAACAACTCTCGATGAAATGACTTCGCCGGTAAACCTAACCTTACAAATGCTTTCTCAAGTGTCTTGCCTAATTCTGATGGTCCACAGTACCACACACTGCAATGTCTAGTACCTTCTACACACTCTGTGACTTCTGCATTTCTGAATCGACCTTGTACACTTGTGTTCTTCGTATATAGCGTAACACCAGCCTTCTTTGCTCTTTGTTTTAGCTCCTCCAAAAGTGGCTTATCTTCTTCTCGATAGCTGTAAAACAAGTACACCGTTTTGCTCGTACCAACTGTCTCTATCGCAGTTAAAAATGGCGCAATACCAATGCCTGCGGCAAACCAAACTTGTCGTTCTGCATTATCTTGAAAATTGAACCGTCCATACGGTCCTTCAATACGCGCAGCTTGTCCAACCTTTAAAGAACCTTTCAACGCAGAGGTGTAATCGCCATTCGCTTTGATCATGAGCCTTACTTCACCATTTTGATGGTAAGCGGAAGCTAAACTAAAAGGGTGTGGGCGCTCGTTATCACCAAAATCGACAAAGGCAAATTGACCTGGTTGATAAACAAACTCCGCTGAATCAACTTTGAGCATGACTTCAATGCCATTACTGATCGGCTTGATACTTTGTACTTTGGCATCATGGCATTTCTTCTTACCATTCAAATTAAAGATGGTCATGAAGCACCCTACCGTTGCTAACCCACTCACACATAAGAGAATGGCTCCAGAAGGGGTTAGCCATAGACTCGCCTCAAAAAACATCACCATGTGTAAAACTAAAAATAAGTATAAATACGGAAGCACTTTGTGGGTGAGTTGGAAGACGTTGTGCTTAAACTTTTTAATCCATGCGATCAGAACAAACGCAGCGGAAAGGTAAAAGCCATACTCACCAATAAGCTGAGCAGGGTCGCCCATTGCATCTATTAGTTTCCAAAACGGGAAAGTCTCATCCTTTGGTTCGACAAAACCAAAATCCATTGCGAAATCATCACTTAAAAATGTGCCCCAATGAAACAACGCCGAAAACACGGCAGAAATACCAAGGTACTTATGCAATCGATATTGTTTATCTAACCCTCCTAACCAGCGCTCTAAAGGCCAATGTTTAACAGATAAAATCACGCACAACGACATAAGCAACATTGACACAATGCCACTGTAGTTAACCAAATAAGTGCGCACCTGCCAAAATAGGGGCCATTCAAGAGTCGGAGTTCCAATTTGCAAAACAGCGTAAGGGACAAGTAACGTAATGAGTACAACACCAAAATTGAGCATCAAATTTCTATTCATACAACGAGTTCAATCCAATCATGACTTTAATCGTCACTAAGCTATCAATAGAAGTGTGAAAAACTTGTATAGCTCGAACCCTCCAGACCATCAAGGATGGGTTGAACGCTAAAGTTCGTTAACGCAGCGATAGACGCAGTACGACAATTCTATCGGGACGAGCTTGTTCAATGCCGTATTCACATTTCTTTTACACCGTCACCTACACTATGGAGACGACAATAAAAGACCTCTCTCAGATGAAATTAGCGCTTAAGGAGAACTCAATGAAAAAACTCATATTATGTATCGCCCTAACCGCTTTTGGTGTGTTAAGCCTGCCAAGTTATGCTGCCGCCGATGCAGAAATCATCAGTCAAGAAGATGCCATTAAAGCAGCGCTAGGGGCGTTAGATGTTGAGGTGCTAGGCATTCGTCACGATGAACCTGATACCCAGTGGGATGTGTTTATTAAACGTGGAGATAAAGCGTACGAAGTCGAGGTTGATGCTCTCACAGGTAAGATTGTTGCGGCGGAAGAGGAAAGTCTAGCCGAAGTTCAAGCAGAACTTTCTGGCGATCTTTCACATGAAGGCGTGATTGGTGATGTTGATAAATAACCAGTGAGTTAAGGGCAACATAAACCGCTCCTATTAATCTCACTTTGTGTATTCCGCCCTTCTAATAGCCCATCGAAAAAAGGCGAACCAAATGATTCGCCTTGGGCGGACAGTAGGAAAGGAATTTATCGAAGACAGTTACAGCTTATCAGCGTCAACGACTTTTATGGTTGTCCAATTAGAGTTGGCATCTTGAATAAAGCCTTGTGTATCTTCCAACCAGCGCTTTTGCACTGATTTATCAAGATTCAGATATAGTTTGCCGTCTTCAATTTTCCACGCTTGAGGGTCAGTTTCGAACTTTTTACCCATCGCTACACCAAATGCACAGTAACCACCGTATTGTGGTGCGTAAGCTTGTGGATCCGTTTTGAATTGATCACGGTTTGCCGCATTAGCAAAGTGGTAGATAGCATTGTTGTAAGTGGCTGAATATTCAGGCTTGCCTTGCACTGCGCCATTATCTGTAAAGTACGCAACTGGGTCATATCCCTTGATCGCAAGATCATTAGCATCAACGCTCATGCCTACATCCGCAGCCATTAATGAAAAACTGGTTCCGAGTAAAGCGGTCATTAAAGTGAGTTTTCGACCAGTTGATTTAATGCGTGACATAGTAAGCTCCTTGTCTGTTTGTTTACCTTGTGTGAATAAATTAGCGGACTCTTCCGGTCTAAAGAGGGACTAATGACCAAAAAAATACGCAAATCGTTCGGAGGTAAAATGGACTTGTTATCACAGCTGATGGAACACTTCTCAATACGGACTGGTGTTTTCTATTCCGGGCATTTGTGTGGCATTTCTTCATTTCAATCAGACCACCACAACAGAGGTCACCTTCATGTACTCAATGCGGGTGATTTAATCTTGACGCCTGCAGGAGAAAATCCAAAACGGCTCACACAACCTTGCGTTATTTATTTGCCGAATAATACCCCTCATCGATTGGAAGGAGGTGAAGACAGTGAATTGGTGTGTGCAAACGTGGATTATAGAGGTGGTCAGATAAATCCTTTGTTGTCCGTATTACCAGACGTGATAGTCATCCCCTTTGAAGCTGCGCCAAACTTAACACCGGTATTAGATATGTTGTCTCAAGAAGCCAGCAAGAACTCAGTAGGACAGGAGTTTTTGATGGACAAGCTAAGCGACACTCTGATGGCTTTGATCTTCCGTCACTTAATTCAAGAGCAGAAAATCGAGCACGGTCTATTTGCCGCCCTTTCCCACCCTCGCCTTGCCAATGTCATTACTGAAGTGCATCAATTACCACCTCGTCACTTTCATATCAATGAAATGGCGTCCATCGCTGCGATGTCTCGGACTCAATTTATCGAGACCTTTAAACAAGTGGTTGGTGAAACTCCGGGGGATTATGTACAAAAGTGGCGAGTATCAGTCGCGCAATCGATGTTATTGCAAAATAAGCCGTTGAATTGGGTCTCTGATGAAGTCGGCTACAGTAGCTATTCTGGCTTCTCCCGCGCTTTTCAAAATGTCTCTGGAATGTCACCACGTCGCTGGTTACAAGAGCAAAAGGATGAAGTTGTTTGACGCAGCCATTTGTTTGACTAAAAAGCGAGTCAAAGACATGCTCCCAAAGGGCACTCTTTGCAAATATAAGGACCTTGGCTTGTATACTTTGTTGCCGATTCTTGATTTAGACCCACTAAACCTTTAAATCGCCGCCGCGTCTACAAACCAAGTCAGTCTCGCTGAACCTAGCATCTCGAGGTTACTTGGGTATAACTACCAGAGCTGAAAAAACGGCTATCGTCTCCCTGCGTACAAGTCCCTACCACCGAGCCATGCACTGATAAAGCCGTAAAGAGCAAGATAAGGACAAACAACAGCATCTTATGCTTTCAATCCTCGTCAATCTGAGAAGTGACAAATTCATCGATAAACAACTTTCCTGCAATCGAATCGATCGCGGCGATGGCTCCTCCCGAACCGTGGTAGGTTTCAGCATATAGATTGAATACTTGACCACAGGTTCGACAGGCAAAGTAGTTACAGATTAAATCACTCCACCCTTTCCGATTTATCATCTGAGAAAAAGGCTCACCCCAACTGCCGTAACCCAAGTATTTAAGCGTTTTAGCCTCCGTTCTTTCATTGAGAAAGCACATTGCATTCGCCAAATCTTTAGGGTTGTTTATTTTTCTCGCGGCATCTGAACAATCTTCACAACTCATTTTGGTTTTCCAGTTCACCTTTAACTAAATTTATTGCTGTCGTTCAAAATAAGTACCTAGCTCATGAACGATGTGTTGTTGTAAGCCCTCCCGATTGCAAAGCATGATCTGAAGGTCTCGGTTATGTGTTCGGAAAAAGAGTGATAAACCACTTTCATAAGGAACGAAGTTATGGTCAATAAACACCATTTCCTCATCAACTTGATACCGCTCACCGTTATAATCATAAAATTCTTTTTTGACTCGGTAGCGAACACCAGGATGTAAAACACTAAAACTCTTATTTTGACAAGTGTTGTTCATTTTTCTCAACGACCCTATTCTGTGGCGTTCAACCTAATATAAGTAATCCGGCGACCTAACCGCTAACAACGAAGCCAATAAATACCGTATGTTTCGGGTCATTGTTGAAGTCGATGATTGAAGTGCGATGCGCTTGTGTTGTTATCAGTAAGCGTTGCATTTGTTTCACGCTTTACCACAGCAGATAGCGAATCTATTAAGGTAAACGCTGGTATGTCAGGTTGGGAGCCAGAAAAACCTTGTCACAGCAAATTGATTCCGAATTGCTTTGCTACTAAGTTTGTCAAAGCAAAACAAGCTACCGATACTACGCAGCTGATTAATAGCGTCAGCCAAAAGGAGTATTTGGTTAGCAAATACGGGAAGAGTAAAAACATTGGCAACGTCGGCACGACAAACCAAAACGTGTAGAAAGCGTGGTTGGACAGTTTTTCTGTGCCTTGACCTTCAATATACATCCATACCAGCGCCAAAATAGTCACCGTTGGTAAGGCTGCTACCAAGGCACCAAGTTTGTCACTTCTTTTCGCCACTTCAGAAATTAATACGACGATTGCCGCCGTGGTTAAGTACTTGGTCACTATCCATAGCATTGTATTGCACCTTCAATTCACTTCGATCCGCTCTTAAAGTTAAACAAAAACAAGGCTTTGTTTACAAGCTGATAACCTAATATCTGTGAGTCTTCTCAGACATCAAGTAAAGCTATAGGCATACTATTTGAGACTTCATTCTTAACGAGTCCAACACACTTGATTTCGCCCTGAGTTTTTCGCTTTGTATAACGCTCGGTCCACTTCTCTTAATGCGTCTTTTAGAGAGTCTGTGCCGTCAAAATAGGCGACCCCAATACTTACCGTGATATCAATGTACATATCATTGATAAACACGGGCGTATTCGCCACTGTTTTTCTTACTCGCTCGCAGTATAGGTATGCTTGTCGAGCGTTAGTGTTTGGCATCAACAACATAAATTCCTCACCACCAGTGCGAGAAAGAGTGAAATCATGGCTCGTGTTTGCTTCGCATAGCTTAGAGAACTGAGCTAATACGATGTCCCCCACCTCATGACCATAAGTATCATTAATGCTCTTAAAAAAATCGATATCAAACACAGCAATTGAGCCTGCCGTATTCTCTTTTCTTAACACCTCAAACTTGGTCTCAAGACCACGACGGTTTAGGAGTCCAGTTAAGTAATCGGTATGCGCTTCATTTTGCAGGCTATCTCGCTGCATTTCTGAATGACGAAACTTGTTGAAGTACCTCACCGGTGTTGTCACCAATATTAGTAGCGTCAACAAAGTGGCAAAAATAACCACTCGTGGGATCAAGCCACTGTCCTCTGGCGATATTGAGATTTGCCAATTGGTGTTAAAAATCGTCACGACGCCAGTATGAATGTCACAATCAATCTCACCTTTAGAGCTGATCACTTTGTCATAATAGTTGCTGTTATCAGGATCATAGCCAACAACAGAGTAATGATTCACGTGGTTTTGGTTTAATACTTGCTCTAGTTTGCTAACGATTGATTCTAAATAGATAACGGAAGAAGAAAAACCGATGAAATTCGCATCGTCTGAGATACCTTTTCTGAGGATGAATGCTTGCTTACCATTTTGAACTAAGGTGACGGGACCTATAATCGTGTTTTTCTTGCAGTTTACAGACTGGTTTGCCCCAAGTTTTCGTGTTTGGTCTTCAAGAACGTTGTGACCAATTGCCGCTTTATGCTCGTCGTAGGGATAAGCATATTGCACGACCCCTTTTGGAAGGTATAACAAGGCATCCACATTGGTATAAGTGGATAAAAGCTTACGACTAAGTTTATTAAACTCTGCTGATGACATGTCATGGTTCTTAGAAAGCACCACAACTTCTTTCAATACTTCAGCCGTAATCAATGCGTCATTAAAGATGACTTTCATCTCTTTATTGATAGCACTGATAACTTGTTCAGATTCTTTTTCGTTATTGATGGCGGTTAGTTTTGTGGCGAGTAATTCCGTTAGCAATAATACCGAAATTAAAAATACTACTTTGATGCCCCAACTCATTACAACTGTCCTAGATTAACCCACTCTCCCTATCCCTAATTCAACAACTAAAATCCGTTTAGCTTTCATTCACTGCAATTCTGATCAAGATTTGAACTTGATGCATTTAAGAAGCGGCGATTATACGCATAATTGTATACTGTTCGATGATCAAAAGGTGTCGTTACGGATAAATATTTTTATCAATCAACAGTAAATTTCTATCGATCGATTTGATTGATCGACACAATCGATTCTATTAATTAAAAATATTGACCGACACGGCAAAAACTTAATGCCTAAACTGATGAATTTTCAAACAAATCTAGCCATTTTCTAGAATTGTCACTGATAATCGTCTGGTTTACATGAGCGACAGCAAGCAGAGCCAAATTTACTCGTCAATTGAAGGCGAGCCAAAAAACTCGCCTTTAATCTTATATCGACAATCAAGCTATGAATGATCAGTTAATGTCTTGCACCTTCATAACCAGTTCTTCCCAGTTTCTTTGGTTTTCGATATCGTGCTCTAAACCTTGGTCATCGGCAATTTGGAAGCGCTTAACCGCTGGCGTTTTACTGGTTGCTTGGTAAAGCCAGTAAGCTTCGGCTTTCAACGCTTCATCGATTGGCTTATCGATTGACTCGTACACCATTTGCTTACATGCATTAATAGATTCAGCTGGGAACTTAGAAATTCGCTGCGCTAACTCATCAACATAAGGACCAATCTCATCAGGCTCCAACGCTTTGTTTATGGTGCCGTACGCTTCTGCTTCGTCCGCATCGAAGTCGCGAGCACTCAAGATGATTTCTAGAGCACGTCCTAAACCAACCTGGCGTGCCATCCGAGATGCGCCACCACCGCACGGTAAGATGCCCATGCCAACTTCCATCTGCATAAATTTGTATTTACCGCGTGCGGCAAAGCGCATATCACATGCCAATGCAAATTCATGACCACAACCACGGGCAAATCCCTCCAACTTAGCTATCGTTGCTTGTGGTAGCTTGCTGATCCTTTCTAACACTGATTGAAGGTCAAGCAATTTCGCTTCTTCACGAGAAACCGCTTCTGTCGACATTTCTTTCAGCAATTCGGTGTCGTAATGACAAACCCAAATTTCTGGATTAGCAGATTGGAATACAACCACTTTCACGTTACGGTCACGTTCCAGACGTAGCGCTAAACCGTTCAAATCCGTCAACATTTCCTGCCCTTGCACGTTTACCGTTCCAAAATCAAACGTAACATAAAGAACGGCTTCTTCTTGTTTTGCAGTAAATGTTTTGTAGCCTTCGTAAGCCATATCCATTTCCTTTTTCCAATAAAAACATAACGTTGCGATTTACTTAAGCAACGCAATTAACGTTACGCCTCTGAAAAACATCAAGCAATGATTTATAAATTGAAACAGTATTTACGAAAACTAAAAGGTTGTTTGTCCGTTTACGACTAATCGTTAAGTTTCCAGCACTGATTATTTGCATTCACAAGCAACTAGAACAGCGGCCTTCTAGTTGCTCGAATGACTATCAACAAGCGCACTTCACATGGGCTTGTGCGATCCCACGGTCTAACTGCCTATTCATAACTAACTTAATCCTTGGACTCTTTAGCTTCTGTTTTCTCTTCCTGAAACTCTTCACTCTCTACGACATCAACAACGTCCTGAGTTTCCGTATCGACCCACTTCATAAACACCTGATAACCAGCAGCTAAGAATGCAGCGCCAATAAACATACCCAGTATACCGCCGGACATCATGCCGCCAACGGCACCAATAAGGACAATAGGCATCGGGACTTCTAACCCTCGCCCGAGAATCAATGGTTTTAAGAAGTTATCAATCAAGCTAGCGGCGATCAGTAAGATGGTAAAGATCACGTTATGAATCGTTCCGCTGTCCCCCGCCCACAACAAACCAACGGCGACTAAAGCAATAATAGTGACCGGAAGTTGAACGATAGCGAAGACTAGTGCGATAAGTGTAAACAAGGCTGCGGCCGGTACGCCGGATAATGCAACGACACCGCCAAATGCCATTGCTGTTAAGAAAGCAATACCAATGATGCCCACGGCGACTTGCCTGATAGTTGCAGTGGTAAGTTGGTGCAAATCCGGACCTCTTACTTCATCGGTAAAACTAATGAAGATCTTACGTATCGACCTAGCCGCAGGTTGTGCCCAAGCAAGCATGATCCCCGCAATAATAATCGCACCAATCAGCATAAACACACTTTTCGCCGCACCTGTCGCACTGTCAACAAACCAACTAAAGAACCCTTTAATTTGTGGCTGACGCTTTTCAATAAAAGTTGGTAGATCGTCCGCCGCTTCATACCAAACCGCATGAACTTTTTCACCGACCAACGGCCAGGTTTTCACACTGTCTGCTGGCTTGGTGATTACCAAAGTGCCATCTCGGTAAGACTCAAACGCACCTAAGGTTTTAGAAGCAAAAGAGTTGCCCACCATTGCTGTTGGCGTGCCGAGAATCAGCACACCAATAATCGCGATCAATGTTGCCGAGCGCGCGGAGCTTAATCCGAGTTTTCTTTCAATAACAAGTTTGACTGGATAAAGCGCAATAGCAAGGACTAACGCCCAGAGCAAAATAGGTAAAAAAGGTAAGAATGCCCACCAGCACACAATAACGATAAGCGTCGTGATTGAGAATCGTATCAAAGATGTGGTGAACGCTTTCGCCAGTATTTTCTCAAGATTTTCATTTGAATTATTCACTGTTTATCCCTTTGGTTTCACGTCATATCCCCATCATCTGATGATGGATAACGTGTCAATTTGTCCAAGCACAGTCATTGTCCACGCGTTACACAAGTGGATGTTTTAGAGCCCTACTCTGTAACGCAAAGCTCACTTATAAAACCTAGTACAACCTCCCGTACATTCAACGGTTTAATGTTGAGTTGTTTATGAAGTCGATGTTAAGAAGCGTTATTAAGTGACCATATTCTGATTTTGCGGTTCTCTATTTCCACTTGTATAACGCGCACTTTATATTGCTCACTTTGTTGCACTATTTAAGCAGTAAGGGCAAAAAGATGTCAGCACTCGAACTTATGCGTTCAGGAAAGGTTTATAACTGTCTGGACGAAGAACTTCAGCTCATGCGGGAGCGCACATGTGAGCTCATTTTCAACTTCAACCATGAACCCAACGCAGCAAAGCGTCATGCACTTCTCGTTGAAATAGGCGTCAATCTTGGTGATGGTGCTTGTATCCAAGCCCCGTTGCAATTGACGTATGGATGCAACCTTTCAGTGGGCTCGCATACTTACATTAATTGGGATGCCATCATCATAGACAACGGACAGGTAACCATTGGCGCGAACGTGATGATTGGTCCGCGAGTTCAAATCTACACCGCTGCGCATGCTTTAGAGACAGAGCAACGCCTTGCTGGTGATGAAACTGCAAAACCTGTAACCATAAAAGATAAAGTATGGATTGGTGGTGGTGCGATCATTATGCCGGGCGTGACGATTGGAGAAGAAGCTGTCATTGGTGCTGGATCTGTCGTAACGAAAGATGTGGCTCCGAGAGACCGCGTTGCTGGTAACCCCGCTCGCTCCATCAAAAAAGACTGACAAGCTTGTCAGCAGAGGGAATGGAAAACCGGAGAGATTCAACGGTTTGTAGAGGTCACCAACCGATATACTCTTTCTTTTCTTTCAAGGACTTGCTTTATGTCTTTTTCGACAAAGTCGTTAATAATAGCGTTCTCTCTCGCCACCAGTTCGGTGTCACTGGCGGCGACAATTGAAAACTCAGCTTCAAACGAAACTGTTTCCCAAGACGCGATTGCAAATAATGCGGCATCAACGACCTTTCCATCTACACAGACATGGCTAAACCACATCACAACAGGCTTAGCCCCTTACTGGATGGATGAGAAAGCTTACGGAGAACCTGTTGGAAACTTCCCCACTTTCCGCTGCAACGATGGTCGCAAACTGAATACAGCCAATGTTTGTCCTGAGTTAGATCGAGGTTGGATTACTCCTTATTTTGGTCGTGAATATACGCGGATGAAGTCGCGCCAAACCTACGCCTATGGGGTGCTTTTCCACCTAACTGGAGACACTCAAGCGCTTGAACTAGCGAAGCAAGGGGCTTATTACCTAATCAATGAACTGCAAGACAAAGCGCATGGCGGCTTTATTTCGTTCACGCAAAACAAACAAGCTGGTTTAAAGTGGACACAGAGAACTTCGCAAGACCAAGCTTATGCACTCGTTGGGCTTGCAATGTATTACTACCTAACGGGCGATCCTCTGGTAGAAAAAGTGCTTATTGATCAGCAAAAATTTATCTTTGATAACTACAGACTAAACGATGAAGTAGGACTTGCTTGGGTTTTACAAGATGGAGATGAGCAAAGTGCAAAACAGCATGAGTTGGTTGCACAATTAGACCAAATTAACGGCTATATGCTTTTGGTCGCTCCCCTATTGCCTGAGCCACATCGAACGAAGTGGCTCAGTGACCTGACCTGGTTAACAAATACATTAGTTCAACATTATCACTCAGATAAAGAGCAACGCTTCTACGGTGCCATTCATCATAAAGCCGTCATGCAGCCAAACGCCAAACATAACGATTTCGGTCACACCATTAAAGCGTATTGGATGACTTACCTTGTCGCAGAACAAATAAACAATGCCGATTGGAAACAATTTGCGAAACAAGGCATGCGAACGACATTAGAGCGAGCGCAATATCAACAACAGTTTGAACCAGTTAGCGCTTTTTTTTCTCCCGAACTGCAGAGCGACTGGGCGAATCAATCCATCCCTGCTTGGCAAAGCCGCCCTTATTCTAACGGCAGCTCTTCTTGGGAATGGGCAGAGCTTGACCAATCAGCAATGACACTTGCCATTTTAGATAACAAGGTGGGAAATGTACTGCCATACACCACACGTACTTTTATGGATGCATGGGTTGATCATCAATATGGGGGCGTCGGTCTCGATCCAAAGTCAACCAAAACGTTTCATTGGGGCAATGGTTATCATCAATTCGAGCATGCATTGATTGGCACCTTAACGTCTGGCGCACTAAACCATCAGCCAGTAACTTTGTATTATGCAAATGCGAGCAAAGTGCAATCCGATTTCACGCCTTATTATTTCCAAGGCAAAGTGGATAACGTCGAACGAACGGCGCAAGGCGAAATTCAAGCAGTGACCTATAGTAACATCACCCCATAACCACACTTTGGATGCATATCGGCAAACAAAAAGGCGACTCGATGGTCGCCTTTTGCATGCTTGTTGTGGGTTAGATTCTGAACGAGCCGACGTAATGATCAAGCGTTTGCGAGAGCTCAGCCAGTTGTTGACTCGATTGCTCTAATTGCTCACTTGCATTTAGACCGAGCTTCACTGAATTGCTCACCGTATCCATGTTCATGTTGATCTCGTTAGCTACCGTCGATTGCTGTTCTGTTGCCGTTGCAACCTGAGTATTAATATCCAGAATGGTCATTACCTGTTTAGAAATCGCTTCTAGTGCTTGTCGAGCTAGCTCCGTCTCCGTAGTTCCTTCTTCGATCAGAGCTTTACTGTTCCCCATCGAATTCACGGCATTTTGCGCTTCGTCTTGCAAGCGTTTGATCATCAGGTCAATCTCATCGGTTGACTGCGCGGTTTTCGTCGCAAGGTTACGCACTTCGTCAGCTACCACAGCAAAACCACGACCTGCATCACCAGCACGAGCGGCCTCAATTGCAGCATTAAGTGCCAATAAGTTCGTCTGTTCTGATATACCTCGAATCACCTCAAGGATTGAACCGATCGATTGAGTATTATCTGCCAAACTTACGATGATGCTGGACGTGCTGTTCATCTCGGTTTCAAGGTTTGTGATTGCCGTAGTGGTCTTTTGCAGCGTCTTGTAGCCTTCTTGCGTTTCATCCGTTGCAGTACTTGCCGCACTCGCTGCACCTGCTGCGTTCGATGCAATTTCGTTAACCGTCGCAATCATTTCATTCATTGACGTCACCACCAGCATGGTTTGCTCGTTTTGCTCCTGCCCACGAGTCAACGCCTGTTGAGATTGCTCACGTAAGGCAATTGCAGAGCCATTCAATGCAACACCAGTGCTCACCACTTGCGAAATAATGCCATGAACCTTTTCGACAAAGACATTAAATGCTGATGAAATCTGAGCCACTTCATCATTACCTTTTGTTGGCAAACGAACAGTCAGATCGCCTTCCCCTTGGGAAATGTCATGCAGTGCATTTTTCAATACAGATAACGGCTGCATTAAGTGGCTTAGCAGAAGTGAAAGTAGTAGCACGCAGAGTACAAATATCACGGTCATTGAACCAAGTTGGTAGCTAATAATACCGTTCGTTGCTTGGCTCACTTCCGTAATTGGAATACCGATATCGAACGTGCCGTAGAGTTGACCATTCACGTAGATTGGAGCCATGATATCGAACACCCACACTTGCTGCACATCCGCGTACCACTTCGAGTATTGCTGCACACCTTTGGTTGCACCCGCCACTGTATAGTCATCTTCGTACTTCTTGTTTAGTTTTTGTTTATCACTGTGTGCAACCGCCGAAACATTGCTATCAATTACAATGGCATAACTTACATCTGAGCGTTGCTTTAACTGGTCAACTAACGCTTGGAGATCTTGGACCGGATGGTTTGAGTTCTCTAAAATGTAACTTGCATTCTCAGCTAAGAACTCAGCCTGAACCTGAGATTTGTGCAAGATGATGTCATCGATTTTCTGACTGGAGATAAAGTAGGTAGACGCCATACTCGCCATGACAGCAATGCCAAACATGGCACAAACGGCTAATAGGATGATTCTTTTCATTATGGTTGTCTCAACGCAAGCGATTAATTTCTATCAACGGGGTTAATTAAGCCAGTGACTTGGCATTACTCTCTTTGCCAACCCATTCTCCCGCGACACTGGTTTTAACTATTCAGTTACGTTATCCGCATCAAATGCAACAACTTTAATAAAATGAACCATTTTTATATCAGTATCACACTTTTATAGAATAACCATGTAAGCCGTGTAGATTTATCAACACCTAAATAAGTCATTGCTAATTAGCAAGTTTCTGACAAACAATACGCTCTCATAATCATTCAAATTGATATTCGAACATCATTAATGCACAGTTAATCACATCGAAAAAATCACCAAAATTAATCGATTTAATTCCTTATTAACTTTTATAAATCCGGGCTAGTATCAAGGGGAACAACCGTTCAACGTATATAAGGCTAATAATAATGAAAAAGACTTTATCCACCCTAAGCATTGCGCTGGCGCTGTTTTCAAGTGCTTCATTTGCTGCTGACAACTACACATTAGATTCAAACTTTTCTTCAGTAAGCTTTGCTACCATCAAGAACCAGTTTGTTGTCGAGCCTGCGACCATCAATGATCTTTCCGGCACGTTAGACAGCAATGGCAAATTTGATGTTGCTATCGATCTAAATAGCATTGAGACAGGTATCCCTATTCGTAACACCCGTCTTAATGAAATCTTCTTTGAATCTGCAAAACACGCACCAGTAAAAGTTATGGGAAAAGTTAATTGGGCTTCTCTGGGTGAAGGCTCACACAAGGTAAAAGTACCTGCTGAAGTAACGCTGTTTGGTAAGACAAAATCCGTTGAGTTTCCGGTTGTTATCCTAAACGCTGGCGATACGGTAATGGTGAGCTCAAGTGCGCCTGTGATTATTGGTGCTGCTGACTTTGGTATTCCTAGTAAGAACTTAACTGACCTCGCGGCAACAGTTGGCGGGATTAAGATTTCTGATCGAGTTCCACTCACTTTGAATCTAACCTTTAAAAAATAGTTAGATTAAGTGGACACAAAGGCTTGGAGGCTCACCAAGCCTTTTTTCTTTCTACACGCCTTCAACCAACCGTACTGTGCGGCTTACGACGACTGACTTTGCTTAGTCACATTAAATGCCATACTCCGCAATACGTCGTTCTTATTCACAAAGTGATGTTTCAACGCTGCTAACGCATGTAGCAACACCAAGCTCGCGAGTGTGGCACAGCCAAAACGGTGAACCATAAAAAAGAACGCATTCACTTCGGCATTAGAAATTGGGTTTGGAATGGTAAACAGCCAAAAGAATGGATACTCATGTTTAAGCATTAGAAAGCCACTAACAAACACTACAAACATCACCAAATAGATAGCGCCATGCGTGAGTTTAGCGATGCTTTTCTGGGTATGAGAAACCGATTTTGGTAACTCTGGGGCTTTACGAAAGAATGACCACCCCCAACGTACAATCAATAACACGGAGGCGATGGTTGCAAACGACATATTGAGCGTAGATAGAACATGGAACACCTGCGGCATATCCATAACGAATAACATGCCGTAGCCTGCAAGCGTTGCATAAATGATAATCACCGCCATAGCCCAATGTAGCCATTTACTGAACGCATCGTAGTGCTGAGTGGAGGTATTTTGGACGCACGGAATCGCTTTCTGGTGCTGACCAGAATCTAATCTCGACATATTGTCACCACTGAATTAGTTTGAGATTTGCATGGGAATACGACGAGAGAAGGCTTTCCCATGATGAAGATTGAAGAAATAACGGAAGGCATTGAGCCTTCCGTCGTTCAAGTAGATTACAAGATGAGGTAGGTACTACTTACTTACATTGATCATGTCGTTAAAGTAGTCAACTTGTTCTGCCATACTCAAACCTTGGTTGTTTGAACCCAACGTCCACATGAAGAAACCACCATAACCGTTATCTTTCTGCCATTTAGCACGGTCTAGGTTGTTCTGACGCGTTTCAACAAAGTTACCACCTGGTGCCCACTGACTGTTGATCGTGTTACCTAAAACAATCTTCGACTTGTCTCCAATATATTCAGCATAGTTCGCCATCGCGACATCGTATAGGAAGTTTCGACCAGCGTCGTATGTCATGACGTTGAAGAAATCAAAGTCATTTTTAGTCGCTTTGAGTAGATCAATGACTTCACCATGATGCGATGAGCGACCAGATGGCTCAACATAAGAACAGTTTTCGAATACGTTTGCATTCATACACTCGACAGGGTCGGCACCTACGTGATAAGTGGTCAGGGACAGCACTTTGGTGTTGCCGACTTTCTCACGGATCAGTTTGATCAATGCCGTTAAGTCTTGGTTCTCTTTGTCTGTGATTCGAGCTGCTTTTTCGAAGTCGAAATCCAACCCATCAATATGCACATAACCAGCTAACTGATACTTGCTGTAATCACAGCTGCCATCTGGTTTTGATGCAAGACACTCACCTTCCATCTCTTCAGGTTTCAGGTTCTTCTTGTACACAGGGAATGGCGTGTGGACCAATTCAACCAATCCAGTCGCGACCGCTTCACGGCTTTGTGGGGTGCTGATCGCCGACCAAATACTTTCGTAAGTTTGCCCCCCGAACGCTACCATCATCGTGACGTTTTCATTGTCATGCTTAAGAGTTGACCAAGCGAGGTACTGCGTTGGCATCCAATCTGGGTTGTAATCCGGCGGTGTGAGCATGCCGTCAGAGATCGTGATATTACCGCTTGAATCCCACTTACCAAATGACAATAGGTAACCGTCTCCTTCTGAGTTGAACAACTGCTCGTAGTCATTTAGACCCCAAGATGTTAGGTAACTGATAGAACGATCTGGGTTATCAACTAAACCGCCACCGCCCGTGCTTTCTTTAACTGTAATGTTAGATGTCGCTGAGGTTTGCTCTTGGCTTGCAGTGTTTACCGCTTTTGCCGTGATCGCATAAGCCCCCTTCTGCGCACCTAGCCATTCATATTCGTATGGCGCTTCGGTGTCTTTGAACAGTTCATTACCATTGGCGATAAAGCTTACAGAAGTAATATCGCCTTCGTAGCTCTTTGCATCCGCTTTGATAGAAATTGCACGACCTTCGAAGTAGCTAGAACCATCGACAGGAGATGAAAGCGAAACCACCAAGTCCTTGTCAGTGATAGCCAAAGAAATTGGCGCAGCTTCTGCACTCGCACCTTGATCATCGAATGCAATAACCGTCAATGTGTATTGACCTTCAACTTGAGCAGGAACCGTGATGGTATAAGTATCGCCCTGTGAAGGTGTGCCTGAGGTTGCTACCACTTGTCCATTCAACTGAACGTCAACGCGAGCAACTTCGGTATCATCCGTTGCATCAACTACCACATCGAATGCTTGGTTTGGTGCGATTTTTTGTCCATCTTGAGGGGACTGAACCTTAACAACTGGCACAGGGTTCGGATCACATTGCCCTACTTCATTCCATGCGTCTTTCCACGCATCAGGATAATCAGGGTGGCCGGTGCCCGGTGTCCAAACCGGATTACCACACCAACCCGCGACGGTACATGAGTAAATATTGCCAATATTCGTGACTTCATCGCCTACTTTGTATGGCACACTATCTTCGTACTGAGGAATATCGCCACAACTTGTGCCCGTGTCTGTGACCGTAATGGTTAGGCTCTTGCGTGAAGTATGCTGCTCGTCATCCTGAGCTTCAGCGCGAAGCGTTGTTGACCCCGCAGTGTGTGCCGTCCAATCACATGAGAAATCTTGAGTCGCTTTCGCGTCTAACTGACATACTTCAGCATCGTTGGCGAAGAATTTGACGGTTGTTAAATCATCATCTGCATCAGAGACATTGGCCGAGATTGTAATGGTGTCACCTTTTTGGTGAGAAGAGCCAGCGTCTGGTGAGATAAACTCAATCACAGGTGGATTTGGTGCAGTAGATTCCGATTCAACCGTTACTTGAACCGTTTGTTCTGTCAGTTTCTTTCCACTCTCATCGAATGCCATGACCGCAATAGATGCTGCGCCAATAGTGTCAGGGAGCCAAGCCTGTTGATACTCTGTCGTGCCTTCTACAACAGGTTGCTCTCCCAACTTGATGTTGTTTACCCAGAACTCTAGTTTGGTTGCACCTTCACCCGCAATATCCGTGATGATGTCTACATTTGTGCCAGTATAAACCACTGAGTTTTGTGCAGGAGCCAAAATATCGAGCGAGAACTCAGGTGGAGGAACGACTTCACCATCCACTTTCACTACCACTGAATTTTCAAACGCATTCAGATCCGTCAACTCTCCACCGAAAGAAATCGTCAGTGCCGCAGATTCTCCAGAAGCAAGCTCGCTATCTACCCAAGATCCTTGCGGAAACTTCAGCGAGACAGAGTTCAGTACACCGTTAGATTGTGTCGTATGAGAGATTTCCCATGACGGATACGAAAGGTGATTTGACGCCCAACCGACGTCATTGATTGCAACAGGCAATACGAACTCAATGACAGCTTCACGCATGTCTGCCGTTTCAGAACCGGTGTTCTTGATATCCAGCTTATAAGTGCTCCAGTATTCACTTTCTGATTGAGCAACCGCATCAGTACTAAACTCCGCAGCCATGGCTTGTGAAATAGGATTCAGTAATAAACCGGAGCAAAGCATTGTAAGCCCTAGCGTGCGATAACCAATGGAGTTTGTCTGCGTAGCACTGCTCTTTCTTAGATACATAATAAAGTCCTTAGTCTTATATTAATTATTTAGGTACTGCACAAAGACCTGCAATTAATGTTTCATTTGTGTTTTGCAAGCACACTTAATTTATAAACAAAAATAACCAAGGCAAAAATTCATTATTGTTTCTGGGATAAATATCAAAACTTATTTCTCTACAACTATTTATCGTTCAATTTATAAACCAATAAGTTATAAATGAAACATCAAAATAAAAGAAAAAGAATAAACTTAATTAGATTATATTAATTTAATCAAAAGCTAGCACTAATCACCGGTCACCACACACTAGAAAAGCAACCAAAAAGAGAATAAAAACCTTTAATAACAAAAAGATAGAATCACCACCCTTTCTTAAAGCACTTTGCTCGCACCAAAAAACAATGAACTAAAAGTCAGCGATTTAAAATCAACAATGAAGATATATTATCCACCCATTGATTGGAATTATAAATTAAACCAAATAATAATGATTTAAAATAAATACACTTGGTAAAATAGGAAATAATAGTAAGCAAAGACAATGGAACTTTATGGAATAAATATCACATATTTATATCGCGTAAAATGAGTTATGCTCCTATAAAAATAGAGTATAAATTCTATTTTTACTGTCATTTAAATGCAATAATTAACCGACTCATCCCATAGGCTTATTCTTCTGATATGCTTTATTTTTCATCTATTTTAAGAACCTAATTCCTAGTTCGCTAAAAACAAAAAAGGCAAGCGAAAATGCTTGCCTTTGATGCTGCTATACCCACTAAGAGGGTTGTTTGTTCTGCATTGTTTGCGCACTACTGGCACTTTGCTCACGAGCAACCAAATCATCAAATTCAGAGACTCTTGCTAAAAAAGCTGGCTTGTCTTTAGTAGAAATGGAACTCGCTAATGGTAAATCCGCTTTCATAGCATCCACTGCACGATTACGTACCAACACTTCGAAATGAAGGTGTGGTCCAGTTAATCGTCCTGTCGCTCCCGACAATGCAATCTTCTGCCCACGCTTAACATGGTCGCCCTTTTTGACGAGAAAACGGCTTAGATGCAAATAACGCGTTTTATAGACACTATTGTGCTCTATCACTAAGTATTTACCCGCATAAGGATGGTTACGAACCGCTATCACCTTGCCATCGCCAGTTGAGTAAACCGGGGAACCAACTGGTGTTGCGAAGTCCGTACCGTTATGCGGAGAGATTCGTCCCGTAACAGGGTGTTTTCGGTAAGGGTTGAATGGAGAGGTAATACGACGGAACTGTTTGTCGATCGGATAACGGTTAAATGCTTGTTCAAGGCTGTTACCTGCTCTGTCATAAAAACGACCGTCCTCCGCTAAGAATGCTTCAACGTCTTTAGCTCGCATTTTGATCGCGATGCCCTGCACTTCTGCATTACCAGTAAAGTGATCATCAAGATATTGTCGATTCACCAATACATGAAAGCTATCACCAGCACGAAGCTCACGAGCAAAATTTACTTTGTCACGTAATACGCGAGTGATGTTAGCAATCTGCGTTGTGGTCAATCCTTGCTTATGCGCAGAAGAAGAAAAACTGCCATTGATCGTGCCTGAGTACATTTCTTCACGCCACTCTCCCGGCTCCTCAATAAAGTCATAAGCAAACGTGCCATCGTCGTTTTGCGTATAGACCGCGCGTTCGACAAGGCTTTCATGGAAAATCACTTGTTTTAGGGTCTTAGTATCTCTATCTACCACGAGCTCAAGGTGGTCGCCTGGTTTGATGGTATCGAGCTTCAGTGACGTTAAGTCAGCTTCAAGAAGCTTTTGAGTGGTGTCGTATGATACCCCCCATGAGGAAAAGATCGTGCTGAGCGTGTCACCAACTTTAACGAAGTAGTGAATACGCGCGATGTTGTCATGCTTTTTGACTTCACGTTCGGGATTTTGAGGTGTTTCATTTGTTTGAGTCTCGTTTTTTTGAGCGCTCTTTAGTTCTGAATAAGGCGTGACCTTAATAGTGATTTCTTCTGGTTTCGTTTCTGCTTGATAGGTGAGATAAGCTGCAAGAGAGAATGCGGTAGCAGCGACAGCAATTAAGGAATAACGAACAAACTTCATAGTACTAGGGTTAACTGAGAATAGTAATTGTTATGTTATAACATCATACAAGCACAATTTAAACGTTACGTATTTGAGAACTTTGTTTCTAAGCTTTGCTATTCTCACTAAACGTCTATTTTGCTTAGATAAACCTTACAACAAAAAAGGGAAAATTATCTTACCCTTCCCTATGATTACCAAATCGTTTTGAAGTTCCATCCTCTTTGATGAATTGAAAAGTAAACAAACTAAACGCACATACCTGATTTCAGCACCGATAAACATAGAGCAACGGATACTCAGAAATGAGCTGACGTTAAGGTACAAAGTACGCTTTTAGCTCTTCGATAAAGACTTTGACCTTTCTCGGTGTGTTAGAGCGTGCTCGATAAAGCGCGTAGACCGTTCTTGTTGGTAATTGGTAGTCTTTCAGTACTTCTATCAATTCGCCCTTACACAACTCATCTTCCGCCAATGCTCTTGGAAGCATCGCAACTCCATAGTTTTGTTTTAGCGCCGTTTTCACTGCCTGTACACTGTTAACGGAAAGAGATGGTGACACCTGCACATCCAGCTCTTTTCCCGCTTTGTTAAATCGCCACACCTTATAATTCTTTAAATTTGGGTCTTCGATAATTCGATGAGAATGCAGATCTCTCGGTTGCAAAAGTGAAGAAGAGGCTTCTAAGTATTGCGGCGAGGCACATATGATATTCCTGTTTTCAGTGATCTTTGTTGCGATCAAATCTGAATCTTGCCTAACCAAACGACCAGATCGAATTGCTACGTCATACCCTTGTGAGGAGATATCATCTAAACCATCATCAAGCAGCAAATTCACTCTTAGCTCCGGATATTTATCACTGAAACCGCAAATAAACGGCATGAGCAAGATTTCTGTCAAACCATTTGGCGCGAGAACATTCAAGGAGCCAGAGATTTCATTACTATCAAACCTCATCGTGTCATTCAGCGCTTCAAGTTGCAAAATCAGAACATGTGCTTCTTGATAATACTGATGACCAGCGTCCGTAAGAGACAGCGCCTTGGTTGAGCGATTCATTAATCGCGTTCCAAGATACGTTTCTAGATCTCTAACATTGCGACTCACGAGAGATTTAGACACTTCTAGTTTCTTAGATGCGCCCGTAAAACTGCCTTCCTCTACGGTGCAAATAAATGATTTAATTAGCGTGATTAAGTTCATCAAAACATTCATTGTTTACTATTTGTTGACAGACTATCGACCTTATCTGATCTATTCAAGCTTCATTTTTTGATTAAAAATCCCAGCAATTCAACAAACAAAGAGAAGATAAATAAATGGAAAGTAAACAAGTCCAAACCATAAGAAATTACTTTAAGATTTGTGTTGACGGTAAGGCAACAGAACGTGTGGGAGAATTTTTCGCTGAAGATGCTCTTATTCACCGCCCTGATTGTGGAAAAACCTTAAAAGGATTAGTCGAATTTGAAGCCAAGTTGAAATCTTGCGTAACTGAACGTTATGAGAGCCTTGAGACAAGCTTTCAACGCATTGTAGAAGCAGAAGATCAAGTGGTTGTCGCCCTGACTCACAAAGCCAAAAATGCAAATACGTGGATGGAGTTCGATGTATCAGGTAAAGACGTTACATGGACAAGCCTCACCTACTTTCGCTTTGACCAAGAAGGTAAAGTGATTGAAGAAATCGTAGAGCGCAACGAGTTAAGCATGGCAACTCAACTTGGGTTAACGATCACACAATAACCAATGCTGTTACGTAAATGTGAGGGCTCACAAATGGAGTCCTCTTTTTACATTCGATCTATAAGATTATTCAGGCTACCACTTCACGATACCCAGCGTGACTTTAACACCGCCGACTAACGTCGAACCACCATAGTCTTTTGCTAGACGCAGCAAAGTGTCATGAAAACCTAAGTTTGGAAAGGCCGCCTCAACTTCTGCGATGGTTTCTTTACTCAACCCTTTACGAACACTGCCTTTGGTCGCATCAATCCAGTCAGCTTTGCGGCATGCTTCAATGACTTTTTGGTGCGGACCTTTGTATGGAGAAATCTTATGGTGCCAATGAATCGCTCCACGCAAAGCATCAGGATCTAAACCCCATTCAAAGTGTTCATTGTCAGCTAACGCTGCAGCCTCTGATGGCTCCAAATAAGCCAACTCATGATCGGTCCACAGTCCGATATCGTGGTACACAAAAGCCGTTTCAACGAGCGGTTCATACCGTTCATCGTTACCTAGAAAATGCATCGCATAGGTGATTGTCCGATATACATGATTTCGATAACCGGGAAAATCGTCACCGATCTGCTCTTTGTATTTAGCAAACAACAATTCGACGCGTGGTCGATCTCGTTTGATTTCTATTTGCGACATGTTTGGTTTCCACGGATAAAGTCTTTAAAGGATTATAGACTTTGTCTTTTCTTCGGGAGTTATCACCACCGTAAAGCAATTGCGCTCCCCTTGATGTGATACAGAAAACGCGTTTGTCATTTGGGCTATGAGCATCAAACCTCGTCCTGAAGGCATCCAACTCTCTTCATCGAATAGATTTGGCGTCTCAATTTGCTTTGAGATGTAACTTTGGAAGGTTTCATCAGAAATGCGATTGCCATAATCAAATACACGCACTTCTATGTTGTGCTGCTCACCTTGTGTTAGTTCGCATTCTAACTCAACCGTTTTTCCGGTTTGTTCTTGATAGGCATGGATGAAAGCATTGTTCATCAACTCAACCACACACAGCTCAAGTGTTTGTGCGACATGAGAAGAAACCAAGTGTTGTTGAAGGAATTCAACCAATTCGAGACTCGCTTGGCGTGAAACTTCTAAAGACGCTTGATAGGATTTCTGGAATACCGAACTTGTCGACTTAACAGCTTGCGATTGTGCACAGCCCAACCATTGCACTTTCAACAAGCTCACATCATCGTCGATTTCTGGTTTTCCTTGCCAGTTTTGCACTTGCTCCAAAACGGCATTGGTTTGTGCCTTTTCTGGCATCG
This sequence comes from Vibrio sp. L85, assembly GCF_963871815.1. Taxonomy (NCBI): domain Bacteria; kingdom Pseudomonadati; phylum Pseudomonadota; class Gammaproteobacteria; order Vibrionales; family Vibrionaceae; genus Vibrio; species Vibrio sp. L85. The sequence continues at coordinate 194,499 of NZ_CAWMYL010000168.1, forward strand.
CTTTACTCCCTTCGATGTTGGCTAGCAGTCGGTCAATACCGTAAAGCTCCTCGCCTTGCTTGGCTTCCAATAAGCCATCGGAGAAGAACCAAAGCGCGTCATTAGGCTTGAGTTGGATACTTCCACCTTGGTACATCATCGGCTCCAATGCCCCGACGATGAAGTTGTTGTCGCCAACAAGTTCCAAGCAGTTGTGTTCCGTCTGTTGCCAAACGAATTTAGGGTGCCCTGCTGTGCAATAATTCAGTTCACCGGTTTCGGTGTTCAACACGGCATATTCGATAGTGAAATAGAGTTTGCTGTTTTGCGTTTGCTGGTAGCGTCGATTAAGCCTTTCAATCACAGCAGCAGGCTCACTGATGCGGTATTCGTTGTAGCTCCAGTCTAACGTTATCGACTCCGATTTGTTACGTTGTGACAAAGTTTGTTGAATCGAGAACGCCATTAACGCCGAAGAAATACCGTGCCCGGAAACATCGAAGACATAAAACGCAACGTGTGACTCATCAAGCTCGACATAGCCCAACATGTCCCCACCAATCTTGGTACAAGGGACATAAGTGAAGCTAAATTGTGCCGTGTGAATCTGTTCTTCCACTGGCAACAGTTGTTCCATTAACTCTCCGGCAGAATCCAAATCCTGCTGAATGGTCTGATACGCTAAATCGAGCTCTTGGTTTTTTGTCGTGAGCGTGTTGTGCAGTTCTAAGGTACGAAAGCCCGCACGGATACGCGCTTGTAGTTCCTCTACAGACGTCTTCTTGTCGACAAAGTCATCGGCGCCTGCATCCATGCCTTTGATGATGGATTCTTGATCGTTACGGGAAGAGAGAAGCACAAAGAAGATATAACGGGAAAACGCCGACGATTTAAGCTCACGGCAAAGCTCAATACCACTGATGCCCGGCATCATCAAATCACTGAGGACAAACTGAATGTCAATTCGGTGAGTCAGCACTTCTAACGCAGACTCACCATCTTCAACGGCAATGACCTCGTACCCTTGCTTTTGCAATGCACTGGTCATGTAGAGCAGGACCGTTTTGCTGTCGTCAACCAACAATATGGACTTCATACCTCTCCTTGCCTGTTTGCTTTATTGCAGCACGCTACTCATGGATTGCGCATCTCTGAAACGGCTGTAATCTTCCGCTAAAAGTTGATGTTGATAACGAGTGTAAGACAACGCTTCATTCGAGATGACGATTTGGTTTTCTTTTTCCATCAATTGCCCACGCAGCAACTCGATTTGTTGATGCTGCTGACTGTGGTTTTGATACATGGCAACGAGTCCGCACACAGACGCTACGAGCAACGTACACAACACGCCATTGATGGTTTTACTTCGAACACGCATAACCTCTCCTTGTCGCTTGGTGTCCTTCATTACTTGGTGAAGTCCAATAATGATTGGGACGTCTACAAACTAAGAACTCAAGGTTCCAAAACGCCGTGAGAGCCAATTGATGTTGTTTCATTAACAGAGTTAATTATAGGAGAAAGGTAGAAAAAGAAGAGAAAACCTGAAGAAATTGAAGATCTTTGCGCTTAAAACGACAAAAAGCAGCAAGTCTACAAAAGACTTGCTGCTTAGAAAATTCACGCTAGAAGTTAGCCTTGAAACGCTTCACGCACCGATACTTGTTCAAACCAACGAGCAATATTTGGATAAGTTTCGAACACTTCAATACTCAAACCATTTACGGCAAAACCAACAAAAATGTAGCCGGTAATGTCTACGATGGTGAAGTTGTCCGTAGCGATGTGCTCACTTTCTGACAAGCGTTTGTCGAGAATTGGTAAGAATTCTAATACGCGAGATTTCGACTCGTCACCCCACGCAGCCACACAGTTTTCACGGTCTTGGTAAATTGCTGTGATATTGCGAAACGCCTGAAAAGCCGTGTACAAGCCTTGGAATTCGACAACGCGATGCCACATTTCCACCTGAGCACGTTCGAGTTGGTTAGCACCAAAAAGCGCCAGATCATTTTCAAACTCTTCATCTAGGTAACGACAAATCGCCACGCTTTCACAGATCGTCGTACCATCATCCAGTTCCAGTAGAGGCACTTTGCCGTTCACGCTTTTCGATTTAAACGGTTCAGATAGGTTATCGCCCTCACGAACGTTCAGCGCAATTCGCTCAACCTCGCCACCGATTTCCTTTAGAAAAATGCTAACTCGCTTACAACTTGGAGTCATTGCGGTTTCATAGAGCTTCATTTCACATCCTTTTATCTTTTTCTAACCGATTGGTTAGGATATACTGTAGCCAGTTTATAAACGATCAGTCAAGAACTTCACTATCAAAAATTTTCAAACAGTTGTGGGTCTGTTTGCTGAGCGAGATTTTTGATGCCGTTTGTGAGTTCACATGAATTTGGAGGCTGATACCCAAGAATAGATGGGTATTCATCATATTGGTTCAGTTCGAACGCTAGAGGTTCTCTGTACCATCCCTCCAAAGCAATTTAATTACCCGATAAGCAGACCCAGGCAGGTAATTTATGGCAAGAAAAGCCAACTTCGACCGTGATGAAAAGCTTCTCGTGGCTATGGATGTGTTTTGGCGCAAGGGCTTTGCGAACACGTCCATCTCGGATCTCACCGACGAGTTGAACATCAACCGCTTCAGTCTTTATAACACCTATGGTGACAAGCAACAGCTCTACTACGAAGCGCTCGATACTTACTTAAAAAAGGTCTCGCTACCGTCACTCAATGATTTGGAAAAAGACGACGCGTCTTTACCTGAGTTGGAATCGTTCCTTAAATCTTTTGCTGAACTGCAACGCAAACGCAACTGTGGGTGTTTTATCCAAAATGCGTTGATTGAGCACGCAGGTGAAGACGATGATGTACTGCGTAAAGGGCATTTCTTATTTGACCATCTTATCGACATCATTGCGGATGCGCTGACCAATGCGCAAAAGGAAACCTTAGTGCCAAAAACGCTTAAACCAGAAGAGCTTGCTCGTTTTGTTCTCAACAACATGCAAGGTATGCGTGTACTTGGCAAAGCTAAACGTTATGCCGACTTGGATACGGCGCTTTCCTGCTTACTGGTTTTGATTAGGAAATAACATGTCGATTGAAGTGATAGCAGTACGTCTTACCAAAGGCATGGACTTAAAGCTGAGCCTAGCGAAATTGGTCGAGCAGCATGGTATCAAAGCAGGCTCGATTGCCTCATGCGTTGGCTGTATCTCTGACCTCAACCTTCGTTTGGCAGGTGCAGAGAGTACGTTAACCAAACAAGAGCCATTTGAAATCGTCTCTGTGATGGGAACCCTAACGCCTGAACATCAACACGTTCATATCTCGGTGTCTGATCGTGAAGGACGAGTTTGGGGTGGGCATTTGCTGGAAGGCACAGTGATTGATACTACCGCAGAATTGATCATCCATTCTTACTCAGAACTTGAGTTCACTAGAGCGATGGACGACTCGACTGGCTATACCGAACTACAAGTGAATCCTTCCAAATAGTAAAAAGCTCCAGAACCATACTGTGGTGTCTCTGGAGCTTTATTCGCATGTCTCTCACGCGAAGAATTCACTCATATCGAGCAAGCTAACTTCGGAGATCATTCTTCGACTAAATAACAAACCTGATTATCGTCGACCGTTACTTGCCAAGTTTTTAGACAGTACGCTTCATCTTCCAAACACTGCCCACTCTTTAAACTGAAATGCTGTTTGTACAGTGGTGATGCAACACACATCTCACCATCGATATCACCGACAATCCCTCGACTCATCACATAAGCCTTACCAATTGGGTCCCAATCTTGAACGGCGTAAACACCGTTATCAGGAATGTAGAATAACGCCACATGCTCGCCTTCAATCAATACAGTGGCACCGATAAACGGCATTAAGTCATCAAGCTGACACAATTTCACTTTGGTTGAAGCTGCCATTTACACCTCCTGTTTCACGGGAATACGCTGACCGCGCACACGTTGGTACGGCAAGACTTTGCTGCCTGACGTGCTGTTCAAGAAAGGACGGAAGCGTTGCAGTTTTTGAGGATTATCCAGCGTACTCTTCCACTCACATTGATAGGTATCTACGACGCGCGCCATTTGCTCATCCAATGAATCACATAGGTTGAGAGAGTCATCCAAAATCACTTGTTTAAGGTAATCTAAGCCCCCTTCCATATTCTCCATCCACACCGACGTACGCTGCAAACGATCTGCGGTGCTGACGTAGAACATCAATACTCGGTCGATCATGGTGATCAATTCTGATTTGGATAGGTCGGATGCAAACAAATCAGCGTGTCGTGGTCTCATGCCACCATTACCACAAACGTATAGATTCCAGCCGTTTTCGGTGGCGATCACCCCAATGTCTTTACTTTGCGCTTCTGCACACTCGCGAGTACAGCCCGATACGGCAAACTTAAGCTTATGGGGCGCTCGCAATCCTTTGTAGCGGTTCTCTAGCTCAATGGCTAATCCAACTGAATCATCAACACCATAACGACACCAAGTAGAACCCACACAAGATTTCACGGTGCGGACCGACTTGCCGTAGGCGTGCCCTGTTTCAAAACCAGCATCAATTAAGGTTTGCCAGATTTCAGGAAGCTGTTCTAACTGCGCGCCAAATAAATCCACGCGCTGACCGCCGGTGATCTTGGTGTACAAATCATATTGCTGCGCAACTTCGCCTAGCACGATAAGTTTATCTGGTGTAATTTCGCCGCCCGGAACACGAGGTACAATTGAGTAAGAGCCGTCTTTTTGCAGGTTTGCCATAAAGGCATCATTAGAATCTTGCAGAGATTGATGTTGAGGCTCCATGATGTGTTCATTCCACAAAGAAGCGAACACAGATGCCGCTGTCGGCTTACAGATATCACACCCATGCCCTTTGCCATGCAGTGCAATTAAGGTGTCGAAGTCTTTGATTTGTTCCACTTGGCAAATATGGAACATCTCTTGGCGACTGAGCTCAAAGTGCTCACAAAGGTGGTTGTTAACCTCTACCCCCATGGCTGCCAGTTGAGTATCCAATACCGACTTGACCATATTGCTACAGCCACCACAGCCAGTACCGGCTTTGGTGTTGGCTTTAAGATCTGTCAGGTTAGTAGTGCCAGCTTGAATCTCGGCAACTAAGTCGCCTTTTGTGACGTTGTGACAAGAGCAGATGATGGCGCTGTCTGGCATCTCTCCATCCAGCATTCCGGTATCAAACAGCAGATTCGCCGCGTGGTCTGGCAAGACAGTTTTGTTCAAATAACACTGTAAGAGCGCATCGTAGTCACTGTTGTCACCGACGAGAATCGCACCAAGTAATTGGGTGCCGCTCGCATCAACCACCAGCTTTTTGTAGATGCCTGCGACCGCATCTTGCAAGACCATTTCTTGAGCGCCTTCGGTTTGCATTTGTGCATCGCCGATAGACGCCACATCTACCCCAAGTAGTTTGAGTTTGGTGCTCATGTCAGCACCTTTAAAACCTTCGCTCGGCATACCAGTCAAAACATCGGCAGTGGTTCTCGCCATGGTGTAACCGGGAGCGACCAAACCAAAGATCTTCTGTTCCCACAGCGCACATTCGCCAATCGCGTATATGTTCTCATCGCTGGTTTGGCATTGGTTATTAATCACAATGCCGCCTCGCTCGCCTACTTCTAGCTCAGCCAGCCTTGCCAACTCATCTTGAGGGCGAATACCTGCGGAGAAGACAATCACATCCACTTCGAGAGGATCTTTGTCTTTAAACACCATACGATGCTTAGCCGTTTCACCATCGCAGATTCGTTCCGTCCCCGTCGTGGTGTGAACGGTTAGCCCTAGCGCTTCAATCTTCTCTTTTAGCACTAAGCCAGCACCATCATCTAACTGTACAGGCATCAGGCGAGGCGCAAATTCAATGACGTGAGTTTCTAACCCCAATAGTTTGAGTGCGTTTGCCGCTTCTAAACCCAATAAGCCACCGCCAATCACTGCACCTGTTCTTGCACCTTCACATGCCTTCTTGATTTGTGAAAGGTCATCAAGCGTACGGTAGACAAACACGCTGTCGCGGTCTTTACCTTCAATTGGCGGCACAAATGGGTACGAGCCGGTCGCGAGCACGAGTTGGTCGTAACCCAGCACATCTTCACCATCAAGCAGAATGCGCTTTTGCTCTCTGTCGATGCCTGTTACTTGACTGCCAAGTACGAGTTGGATGCCATGCATGTCGTACCATTCTTGGGTACTCAGCATCAAATCATCATGAGAGTTACCCGCAAACAAAGAGGACAACTGTACACGGTCATATGCGATAAAACGCTCTGCACCAATCACGGTAATTCGGTGCTCCAAATGCGCGTTTTTCTGCACTAATTGCTCGACAAGGTGTTGCCCGACCATACCGTTGCCTACCACAACGATGTGGCTCAATGCGTTCTTTACTGGGATCGTTAAAGGACTGTTCATTGCTGCCTCCTTATGCCGTTTGCGCTGCGGTTTTGGGTTTGTCTTCTTTCGAAGCAGGAATCTCGACTTTGGATTGCTTCTCGTAAAGGAACTTCAGCACTGCTTGCCGACACTTCTGATACTGCGCATCATCCGCCAGTGCGACACGCTCACGAGGGCGAGGTAGGTTCACTTCTAACACTTCACCAATGGTTGCTGCCGGTCCGTTGGTCATCATCACGATTTTGTCGGATAGCAGCACCGCTTCATCCACATCGTGAGTAATCATGATCACGGTGTTGTTTAGCTCGGCTTGGATCTTCATCAGTGCATCCTGCAAATGCGCACGTGTTAACGCATCCAACGCACCAAATGGCTCATCCATCAATAAAACCTTTGGTTGAAGTGCCAATGCTCTCGCGATGCCGACTCGCTGCTTCATACCGCCCGAGATTTCATCCGGCTTTTTGTGCGCAGCATGCTGCATTTGAATCAACTCCAAATAGTGGTTCACTTGTTCCTGAATCCACGCTTTGCCCTTTTTGCCGGCAATTTGTTTTACTGCAAGCTCAACGTTTTGATACACGGTTAACCAAGGCAATAATGAATGGTTTTGGAACACCACTGCGCGGTCAGGTCCCGGTCCAGCTACTTCTCGTCCATCGACGATCACGCCGCCGTCTGTTGGCATGTGCAGACCCGCGACTAAGTTCAATACCGTTGATTTGCCACAGCCAGAGTGACCAATCAGCGATACAAACTCGCCTTTATTGATTTGTAAATCTACGTTCTTAAGCGCGATAAACTCGCCATCTGGCGTTGGGAATCGCATCCCTAAACGCGTTAGATCTAATAATGCTTTTTCCATGATCGTTTCCCTTATCTCAACGCTTGTTGTTTATTCCAAGACAGCCATTTTTGAAGTTGCAGCATGCCTCTATCGAGCATCAAACCGATAAAACCAATAGTGATGACTGCCACCATGATGCGCCCCAATGATGCTGAACTGCCGTTCTGGAACTCATCCCAAACGAACTTGCCTAACCCTGGGTTCTGAGCGAGCATTTCTGCCGCAATCAACACCATCCAAGCGATACCTAAAGAGAGACGTAAACCGGTGAAGATCATTGGAATGGCAGAAGGTAAAACGATGGTACGAATGTGCTGCCACCACGAAAGTTGAAGCACTTTGCTCACGTTGATTAAGTCTTTATCAACGCTCGTTACACCCACAGCGGTATTAATCAACGTCGGCCATAAGCTACATAGCGCTACTGTGATCAGAGAGTTAATGAACGACTTAGCAAACATCGGGTCATCACTCACATAAGTGGCACTTACAACCATGGTAACGATGGGTAGCCAAGCTAAAGGTGAAACAGGCTTAAGCAATTGAATGATTGGGTTGAACGCTTGATACAGCCCTTGATTAAGACCAAGCACGATGCCAAGCGGAATCGCGACAACCGTCGCCAGCAAAAAGCCCGCAGTTACGGTCACTAAGCTTGTTATGATTTGGTCGAAAAACGTCGGTTTACCTGTGTAGGGACGAATCTTCACTTCCGCGTCCGGATTCTTGGCTAACTTCGCAGCATTGCGTTTTTCCTGACGCTCGATAAAAGCTTGTTCCTTTTCTCGTTCTTGCCAATGGTCATCGATAAGGTTGCTGAACTGCTGAAAAGTTTGCACTGGTCCCGGTAGCGTACCTAATGAGGTTTGCACTTCTCTCGCCGCTAAGTGCCACATTGCCAAAAAGATCAGCAAGCCAATGACGGGCAAAAGCACCAGCCGACTTCGGTTCACTACCTGCTTAGCAGGAAAAAGGGAAATGACATTACTAGACATACTCACTCCTAAGAAATTTACATCCTTGTTGCCACAAGCGAATTCCCTCGCCTGTGGCGTTTATCGTTATGGTTAAACCTTGTCTTTTCCTTTAAGCCCGATAGAAAACTTCTCTAGATATTTATTTGGCTCGCGACCGTCATAAACGATGTTGTCGATAAAGTGTGTTTGTGGCGCACGGAAACCATCTTCAGCACTAAAATCTGGGAAGTCTTTTTTGCTCAACACACCATCTTCAATCAGTGCTTGAGCCGCTTGTTGGTAAATGTCCGGACGGTAAACCTCTTTTGCGACATCCATGTACCAATCATCGGATTTCTCGCTTGAGATTTGCCCCCAGCGACGCATTTGGGTCAGATACCAAATCGCATCACTGTAATACGGATACGTGGCGTTATGACGGAAGAACACGTTGAAGTCTGGCACGTCTCGTTTGTCGCCTTTCTCGTATTCAAATGTGCCCGTCATTGAGTTGGCGATAACTTCGGCATCCGCTCCAACGTATTCGCTTTTTGATAGCATCTTCACTGCTTCTTGGCGGTTGGCATTGTCGTTTTCATCCAACCAATGTGCAGCTCGAATCAAGGCTTTCACTACGCGAATGTGCGTGTTTGGATACTTCTCAGCCCAAGCTTTAGAAACACCAAACACTTTCTCTGGGTTGTTCTTCCAGATCTCGTAATCGGTCACGACTGGCGTACCAATACCTTTAAATACGGCTTGCTGGTTCCATGGTTCGCCTACGCAGTACCCTTTGATCGTGCCCGCTTCCATTGTTGCTGGCATTTGTGGTGGCGGTGTAACACTCAAAAGAACGTCAGCATCCAACTGACCACTGTTATCGCCTGAGTCTGGTGCATAAAAACCTGGGTGAACCCCACCTGCCGCTAGCCAGTATCGCAACTCATAGTTGTGCGTCGATACAGGGAACACCATGCCCATGTTGAACGGTTTGCCTTTATCCAGATAGCTGTCGACCACAGGCTTCAGTGCATCTGCTTTGATTGGGTGAACAGGTTTGCCATCTGGTTGTTTTGGAATGTATTGCTTCATCTGCTCCCAAGTATCATTGGAAACCGTGATTGCGTTGCCGTTCAAATCCATACTGAACGCGGTAATCACTTCTGCTTTTGTACCGACACCAATCGTCGCGCCCAATGGCTGACCAGCAAGCATGTGCGCGCCAGCAAGCTCACCATCGATGACTCGGTCTAATAGCACCTTCCAGTTTGCTTGCGCTTCTAAAGTGACGTACAAGCCTTCGTCTTCAAAAAAGCCTTTCTCATAAGCAACCGCCAGCGGTGCCATATCGGTTAACTTAATAAAACCAAACTTCAGGTCTTCAATTTCTGGCTCACCCAACTCTGCCTTTACGCTGACCGTGGTGAATACCGATAACGAAATTGCTGACACTTTCAGCATCGAACTCCATTTCATTGGTTTGCTCCCATAAAAAAAGCGCCACTACTCCGAAGAGCAGTAGCGCCGTTGCTAAGTCTACAATTACCGCCGTTGATAATTGAGATAAGCGATTCAACAATAAACCCAATTCTACTAATCCAATTACTGTGCCAACTTATTTTTCACAGTAAATACAATGAATTAGTTTATTCTACCGTTTCTTATTCCCTGTTATTGCTTGCTGATAGTGCAACACGCACCACGTTAGAAAACGCACCCTAACCCCAAAGTGGTAGGACAACTAATCCAACACTTCCAAAGTAGTTATCAAATTCTTGGCAACTTGTGCGAGCGTTTGGCTGGATTGCATAGCTGAATTTCTTAGCGCTTTATAAGCCTGTTCTTCATCAACACTGTGCATCTTCATCAGCAGACCTTTGGCTTTTTCCACCAGCTTGCGCTCTTCAATCTTGTGGGTCAGCGATGCAATTTCCGATTGCATACTTTCGAATTTCGCTCTCACTAATGTCGCATGTTCAATCCAAGGCTGAAGCGCAAACTCACTATCGTGCGGCATGAGCACATAGTCCATTTTTTCTGATAAACGATTGATATCATTGGATGATAATTGCTTTAAGACAATAAGAAGTGGTGCCGATTTTCTGCGGCAGAAATCGACAATTAAACGCAGTTCTGCGGTTGGTTGCTGCCATCCAACCACAACGCTTGCTGACGGCTCTCGCTGCATAAGCGTTTCTAGCTGTGCCAATTGGCAACCGATGATGTCGTCGTAATCTTTGCTCAATAAGCTCGATAATCGAGCCTGCTCTTGGAGGCTATCACAGCATACTATGATGGGTGTTTTTGACGTTGATTGAGTCATGCACATTCCTTGTTTATATCTCACTCACTAAGAGAGACATAACAAGGAATGTGCCAACTAAACTTGAAGCGTTATTAACTGGAAGCGAGATGTTGTTGGAAGAATCCTAGTGTGCGTTCCCAAGCGAGCGCCGCTTCTTCTGGCGCATAGCGGGCTGTTGAGTCGTTATGGAAACCGTGATTGACGTTCTCATACATTAGCGCTTGATACTGTGCGTCGGTTGCGATCAATTGCTGTTCATAAGCAGGCCATGTGTCGTTAACACGCTTATCGAGCCCTGCAAAGTGAATCATCAACGGCCCTTTGACTTGCTTTTGGATCTCTTGCGCCGCAGGTGTTCCATAGAAAGGCACACCTGCATCAAGCTCTTCTGGCATTACCGCTGCAAGCATATTGACGATGTATCCACCGAAGCAAAACCCGACCGCCCCCAACCTACCGTTGCCACCCTCGTATTGTTTGAGGAAGTTAGCGGCTGCAATAAAGTCTTGTTCGATCTTGGCTCTGTCCATCTCTTTCTGCATGGCGCGACCCTCATCATCATTCCCCGGGTAGCCACCAAGTGGGTATAGCGCATCTGGAGCAAAAGCAATAAAACCGTCTTTGGCGAGTCGTCTTGCGACATCTTTGATATAAGGGTTCAATCCGCGATTTTCATGAATCACCAACACGGTCGGAGATTTTAAGGTCTTCTTCTGTGGCATCACCAAATAACCACGCCCTTCTCCATGCCCATTTGGAGATGGAAAGGTTTCGTAAGTTGCTTTGATGTCAGGATCGTTAAACGAAACTTGTTCTGCGAGTGCGTAATTCGGGGTTAGCGCATCGACCAGTGCCGTCATGCTAAAACCCAGCACTGCGAGCCCACCGAGTCGATTGAGGAACTCGCGGCGTGAGATCTTTCCGTGTGCGTATTCATCGTACCAATCGAAGGCTTCTTGCGGGATAGGATGAGAAGCCTTTTTAGTGGGAGTGGTATGCTTTAGAACCATTATCCATGTCCTCTGTGTCTTACCATATGGGAATTTCTAATTCTCAAAAGCGAAGCAAAGAATGAGCGCAATTGAGGTCAAAACTGCAGTTTCACCTCTCTGATACGGAACAAGGTGGTGAAACACATCACTGGTGAGCTAGGATCTTTAACCTTCTTCAAACAATAGATAATGGATTCAGATTCAACAACTTTGCGTTGTTTGTTTTGAGTGGATTTGTCTAAAACCAATACTTTGGTTTAGCCAATCAACTCAAAATTACTCGTAATGACAGTACGTCTGCCAATAACTAAAGGCACGTTCAAAGGCTTTTTCTCGATCATGCATTTGTGCAAACAAGACCACTGTCATCGTAGCGAGAACCGTATTTGCCATTTGGTTCATGTCATCTTCTGACGTCCCAAATGGGCAGTTCACAGGCATTGGCACCTCAGATAGCATTTGCTCCGTCCAGTAATGCGATGTCACACCGCTTGTTTGGCTTAACCACACTGTTTGGCTTACTTTCGGGTTGTATTCTGACTCACCCGATTGTCCTTTGAATGACACAACGGCATGAGCGGTTTGACCAATCTCGTATTCGACTTCAGCATGAAGTTGTTGGAATCCCGGATGGAAGCTACCACGAATACCAACCGTCGCCTGCCCCGGATTCAGTGCTCGAACCACGGTATTAATCGGCGTTCTAAGCCCATAGCGATTCTTCCAACCGATCATGGTTTCTGCTTGAGCCGCAAACGCACTCAGCGGCAGATACACAATGTTTTGTGTTTCTAACACACGCTTTGCGTCTTCTGCTGATTCCGCTTTCGTAATAGCAAATTTGTCGAGGTAATCTTCTGAGTGTAAACGTCCAGATTGACGATCGTGATAGCCGTGCATCAGCACTTTATGACCATTATCGGCAAGGATCTTCGCTGCCAACAGGTGCCAAGGTTGACCTGCCGCTTCACGTTTACCTGCATAACATGGCCAGTCGATGTCTGCACCAATAGCAGGCATGCGGGATTGGAATGCTTTCACAAAGCCAGCGATTTCTTGTTGAGTCTCGTTCTGTACACGGATCAGCATCAATAACATCGCCATCTGATCGTCGTCGCACTCACCGTTTAGGTATTCATCCATAACTCGAAACGCTTGGTCAAAGCTCAGTGGTTTTCTGCCACGCTCGCCACGACCGACTGTTCTGATACATTCCAAAATGCTGCTCATATTCCCTCGTATTCCGTCACTGACTGTACGGTTTCTATTAGTTGTTCGCGCAGTTTGACAACTTCTCCCATCACAATCAATGCTGGGCTCACGCCTTTAAGTGTAATCGATAAATCATTGAGCTGATTGAGTTGTGTAGCGTGCACTTGTTGTTGAGGGCTGCAACCATGAGTGATTATCGCGACTGGGAAATCTTCTCTCAAACCAGAGCCTATTAAACCCGTTTGTATTTGCGTTGCTTTTTCTAACCCCATATAGAAAACTAACGTTTGTCCGCTTTGCATCAGTTGGCTCCACGCTTCAAATGCGCCTGTTAACACTTGCCCTGTAACAAAGGTAACGCTGCGAGCAACGCCACGATGAGTCAGCGGAATCAAGCTGTTTGCTGAACATCCAATCGCAGCAGTAATACCGGGGATGACTTCGTACGCGATTGAGTGTTTGACGAGCGCTAACGCCTCTTCGCCTCCACGACCAAATACAAAAGGATCTCCCCCTTTTAAGCGTACAACTCGCTTTCCTTGTTGAGCGAGCGATACCATCAAATCACAGATTTCTTCCTGACCAATACTTGGTTGTCCGCATCGTTTGCCCACGTAAATCCAATCGGCTTGTGGCGAAGCCAACTCCAAAATATCTTTGTTAACCAAACGGTCGTACAGCAGCACCTCTGCCGACATAATCGCTTTCACTGCCTTCACCGTTAATAAGTCAGGATCGTGCGGCCCTGCTCCAACAATCGAGACAAAACCTTTGTGGTTCGCATCTAGATCTACTGAATGGTCTTCTAAAAGTTGGTTCAGTTTGCTTGCTTGGTCATGCTTAGAAAAGCGAGACGAACGTTCTTGTTTCTGACTCGCTTGTCCTTTCTTAAACCAAGACTTTTGATAAGGCGCTTCCATGTGCTTATCCTCTTTGTGACTTACTTTATTTGAATAGCCAGACTTTGCTGGTTCGCTTGCTGCTTGCCCTTTTGATGCTGATGGCTGTCGACCATTTGTTTGATTTGAGAGACGCACGAGCCACAGTTAGTACCGCATTTGAGTTTGTTTTGAAGTTGGGTCACTGACGTGCAGTCTTGTTTCTCCATCGCGTCATGTATTTGTTTATCGGTGACGCGGAAACAACTACAGACCAGTTTGGCACTGCTCTGCGATTGAGCGATGGTAAGCAGTTGCGATAGCTCCATAGGTTTGCCAATCAAGCCGGTAAAGTTGGTGTAGTCGGTTTGAATTGGTTCACTAGACACCACCAAAACAGAGCGAATGATACGAACGTCTCCAACAAGGTCGTAATCCACCGCTAGCCAACCCTGGGCAATATCTATCGTAATCCTGCGGCTCTTTTCCGTTCGACAAAAACTCTGCTTCTTTGGTCGCTTATCGTGTGCAAAGCGCCAAATGCCCAAATTGCTTTCTGCTTGAAACGCGCTGTAGAGAAATTTACCGGAATCAAACTGTGTACCGATGAACATACCGTAGGTTTTTACCGCCGTATCTTGCACTTCAACATAAGATGACTTAAACGCAGGTTGCCCAGAAATAGGGTCTTTTGCGCTGTTTACTATTGCGTTAACACCGCTTTCACCGCCATATCGTCCCGCCCAGTGCATTGACATAAACAGCTCTTGAAAACCTAAACCTTCATCAATGGCAACTTTGGCATAAATACTGGTGTTTGAAGTGGGCTGGAACAGCTTGGTGAGTTGTCCTGCTTTTAAGCGACTTTGAGTAGCAGAGAGTGTGTTCATGTACACGGTTGGTTCTAATTCAGAGGCGGCAAGGTGTGCGATATGCCCTGTGCGCGTCATGGTATGCCATTGATCGCGTTGTCTGCCCGTATTTAGCCACCAGTCTTTTGTTCTCTCTAAACGTTGAGGCAATTCGCTGGTCACGACAAAACGCGCTTTTCCATCTGGGTGTGAATAGACGCCATCAGAAAAAGGGCGTACTCCTCCCCATTGAGTAGGCTTCCAAGCTTCGTATTCTTGCTCGGTTAAGTTCGCGTGTTGAGAAAGATCTAGCTTCAATGGCGAATCTGCATTCATGCCTGTCATCGCCGCATACTCCCTGAATACCGCATGTTCTGAGGTAAATGCAAAACCATTCTTGGTCTTCTTTAGTTCACACAAAGCTTGCCCAACTTGGTTTATCGCCCACCAATCCGATTTTGCTTCACCGGGAGGTGTTTGAAACTGACGCTGCCTTGAAAGTCGACGCTCAGAGTTGGTCACCATGCCTTGCTTTTCCCCCCACCCAGCGGCGGGCAACAACAGGTTCGCGTAATGCGCTACATCCGAATCCGCTGTGATATCTGAAACAATCACAAATGGACAAATCTCTAGCGCACGTTTTACCAATTGGTTATCTGGTAAAGAGACAACGGGATTGGTTGCCATGATCCAAAGAACTTTAATCTCACCACGTTCTACCGCCTCAAACAGCTCGACGGCTTTTAATCCAGGCTGAGTGGCAATCTCTGGTGAATCCCAAAACGCCTGCACTTGCTTGATAGAGTCTGCGTCAAAAGCGCGATGAACCGCTAATTGATTTGCCAATCCACCGACTTCTCGTCCGCCCATCGCATTCGGCTGACCTGTAATAGAAAACGGTCCGCAACCAGCTTTCCCAATCTTACCTGTCGCCAAGTGTGCATTAATAATGGCATTGCCTTTATCGACACCATTTTCAGCTTGGTTAACCCCTTGGCAAAACAGCGTGATTGCGGTTGGGCTTTGTGCGAACCATTGGAAGAATGTCGTGAGTTTTTCTTCTGATATACCAATGGAAGACGAGAGATTAGTGACATCGTAACGCAAATCAGAAACTTCTTCTGCAAGCGCCTCAAACCCGTCGGTATAGGAGTTTATGTATTGAGAATCAATGTATTGCTGCTCAATAAGAAACTTAAGCAGCCCATTGAAGAGTGACACATCACCATCGTTTTTAATCGGTAGATGCAAATCCGCTTGCTGCGCGGTGACCGTTTCACGAGGGTCAATCACCACCAATTTTAAATTTTGATTCTTCTCTCTCGCTTGTTGGATTCGGCGGAACAACACAGGATGTGTCCATGCGGTATTGGCACCGCATATGATCAATAGTTCGGTATTATTAATGTCATCGTAATTGACGGGAACGACATCTTCACCAAATGCTCGTACATGAGCCGCAACCGCCGAAGACATACACAAACGCGAGTTAGTATCAATATTCGCGCTGCCGACGTAACCTTTCATCAATTTGTTGGCGATATAGTAGTCCTCTGTCAGCAACTGACCAGAAACGTACATCGCGACCGAATCAGGTCCAAACTCCGCCTTTGCTTGGTGGATCTTTTCTGCAATCAGATCTGTCGCCTGTTGCCATTGCACTTCCTTACCCTGAGGTCGCTCCTGACTTACAAATTTCGGATACAACAACCGTGACGGCATATTTAAACTTTCTGCCAATGCCACACCCTTTACGCACAATGAACCCGCATTCGCCGGATGACACGCATCCCCAACAATTCCTTTAGCATTAACCTCAACACCACATCCAACACCACAATAGGGACAAGTGGTTTTCTTGTATCCTTGCGACATTCCGCCCCCTGATTCTTTCCTTAGAATGACGAGCTACAAGCGAAAAAAAAACCTCTCCCGAAACGAGAGAGGCTGCATTGCCTATAAAAGCTCAAAAAAGTAATACCCTATCCGCTTAACCGCCTGCTAAGGGAAAGCGGCGCATCGAGTTAACGATGAACACAATCTAATCTGCAATCCCAATGCCAACTATGAATACCATTCATTTTCAATAACTTATAATGATCCGTTTTCTCTTTATATTTGGTTGTGCACTGATTAGGTGCGGATTTGTTTCACAGAAGTGCAGCACTAGCGAGCGAGTTGCATCACCAAGCGCGGTTCTTGATCGCCAAAATAGTTATCCTCTTCCGCGACCACAACAAAGCCAAGCGATGAGTACAGTCTGAAGGCAGGTATATTGTCAGGATCAACGGTTAGCTTCACTACTGAGCCTGTTTCAACTTTACTTAGCACCTTATCCACTAGCAAACGCGCAACCCCCTTGCCTCTGTGTGTTGCATCTACCGCTAATGACAGAATCCATTGCGTGTTTTGTTCATCACTTGTCGCCATCAGCACATAACCAGCTATTTGCCCTTTTTCTTTGGCCACCAACAAACCTTGAGACCAACAATCAAATGCTTGTCGAAAGAAAAATTGAGGGTAAGCGTGATGACCAAATAACTTGTGCTCCAGTGTATATAGAGCTGCTAAATCATTTTTATCTGCTGAGGTGATCTGCATTGGCAATGTTTCCTTATAAAACTCTCCGAGTGAATATAGTTGCAAAGCGCGATAAAACCTAACGATTTCATGCAGTTCACATTGATATACCCAAGTGACTTCAAGATGCAGGGTTCAGAGCGTTATCATCAAGTTGGGTGACGCAGAAATCAACTCAATGACATGCTCCCGAAGGGCGAGTCTCCTTGGGTATACTTCCTTTTGCTTTGGTCAGACCAATTCTTGATGATGAGAGCCAGTTTTAACTAATGGAACGTCATACCAGTTTTTATTTGATTGTTGGTCGTTTTTTGTTGAATAATCGCCGCTCTTATATACAAAAATAATAATAACGAGACGAAAGCAGTCGTCCTTATTGAGCAATCAGGCTCATTAGCAAGCGAGTCATTACGAAAATGTACCGCTAGCGTTTACGTCAGCGCTTCAATTAAGTTGTCATAATTAGAGTTGAATAATGTCGATGTCTGGATTCGAGCAAATCAACCCTTTGCTCGATTATAAAAATAAAAAGTGGTGGCAGTTTTTAGGCATTCAAACCCTAATTTTTTGCGCGATACAAGTCAGTTATAGCCTGTCTAATTTCTATGTTATCTCGCAAGATCGTGTCCATGTACTCTCTTTCACAGCCGCTTTTGTCGTTGCTGTGACCTTAAGATACAGTTGGCGAGTATTGCCGACCATTGTCGCGAGCCTGCTATTTTACTATACCGTTTTCTCCCAGCGTCCTTGGGAGATGGCGCTATTATTTGCCTTCTTTTTGCCCACCCTGCCATTACTATTTTGCCAACTTTATCGCGCTGCATTGAAGCGTGTACTGGCTTACAACTTCACACTAAAGTTAGGTTACTTCGCCATTTTAATCGGCATTCTTTACCCAATAGCGAACACCGTACTTTTGCTTCTGATCAGTACACTGCTTGGAGGAGCGCCAGATTTTTCTTTTGAGTTTATCGCCTATTCAGTTTTGAGCGCGATTTTAACGCAAATGGTACTAACCCCTTTATTAAGCCTAGGACTGAGCTACGTGTTAGATGGTGATAATGCGCCCTATTTAAAGCTCGACCGCGCCATGATGGACGCCCATTCCAGTCCTTTGCATTTCAGACTATGGCTGATGATTTGTGCGCTTTTCCTTGTGGCGGCTATATCAACGACTAACCCACTAACACTCAACACCTTGAGTTTAATTTTGCTTTGTCTGGTAGGCATGGCGTTAGGCAAGTTTGGCTTGGTACGACCAATGTTGGTAGGCGCCGCCACTTTATTGATTTGTATCGAAAGCATCATAAAACGCTTCAACGCGGATATTCTCTCTAGAGAGCAAGTTTACGCCATGCTTTTGGTGTTGTTTGTTCTCACCATGCTTACGTTTATGCTTGGCGCTCACACGATTAAAAACTACGTCACCACACGCAATGCCATTCGTAAAGAGCGTATCGACAGCTTCACGGGGTTGTACAATCTCGCGCAACTTAAAGACGATGTCGCAAAGCACACGAATGCTACTTTGATTTACATAGACCTTGAGCCTACGTTGTCGAAGCTAAGTGGTCTAGGGCATCATGGTAGAGCGCAATTAATGAAACAGCTCAGTCAATATCTCGCATCAAATACTGAGCACTTACAGCGCGCCTACCTGCCTCCTTTTGCGAGTGGTTTACTCTGCATCGCGCCCCGCTTACCAAACATGGAAAAAGAGCTCGATACTCTGATTAGCCTACTAGATAGCTTCTATTTTTACTTCGACGACAAAGCTATTAGTCTCGTAAAACGAACGATTCAGTGCGCTTCAATCTTTGGCAATAGTAACCTTGATCCACTTATCTCTAAACTGTGTGAGCAACAAGCTCATCAGCAAAGCTGTGTGAGTTGGGTAACCCACAACCACCAGCAATCTAACACACTCAATCAACTCAGCTTTATCCAACAGTGCTTTCGTGAGAATCAGTTTGAGCTCTATTGTCAGCCGTATCGCGCCCTGACGCTAACACCTCAAGCCGCGCATTTCGAAATCCTTCTGAGGTTAAAGCCAAGCCAAGGTGAGCTCATGTCACCTGCTGAGTTCTTCCCGTTGATCAATGAGTTTGGACTCGAATTAGAATTAGATCAGTGGGTTATTGAACACACGTTCAGCGCACTAAAGGCGCAAGTGGAAGATTGGAATCTTGTTGGACGCTGTGCCATCAACTTGACCGCTAAGGCACTCAATTATGAAGGGATGGCGGAAGACATACAGGCAGAAGCTAGGTTGCATCATATACCAATGGATAAACTGTGCTTTGAGATAACCGAGTCGGATGCGCTGCGCAATGAACCCATCGCTATTCACAATCTCGACCTTCTTCGCGCATCGGGGTCGACCATCGCATTGGACGACTTTGGTACCGGATACGCCAGTTTTGACTATTTACGTCGCCTCCCACTGGATGTGCTCAAAGTTGATGGCTCTTTTGTAAAAAATATCGTTGATAGTGAAAACGACCGAATTATCGTTCAAGCCATCAGCCAAGTTGCCACCAGCATGAAATTAGTAACCGTTGCCGAATTTGTGGAGTCACAAGCACATATTGACACCCTAGAGTCGCTAAATATTCAGTTTGCTCAAGGGTTTGGTGTTGCTAAGCCACTTCCCTTACATGACTACCTTACAAAGTTATCGAACAAAGCTTAACCACAACATCTAAAACCAAAAAATCGTTAAATTTCACGATATAGTTTCAGTTGTAATATGTAAAACTGAAACTATATATCGCTTTTTGCAAATTTTCATGGTTCGATAATTTACACCACTGCCTTTTCACCAGCATGATTCACCACTCCACCAATGTGATAACAATCACTAAAACATATAACATCCGCACGATTATTATTTTTATAAAGGCGAGTTTTAAGTGAAAGAATCTCGAGAAACGTTAAATTTTAGTGAATTAAACACAACAAATAATTGGACAAAACATGATACTCACTGGGTATTAAGCTTGTTTGGTACTGCCGTGGGTGCAGGCATTCTATTTCTTCCTATTAACCTAGGCATCGGTGGTTTCTGGCCCTTAGTTGTTATGGCGATCCTCGCTTATCCAATGACTTACTTAGCGCACCGAGGTCTTGCTCGCTTTGTGCTGTCATCCAAAATCAAAAATGCAGACTTTACAGATGTTGTAGAAGAGCACTTCGGAGCGAAAGCTGGTCGTTCGATTTCGCTGCTGTATTTTCTTTCTATCTTCCCGATTCTACTTATCTATGGCGTAGGTATTACCAACACCGTTGACAGCTTTATGGTCAACCAAGCGGGTATGGAGCCACTGCCACGTGCCCTACTATCTGGCGTATTAGTATTCAGTTTGATTGCTATCATGATGGCGGGTGAAAAAGTGATGCTACGTGCGTTCGCTATCATGGTTTACCCGTTGGTTGCGATTCTGGCGTTTCTTTCATTTTATCTAATGCCAAACTGGAGCATGCCAGTGATGGATGCACCAGAAATGTCATCTTTCGCAAGCACAATGTGGCTGGCGATTCCAGTCGTCATCTTCTCATTTAGCCACGCTGCGGCGATCTCAAGTTTTGCGAATGTACAACGCCGACACTATGAAGAAGGTGCCGATGTAAAATCAGAGCTGATCTTGCGCCGCACAAGCATTATGCTGATCGCATTTGTGCTGCTTTTTGTCTTCTCATGCGTGCTTGCTCTTTCCCCGGAGCAATTGGCAGAAGCAAAAGCACAAAACGTATCGGTATTGTCTTACTTAGCTAACGCAACAGAAAACCCATTCATTGCAACTTTGGGGCCACTTGTCGCCTTCGTTGCCATTACTTCTTCATTCCTTGGTCACTTCCTTGGCGCGCGCGAAAGCCTGAATGGTTTGATCACTAAGCATTCTGATATGCCAAAACGACGTGTTGAACACATCAGTGTAGTCGTACTGTTTGTGTCTATTTGGATTGCAGCAATCATGAACCCAAGCATACTAGGCATGATGGAAGCTCTATCAGGTCCAGTCATTGCCATGATCTTATTTATTATGCCGATGTTAGCGGTATATAAAGTGAAAGGGCTGCAGAAGTATCGTGGGAAAGCATCTACATACTTTGTACTAATGACTGGTATTGTTGCAGTAAGTGCGTTGGTTTTTAGCTTGTTGAGTTAAGAAAAGAGATTTAGGTGAGGTTTTCAGGGGAATACCTTATTTTTTATTAAGGTAATTCCCTGAATTTTGCTATGGTTTTCTTATCAGTGATGATTCGTTACTGTCTCATTGAATGAGAGTGAAAACACCTGCGATCATCAGTACTGAAGCAATACAAGTACGACCGATAATACCGAAGCGAGAAGGTTGAATCATTTCGTTGTGCATAGGCAATCTCCTTTTTGATGGGAACAGCCAGTTTTTCATGGCTTAATAACACTATGTCTAAAAACGCCTTTTTCCACAAGACATAGCAATATTAAATATTTATGACAACGAGATGAAATTTTAGAGATCAACCGTTTTTTTAAGGCAGATCCCTCTCTTTGTTTGCTAACTCACTCTCCTCTTTTAAGCTTCTAACAACTTCAGTTCGTTTGTATCTGGTTAGGGTTCATCAGCCGACTCTCTCCTTTCTCCAAAGTCCTTCGTTTTTTAAATTCCCGTAATGTCAACCCTCTACAAACATTGATCTGATAAAGGTTTTACAAGCATAGATAGACTGCCTAAATCTATGGGTAATCACTCAGAATAAGTGATAGACTTCACATGTGTTTCAATTATAAGAGTCAGCTCTTATCACCAAACTAATGCTTTTCCCGCTTAAAACGTTACGAACTATTTTTCCGATTGTCCTAAGTACACTTTGTCTGTCTTCTAGCTTTGCCTCTGAACAACCAAACAAAGAGAGTTACCTAAGGCACCATATCGCTAAAGACGATTATCCGATGCTTGAGTTCTACTTTGACTCCATCGGCAAACCGCGATCAATTAAATCCAGTGAACTTTCACTACCTAAAGACGCCTCACCAGAATCCCAAGCTCTGTATTATTTTGCTCGTATTTATCTTGAGCGTTATGAAGGTGTTCCTCTACCTAAAATCCCAAACCTAGTCGAATTCGGTACCATTCATAATTTGCAGTGGGTTATTGCCGAGGCAAAACTGAATCAAGCAATAGAATTGGTGGAGGCCGATGAAGTCTGGCAAGGTGAACTTCTTCTTCATGACGTTATTAATATCTCTCGAAAAATTGGCTATAACTCCCTTCAGGGACGCGCCTACCGTTGGTTGGGAAATGCCGAAGTTCAACGCTCTCAGGTCCAAACAAGTCTAAAGCACTATCTAACTGCTTATGACTTGTTGGAAAATTCAGAGTTCGAAATTCAAATCGCGATGACGCTCAACAACATTGCCTCTCTGTATATGGAATTATCAGATTGGGATCGTGCAAAGACTTATCTAGACCAAGCATTAAAAGGCTATTTAAACAGCCAAGAGAAGTACGACAATAGCCTTTTCTTAGCCATTATGTACGCAAACTTGAGTGTCATTAACTTTGGGATGGAAAAGTACGAGGAATCTGAGCGTTACTTCGAAGAAGCAGCCAAACTATCAATGGCGACAGGGTCAGTTAGAATTAAGCATAACTCGGTATCTAACCTATCCCAGCTACTCAGCACGCTTGGGAAAATGGAAGAATCCTATCAGTTGGCGCAAGCTTGTTTAGATTTACCCAATCCACAAAACCTAAAAGGCATGAAAGCAGCATGCTATGAAGCATTTTCAGAAGCTTATCTTCAAGATGGTAAGTTCGAGCAAGCGATAAAGAGTGCAAATCTCGCCCTAGAAAGGTTAAGTGAAACAGCAAGTGCAGAGACCAAACAAAAAATGGATCTGTATTTAGTTCTTATCCGAGCAAACCAACAGCTTAAGCATTTCGAAGAAGCATTCAACGCATTAGAGCTTCTCCGCAATCTAGAAAAGAGCTTTGAAAATCATATTCATGGCGACGAGATGATTAATATCAAACTCGATTTGGAAGCGAAACTGGCACAAAAAGAACTGACTCTTTTAGAGGCTAAGAATGCTTTGCAAGCTTCTGAACTTGAGTCGCAGCGTTATCGCGAAATCTTCTACTTCTTTGTTGTCGCCGTCATTGGTTTTTGGTTGTTCCGTTATATCAGGCAGATGAACCGAATCAATGAAGTACTTGCACAAGAGAACACAACGGACCCATTAACTAAGGTACACAATCGCCGCTTCTTACCGAACTGGCTCGATAATATGGCGCGCAGAAGCCCAAGTCGTCGATTTGCTCTCGCGATCATCGATATTGATTACTTTAAAGTGTTCAACGACCAATATGGTCATGATTTGGGCGACAAAATGTTGATGCATGTGGCACGAATACTCGATGAAGCCACACGTTCTGGCGACTTGCTGGTTCGCTGGGGCGGTGAAGAGTTTGTGCTTCTCTTCGAAATTAGCCATGCCGACGACTGTGCAAAAACAATGGACCGTTTGAGACTTGCGGTTGAAAACAACAACCTAGAGGTTGACTCTGACTCCATGGGCGCGACAATCTCTCTTGGCGCGGTTAATGAATTAAGCGCGCAAACTATCAAACAAGAGTGGGATAAGTGGTTTTTCGCTGCTGACCAAGCTCTGTATGATGCAAAGCAAGCTGGTCGTAACCAGTACAAGATTCACTCGACGTCATAGAGCAGAACAATGAAGAAAACATGGATTTTTGCTGCGATTGCGCCTTTGTTTTTAGCAGCATGCAGCAATCAACAAGCTGCACAACTTGGGATGAGAAGCAGCAGCGTCAACGTATACGCTCAACAGATGAGTAACATGCAGTTGTGTGAGACCTTGTATTACAATCGCGCTTCAAACCAAACTCGTGTTGCGATTGGTGCTGAGTTCAACCGTCGAGGTTTGAACAAGCGTTGGTGTGACCAACAATATAAGCAACTCTACATTGAGAAAGTGGTCGACGGTCTGTTGTCTCGTAAAGAGAAAGCCCCTACAGAACCTGAGGCAACCATACAACCTGCCATATAAATCACCCCATTCCATAAAAAGCAGGAAATTACACTAATATTCCTGCTTTTTAAACACGCTATATTTTCACCAAATATCTAGAATCTTACGTACCTTCAAGTGGTTAACACTAAGATACTGTCGTGCGTCGAAAAACAAAAGTAAATAAGATGTAAACAGTTTTCGTCTCCATTTTTAACCGCTAGCTTTGTTTAGACCTGTTTAAAGGAGTACCGAACAGGAAGAAAAATTCCAAACAAAGACATGAGGTCACAAATGGAAACACGCATTAATCGCCTATTCGCTGCGATGTTAGCAGTAGGCATTTCACCTGCCGTCTCGGCATACGATCCGCTCTATTCTGAGCAATGGCACCTAAACAACACCGGACAAACTGCGTTTGCAGCGAACCCTGCTGTTGCCGGTAACGACCTAAACACAACACTCACTCAAGCAATGGGCATTGCTGGTGTTGGCGTTAAGGTTGCGGTCATTGATTCAGGCGTACAGATCGATCACCCAGATCTTGCAGGTAACGTAGTCACAGGTAGCCGAAACTTCATCGAAGACTCTCCTTTCCCATCAGATTATCCGGTAGACGCAAATGGTCACGGTACCGCGGTTGCCGGTTTGATCAGTGCCGTTGGTAACAATGGCGAAGGGGTTCGCGGTGTCGCTTCTCGCTCTTCTCTTATGGGCTTTAACTGGCTCGCAAACCAAACTCTTGAAGGTTGGTTGATTTCTCACGGTGCAGATGCGTCAACAAGCGATGTTCGTGTATTCAACCAAAGCTACGGCTTTAGCCCTCTTTCCCCAATTGCTTTCGATGAAAACGATCCACAGTTCAAATTGGAAGTGGATGTGATGAAAGACGTCAGCGAGAATAACGCTTGGGGTCGCGGAGCCGTGTTCGTAAAATCAGCAGGTAACGGCTATCGTTACTTCAATACGGGTCGATTCTTTGTATTACCAGGTGACTTCTTTACTGGCGGTGGCAACAAAGGGCTACCTATGCACAACGCAGTGCAGTCTTATGACAACTCAAATTACTACAACTTAGTAACCAGCGCTTTGCGTGCTGATGGTACCCGCGCAAGTTACTCTTCAGTGGGTTCAAACGTTTGGGTTGCAGCGCCAGCTGGTGAATACGGTCAAGATTTCCCAGCAATGGTCACCACCGACTTGATGGGTTGTGAACAAGGTCAAAACACCAGTGCTGATCTTGGTATTAACGGTCTCCATGGTGGTACAGAGCAAGATCCAAACTGTAACTACACCAGCACAATGAATGGCACCTCATCTGCAGCGCCAAACACTTCAGGTGCCATTGCTGCCATCATGTCAACTAACCACGCACTGACTGCTCGTGACGTTCGTGCGTTACTTGCAGAAACAGCAAGTGTGACAGACGAAGATCACCCAGGAGTGCCACTTGAGTTCGTTAATAATCAAGGCGAAGTTGTTAGCTATGAAGCGATTTCTCCATGGCAGACGAACGCAGCTGGCGTTAATTTCCATACGTTCTATGGTTTTGGTGCTGTAAACCTAGACGAAGCAATGAAACGTGCTCGCATGACAAACAATGTTCTGCCAGCACAAATCATTACGCCTTGGGCAAGCAACTCGACAGAAGTCAGTGTTCCAGACGCAAGTCTAGCGGGCGGCTCATCAGCCATCGCTGTTACTGATGACATTACGGTTGAATCGGTTCAAGTGAAGTTAACACTGGACCATTCACGTCTACCAGATTTAGCAATCGAGCTGATCTCTCCATCAGGCACTCGCTCTGTTCTACAAACGCCTCGCAACGGTCTGGTTGGACAATCACTGGATCCAAGCATTGCGGGTTACGAGAACCAATTGATGCTTTCGAACCACTTCTATGGTGAAAACGCGAAAGGTGAATGGACGCTACGTGCTATCGATACTAATGGTGATGAAGTGTTCTCATTCATTGCATATTTCAATTCTTCAGCTATCTATGATGTACCGATGGCGAACAATGCTAAGCCAGGCGTTATCAAGAACTGGTCTATGCGTATCTTTGGTCACTAAGGAGTCATTCACATGAAATTTATGACATTTTCGATTTTGGCTCTATCAACGTTGGCAACTGCCGTACAAGCAGAGCAACAATTAGCGGAGCAACCAACACCAGAATTGTTCATCGCGTCTGATGCAGTAGAAATTAACGGTCAAGATTACCGTAAACTGTCTGTCGACAACCTTTCAGAAGCCGCTGAATTGCATGCAGGTGACGAGGTGTTTAAGAATGCATTTAGCAATGTATCAAAAGCAACCGGCCTTATCTTTGTCACGGTAAAAAATCCAGCAGACGCTAAAGCAGTAGCAAAAGAACTCAAACTTGAAGTTGTTTTCGCTCAGGGCGAATCAGCGGTATTCAAAGCCTCTGAAGGACAAGACCTTTTGGGCATCAGTGACTATCTGAATGCTGACAGTCGCGTAAAAGCGTCTAAAATTGAATTAAACAGCGGTAAATACCGTGCACAATAATTCTCTAGCAAGAGAAGTTGGCTTTTAATCAAAAATACCTCAGCAATCGCTGAGGTATTTTTTTAAGAAATGAAGAAACACGTAAAACTAACGACTTTACAACAAGTTAGCTCCCGAGAAGCTATCAATCGACACCCATCCATTATTGAATAAAGTTGATTAGTTTCTTAGCGATATCCGTATTGTTTTGCGAACCAATAAACTGCTCAGAGCCTTTACCATAAGCGAAGACCTGAACATCGACTGCGGTATGTCCTTTCGTCGTCCAGCCGGTATAACTCTTCTTATTGATAATATCCTTCACTTCTTTGTAAAGCGCTTTAGCTGGCTCTTCACTCAACTTTGCGTATGCCAGTTGTCGGCTTTGATCTTTAGTTAATGCCCAATCTACGGACTCATTCCACGTCGCGATCATATCGTGAGATTTGGCCAAAGACATCGCCAACGGCCACGCTGTAGTATGAACGCCCTTAATCGCTTCTGTATCCCATAAATACTGACCATTAGCGCCGAGGGTTAAACCACCCGTGGAGTGGTCCGCCGTAACGACTAAAAGCGTATCTGGGTGAGCATCAACATAAGCTTTTGCCAGTTCAATTGATTTTGCAAAGTCATTCATTTCTGCCATCGCACATGCAATGTCGTTCGCATGAGCACACCAATCTATTTGACTGCCTTCAATCATGACGAAAAAGCCGTTATCTTGGCGTTGAAGTAAGGACAACGCCTTGTTGGTCATCACTTGCAATCGAGTTGGGTTTTCATCCAATGCGAACGGAAATGCTTTATCTGCAAACAAGCCAAGAGCAGGCAAGGTTTGCAACGCCGGAAGTTGTTTGAAGTCCGTAATATACTGATATCCTTGCTCTTTAAACTCTTCAACTAAGTTACGATCATCTCGTTCGAAATAACGGACACCACCTCCGAGTAACAAGTCGACTGGCAATTGATCATCCACTTTATTGTCGACGTAATCATTGGCGATTTCATCATAGTTTCGGCGTGATTCGTTATGTGCGGCAAAACTCGCTGGGGTAGCGTGATTGATCTGCGAGGTTGCGACAAGCCCCGTCGTCATACCCTGCTCTTTTGCCATCTCTAACATTGTCTTAATTGGCTTCTTCTCAGCATCAACCGCAATCGCACCATTGTAGCTTTTGACCCCTGTGCTCAATGCCGTTGCACTCGCAGCGCTGTCAGTGACATAAGTAGCATCGTCTGGATAGGTTTTCGCCATACCGACTAAAATTGAGTCAAATACTGTTGGTTCTATTTCTTCTGTACTTGGATCATCGTGGTAGTAACGATATGCAGTCGTAAAAGCAGGTCCCATGCCATCACCAATCATGTAGATGATGTTTTTAGGGGCTTCATCCGCATAAGAAGTAGACGCGAATAAGCAGGCAGTAATTAGGGAATATTTAAGTTTCATATCTCATCCATGACATAATGCGATGGTGCTATTTATCCAAGTAACTGAGAGGTACTTGAGCATCGCACTCATCAACTTGGTTATCGTTCTAATTGATTAATCAATATTATCATGCAGTTGGATTGAAACATGGTGTTTCTTCATACTTTTACAACGCACATCATTTCTTGAAGACAATTACCTCGGTCAACAAATCTGCTTTCTCTGTCTCATTGGGGTTGTTCATATAGCGTTCGATCCCTAACGGCTTGGTTTTCACTTTAATGCCATTTTGTCGCGTTAGGTTCATCACCAATGACCACGCGTTACCTAAGAACCAGTATTCGCCCTTATGTTCAACGACATAAGTATCACTGGCGGGGATAGTTCCAGCAACAAACTCGCCACTCGCCACGACTCCTGCTTGTACTGGTAAGCACGTGATAAACTCAAAATAACCACGCTTCATGTCCATCGAAAGGTAGTAGCAAAACAACTCTCCAGTAACGGGGAGGTTTTCTTTTTCTGCCATTTCAAACAAGCGTTCGACATGCTGCTGCATAACAGGACCAATCTCTGAAATAGTTCCTGCCCCAGCCAAGCCAATGTAGCTGACTTCGTTTTGTTTCCGGGAACCGAGGTCTTTGAGTTGAGATAAGACTTGCCCGGTTTCCAACTGGCTTTTTAGCATACGTAAACCGCGATCATAATCCATTTCAATCATGGATTTAAACATCCCCTTAAGGAAGAATAAAAACCAAGGTACACGGGATTGCATCATCCATTCTACTGCACACCCCTTCTGTGACGGCGTCACAATCAATGTCACTTTCGCCTGACTTTTAAATGGTCGAAAGAAGTGTAACTCCATATCAAGGCGATGCTCTTGTGTACTTTCCAGTACCACCGCCCCTGTACCTATGCGTTTACCATTCCATTGATATCCTGAGCCAACTTTTCCTTGTTCTTCGCTGTACGTAAGTTCGCAATCCGGTTCCAAAATTATCCATGGTGACCATTCGGGCCAATGGGTAAAATCTTTCAGATAGTCGATGATTTCACTTTGCGTCTTTTCGATTTCGATACTTCGGCTGACCTGATAAGAGAGCATAACCATTCCTTGGGTTTCATTTTTACTCTTATGAGTCTAATTCAAATCGAGATTTTTTCTTGTTTCACTGGCAGTTAGGAACAAAAAAGCCAGAGTCGAGGATCTGGCTTTACAACTAACCGTTTATGAGTGTGTTACCGGAATTTAATGATCTGATGACTTTACGATCGAAAATCAACCGTAGCGGTAAACCTTACGCCATCATCATCCAGTTCAAATGGCCAACTCATGCGCTCACAAATACGTTCGACAATAACTAAGCCACAACCATAACCTGCATTGTAGGTTTCGTTACCATCGTGTCGATTAACAATAGTAAGTTGCGTGCCTATCAACACGATTTCAATATCGCCAATACTGTAGCTAAACGCGTTTTTGATCAGGTTATTAATTACAATCGTCACAAAACTCTCTGGGGCATGAACGAGCCCACTCTCATTTTCGCTCAGGTTGTATTCTGCTCCCTGTTTAGCAAATAGAGGTGCAAGCTCAGCTAACTGCTGTTTTAAGTATGTGGTTAACGCATGATCGGCATAGTGTTGCGGCTCTACCTTCTCTTTACCCAATAGTAAGAAGGCTTCCGTTAACACTCTCATTTCCTCACAAGCCGATTGCATACGTGTGATAGCTTTGTGAGCAATGGGCGGTTGATCCGGTACGCGAGCCAAAATGTCTGTTGAGCCTTTAATAACCATAATGGGCGTGCGCAGTTCGTGAGAAGCAAAGCGACTAAACTCTTGCTCACGACGAAAATACCCTGCGATTTCATTTTTACTATCTAACAGAGTCTGTTCAATATGACGAGTCTCGCTGAATTTGGTATCCACATCGAAACCCGGTTGGTCAGGTGGCATTCGCCCTATTTTGTCTTCAATCTTGGCAAGTGGGCGCGACAAAATGCGCACCATATAGACACCGTAGCCAACCATGATCAAAGAAAACAATCCACCTAAAAAGAAGGTGAATTGGTGCAGCGAGCTTTCGTATTCATCCAAGTAGTCATCCGAGTCATCTTGAAAGACAATGTACATCAAGCCTTTACCAGACGGGTGATCAAACACGACAAAATGCTTATCCTCCTCGCCTAAAAGGTATTCATAGAAACCGGGAAACTTGAAAGACAACAGCCACTCCGGCGTTGGTGCTTCACTCCAATAAGAATCAAATTCTAGAACGTTAGGAAGCGGCGCATCCCACCCCATGTTTTGGAAGTTCTCTTGGTACAGCTCTACCTCTGTATCCAACCAGTGGTGTAAGCTCAGTACTTCGAGTTTGTTCTCCGCTACATAAATTAACGACCAAAATAAGGTAAACATCGCAAAGGTCATTAAACCAAATCCCCAGCGGATCTTGCGATAAATACTTGGGTATTCTTTATGCTTTGAGTCGGTAACCTTGTCCATGAATCGTCTCTAGTCTGGAATCATCAAAACCCTTGTCGAGCGCCGTTCTTAAACCATAGATATGGCTTCTCAATGCATCGCTGCCAGGAGGCTCATCACCCCATACATTATCAATTACTTCGGTACGAGACACCGCTGCAGGCGCGCGCTTTAAAAGCAGCTTTAGAATTTTAGTTTGAATGCGGCTGAGTTTGATGTGTTTACCATTGCGAGTCACTTCATCGGTTCTCACATCTAAGCTTATGTCTGCAAACTTTAACGTGCCAATATCTTGCCTTGGACCTCGATTGGCTAATGCATGTACTCTCAAGCTAAGTTCTTGCATGGCAAATGGCTTCATCAAATAGTCATCACCACCAGCATTGAATGCCGCGACTTTATCATCGAGAGTATCTTTGGCAGTCAAGAACAAAATTGGGGTACCACAAAGTTGCTCACGACGGAGTTTCTCGACTGTACTGATGCCATCAAGTTTTGGCATCATGATGTCCATAATGATGACATCATAATGATTTTCTTGAATTAAATTTAGCGCAGCCTCTCCATGGTAAGCGCAATCTATCGTCATTCCTTCGAGCTCTAGATAATCCGCAATAGTTTCTGAAACATTGTGATTATCATCGACAATTAATATTTTCATAGGCTCACGTTTCTTCACGAACACTTCACGATAAGCGCCATAAGATACAACCAAATTCATAAATAAGCTTTCAAAATAGGTCGATATCATGAAAAAATTAGCGCTTGTAGCGGCAGTGGGTTTGGCATTATCAGGTTGTGGTGGGTCTGGAGGTAGCGATAACCCTTCTACACATCCTACGGAAGGAGAGTCAACTCAACCTGTAGCGAAACCAAGTGCAGCTATCGGTACCGTAGAGTCTGTAAGTAGTGAAAACAGTTCAATCACAGTAAATGGCTACACTTACCGCGTATCAGAAGTTATGTATGGTGGTAAACAAACCAACCTTGCTTCTGTGAAGCCTAACATGATGGTTCAAGTTGGTTCTGGTCAGGAAAAATCGTCTAGTGCACCCGTTGTTGTAACACTAGAACCAACCATGACTGGTCACATTAAGATCATCGACAAAAACGCGGGCAAGTTCACCATCAATGGTTTTGAACTTGTCTATCCAGAACTCATTAACTCTGATATTGACAGTGGTGACTGGGTAATGGTGTCGTCTCTACCTGCGGCGAACAACCAATACAAAGTACTTTCAGTCGTAAAATTTGAAACCAGCTTGTCTGATCAAGATGAAATTGAAGGTCGAATTTCAAGCATTGACCTTAATAAGAAAGAATTCAAACTTGGTGCAAATGTGACTGTCGCTTATGACCGCATTGCGGATCTACAAGTGGGTCAATGGGTGGAAGCAGAAGGCTCTTTCAATGGCAACGTTTTTCATGCCTCGTTAGTTGAAGTTGAAAGCTACAACCAACTACAAGGAGAAAATGATGTTGAAGGCATCGTCACTTGGGTAAACCAAGACCAGAGCGCCTTCGAGCTTAACTACCGCGGAACATTTATCATTGATGGCAAAACTTGCTTCCAAAATGATGATGACGCACCTTGTAACCCAGCGTTGATCGCCAATCTAGCCGTCGGCTCTGAAGTTGAAGTGACTTCTGTCATGGGAACATTGAACACCCCGGTTGCAACTCATGTCGAGTTTGAAAAGCCAGACTGGGCAGATGATAACGAAGAAGATTGGAACGTTAATGAGTTCGAATGTTCTGGCTGGGTAGCAAACCACAAAATTAATGGCGTGGACACCGCAACTTTCGACATCGATCATTGTTGGAATGATTTAAACCAAACTATCGATAACTCTAGCGTGGTCGTAAATAGCAAAACAATGTTTGAAGATGGTCTGTCATTTTCAAACATCGCAAATAAACATGTAGAAGTTGAAGGTACTATCATCAACAACACAAATGTTGCACTTGAGATTGAGCCTTGGGAATCTGACGACTAAGTCGAAATAAGTACAACAAACACAACTAAGAAGCACCACCTTTGTGGTGCTTCTTCCCTCTCTCGTATCGTCTTTTCTTTTCAATTTTTACAACAGATACGTATGACCAAATGAGGGATTAATAATGCGTAAAATGACACTACCTCTAATTATGCTTTTCGGTGCTTGTATTTCAGCAAGCAGTTTCGCGGCAACAAACAACGATAATACACCAGAGCGATTAGAGTCTTTTGAGTGCACAGGCTTAGTAAACAGTTACGACGCAAACTCCCGAACTTTCGTGCTTGCTTGCCAAAACGATCATGGACCAGAATTCCAAACCAAAACGGTTGTGATTGATACCAATACTCAGCTTAATGGCGTACAAGAAGCGAACTTAGACGGTGCGACTATTGAAGTTGATGGTGTAGTTGTAAACGATCAAAATATCGCAAGAGAAATCGAGGTCGCGAACGACTAAGGCTCCGAAATTACAACAGAAACTCACAAGTGTCGCGTCTGCGGCACTTTTCTTTTCCTGCAAACTCATATCACTCAGTTACACTTAATCCATGTTGACATGAAGACGGTAACTGTAATGAGCAAACGTAACCTTGCCCTACTTCTCGTCCTATTTGGCGCAACCTCTGCGGACGCTGGCGTATTGGACCCAGACTGTGACGCAGAAAAAGCAGCCAAAGCAACAGCCACTAAAGCGGTAGTGGGAGTCGGTGGTCGATGCACACCAAAAGAAGCCTTAAAAGACAGCACGGTAGAAGCCGGTAAAGACGCGCTACCCGAGGAAGGACTTGCAGGTAAGGCCGTCGACGCTGCAATGCCAGAGAAAGAGAAGAAACCTATTAAAAACACAACCAAGAAGATCATCACTGATTAATCGTCAGCCTGAAGTGAGTCGATTGGTGAAATATGGGTTTAGAGTAAATGAAAAGAGCGTCCATCTGGACGCTCCTTTGTTTTTTCGTTCACAATGCTTAAGCCACTTCGGTCTGACCAATCCAGTGGTAATGGTGGTTGGCTTTCTTACCGACTAAACCAAGTTTAGCTAGTTCTTCAAATACTTTGTCGACTTCTTCTGCCGAGAGCCTAAACTGCTTCGCCACCGCTTTTTTGGTGCAAGTAATTTGGTGACCTTTTAATGCGTCACTCACCTGCTCTAATAACGTTTTTGACTCTTCTGGTTCAAGCTCTTGTTGCGCTTCAGGCTCGGCTTCCTCTTTGATATGAGGCAAGTATCCCGCTGGCTCTGGGTCAATATCTCGGATGTTTGCTAACGTTATCCCGTCGTTACGACGGAAGAAATGGCGGAAGCGATTCTCTTCACCAATCAAACCCACAAAGAAAGCAGCAAAGAAATCCAACAAGATAGATAAGAACACCACCAAGCCCAGCTGCGCTTGAGAAGAGGTCGTTCCAAACGCTTTCGCTAAGCTGTCGATAAGACCAATCACCGAACCTTGCGCCACTGGCGGTAAGCTATCACGCTCTGTTGCTAAACGTTGCTGCTCTTCACGTAGCTTCTTGTTCTGCTCTTGAATGCGCGTTACGCCAGTTGCGATACGCTCCATCTCGATGTATTTTTGCGCCGCCATATTGTTCAGTTCAATCTGCTTATCGATTGATGCAATCTGACGGTTATACGCTTCCACTTTCGCTTGTTCTACCGAGATATGACTTTGGGCGCTGTTGGTCGCACTGTTGATGCCACCGATACTACCGCCGATAGAGATAGCGGCAAGCACCAGATAGAACACTAACGCCGTTAGGGCTCCGGTGTAGTTTCTGTGTGCACGACGCTCACCGTATTCATACCAAGCGTAAAACTTGCCCGCTTCAAAGATGATTGCCAGACCGCCAAATAGCGCCTGCATCATTGGGTTTTCGTCAATCGACAAAAACAGTAAAAGAGAAAAAATAGTCGATGCTAAAATCGCAGCGCCAGTAAACGCGTACACGCTCACCATAGCAAATCGACCTTTAGGATATCGATATCCGATCTGTTGTTCGTATTTCATTGGAGAAATTTCTTAAGATTCCGCAGCCCTTATGTGACGGGCGCTTCAAGCAACTACAAAGGTGCGGAGAATACCGTATCCTTTATTAAATTACTGTCATAATTCCGTTAATGGAAAACAAGTGAGGAATAGATAATCAGTTTGAATTGAATCAGTTAGATTCTAGCACGTAAAATCACCAACAAAATTCCTAAAATTCAGCCTGCCAATGGATTTAGAAGGTTACTAGATAACGACATTTGCGATTTCGGTTCTCAGAACAAATAACCACAAAACAAATAAAACACACTCACATCACCGTTTTATAAACTTATAGTTACAAATTATTATTCGTTTGTTAGTATCGCCGCGTTAAAAATCTCACTACCGAGTCGCATGGATATACTCAGAATACAGCAAGGAAAACAGACACTAAGCGCTATCACGATCATTATCGCTGTGCTGTTTCAGCTGTACCTAACGTCGACTGCGGCACTGAACCCTACGCAAATCCACAGCGAAAATTGGCTAAACCAAGTTCAAGATGAAAAGGTGTTGCTGTGTACCGCTGATGGCTTTAAATGGGTGGATATTAACGAACTGATTGAAGCCAACGCACTGCCCAATTCTGAATTTGTTCAAGACCTTAATCTGCATGATGGATTTCAATTTGAGTGTCCGTTATTGCAAGCAGCGCAATTCTTTATTTCTATCGCGCTAGGACTTTACCTTGCTACGCTTTCTTGGCTAAGGCGCACTAAGAACACGCTCATACATTACCAATTCGCGATTTGTGGCAAACAAGTCTATAAACACGTCGCACCAAAACAATCACCGCCTTGTGCTTTCCTCGCCTAATGCTCTGCATGTGGCACACGAAAACAACTATTAAGCCGATCGAACTTTCGAATCGGAGAAGCCAAATTTCATAAGGAAAACACTAATGCTTAAAACAATCAAAACCACAGCTATCGCTCTTGTCGCTTTACTGGCAAGTCCACTCAGCCTTGCTCACGAATACGAAGCAGGCAAGATTCACATCGATCATCCTTGGAGCCGTGAAGCGCCACCAAATGCACCAGTAATTGGCGGTTTCTTCCAGCTAAGTAACCTAGGTGACGTCGACGACGCACTGATTGCGGCTTCGACACCGATTGCTGACCGTGTGGAAATTCATACTCACACGAAAGAAGACGGCATGATGAAGATGATTAAGATTGATGAAGTCGTGGTAGAGCCTCAGCAGAAAGTGGAATTCAAGCCAGGCAGCTTCCATCTCATGATCTTCAACCCAACCCAAACGCTGAAAGAAGGCGACCGTTTCCCTGTGACTTTGACGTTCAAAAAAGCAGGTAAAGTGGAAGTAGAAATGGCGGTTGAGAAGAAAGACCACATGGAAAAGCACACGCACCACCATTAATCGCTTAAACGAAAAGAGCCCGCTACATCAGCGGGCTCTTTTTCTTTAGGTAAGTATGATTCTAGCCGTGTGCACCTTTGGTTGTACTGATGCGCACTTTAGAGATTCCCTACTCGTTCGTTCCTCGCTCAGTCTTACTGAAAGCAAACCTCTGCCCAGCGCGCTAGACCAGCAGTGACCGAACCAAAGTAGTTGCCACTCACCACTGGAATGTTTGGCAATACTGTCTGCACTGCATCACGCAAAATAGGTGAACGTGCCGAACCACCAGTCATAAAGATCGCATCCGGTTTCACGCCCGCTTGCTCTACTGCTTCGGTAACCAAAGCCGTCATCTTATTCTTCGGTGATTCAATCGCTTCAATCATCTCATCACGTTGAACATCGACTTCAATCAACTCAGACAACAAGTTAATGCCCGCACGGTAAGACGCTTGATCAGACAACGCGACTTTGGCTTCTTCTGCACGACGCACGATGTTGTAGCCTAGCGACTCATGGTAAACCTCTAACAAACGAGCCAGCTTCTCAGGCTCTTGCGCTTGCTTGTGCAGCAGTTTCAACGCCGATAAGTTTTCACGTGAGTAGAAATCGCTCTGCGCTTCCACATTGTTGATCGCAATTGGATTCCAGAACTGCGTGGTTGGCATCATGATGCCCGATTCCATCTTGCTCTCCATACCGAATGGGAACATCAGTTGTTTGAACGCCAACGCGATATCCAAATCGTTACCACCAATACGCTGACCACTGTGCGCCAACAGACTTGCGGTACGGTCAGCTTTACCTCGCCAAGATGGTCCCATCTGAATCAAAGAACAGTCTGTCGTACCACCACCGATATCAACCACCAGAATGGTTTTATCTTCGGTTAGCGTTGCTTCATATTCCAGACCTGCCGCTACCGGTTCAAATTGGAATTCGATGTTCTGAAAACCAGCACGTTTTGCTGCTCTTAAAAGAATGCCTTCCGCTTGAATGTTCGCCGTCTCACCGCCACGACCGTGGAAGTTGATCGGACGACCAATCACCGCATCAGTGATAATTTGCTGCGCACTGTTTTCTGCTTGCGCTTTGATGTTGTCCATCATGGCGCAAACCAGATCTTCAAAGAAACTCAGCTGAACATCACGCAGACCAGAAGCACCGAGGAAAGACTTTGGAGACTTCACGTAATAGATATCGCGAGGATCTTCCAAGTAGCGATTCAATGCCGCTTGACCAAACGCCATGTCTTCTGGCTCAAGTTCAATACTTTCTTCACGATTAAGGTTGATCGCGCGGCGCAAAACCTGCTCACCAACCTGATCGAAAGGTTTGATGCTGCGATGGCGGAACAAATGTTCAGACACCGATTCACGCGTTGGTGCAGCAAGAGTGGAAGGAATGTAAGGGCTATTCCCTTCAAGGTTTAATAGTTGCGGTTCACCTTGTTCCATTTTCGCCACCGAACAGTTCGCGGTGCCGTAGTCAAAGCCGATATACATAAGTCCTCCCACTGACGAAAAAAAGGTCAGCAATCCTACCTCAACCTCAGTGGAATTACTACCGCAACTCAATGAAATAAGTGGCGCTTACTCTTTCTCGGCAGGTTCTTTCTTCATTGATGGCAACACAACCGCAAGCAACAAAGCCAACAGCAGAAATACCGGAGTGAGCGTAAGCCCATGCCAAATGGAGTATCCGTCGTGGAACAACCAGAAAATGCCGACAGTCAGCAGGTATGCAAAGTAACTGCAGAACACCAAACTGATCGCAACGAAGCGCGTACGATTGATGATTAAGATTCGCACCAAATACTGGCTCATGATCCCCGCGCAGTGTACCGCCATTTGCCAATTAATGATGAAACACGCTAGTGCGACAAACCCAGAGATCACCAAGGCATCGTGCGTGTTGAGAATGAAGTAGCTACCAAAGCGGCTGATGATGACGGAGTAATCGCCCTCATACACTATCGACCATGATATGGCATTTGCCGCAGCGACAAAATTGGCGAAATACGCGATGGCATAAAAGGTAGTTTGAGAGCTAAATGGCTGAAAGACTTCGGAGCAATAGCCCTGCCATTCTTTTTGATTTGACGTAGGTCCAACCCAGTTACGTTTTTTGTTCGGCACTCGCTCTGCAAACGCAGGACCGTTACGAAACAACAACCAGAAAATATACAGCGCAAGTGCGACTAAGAGTATTGTAAGCATACCCTTTCCCCTCCAGAAATGTCCTTTTCCACTGCCAATGGCGTTGGGGTCGTAAACTGCACTTCCCTGTTTTTGTGCTTAATCTTGTTTTAACGCATTGTTAAACATCATAAATATAATCAAAACGGCAGTGACTACTTTATCACTACCGTTATTAAGGTTTAGCACACGATGGGCGGAATTGCTGAATCTGGATAGACCAAATAGGAGGGAAAGAAACGGTCTACCCAAACGAATTAGGCTTCGAGCTTTTCTTCAAACACGCCAAGCTCACGACCTAACCAAATCGCACGCTCGGTATGATCACGCAGCTCGTTGTCACTGACTGGATGAATCAGAACCGAAAAACCGCCACGAATGGTATCAAGCCATGCGATGAACTCATCACTTATCGATTCAACATGCAGCTCAAACATCGGCATCTTATGTGGACCAACCAACTTGCACACTAAAGGGAAAACGCGCAAAACATCTTGGCGTTCTTGACGAATGATCTCATTCAAGGCTTGAGCTTTATCCTGCTGCTGAAGCGGGAAGTAAACATGAATGTGGTACATAACTTCTCCATGCGTATCACTGACTTTCATTAGTCGCCACACTACCTGCATTCAACTATCGAGGGAAGCGACAAATTCAAATCTATCGTCAAAGCGTGACGGAGAGATTAACGTGTTACTGGATCTGCACAAATATGGTTGATAAATCACTCAACCTGTCGAATTTTACAGCATAATTTTATTACAAATTTCCTGTCAAACTCAGTGATTCCCTTCAACTTCGAAAACGTACAATTCAAAAAAGCAGTGTTTTATCCTAGAAAAGTACGGTGTAAGCGAAACTTTACTGTGGGTTACAACTCAAATTAAAGCATAATTTAACAATTTGTTTACACTTACTGTATCTGGTTATACCAAGATTCATCACTGGATTAGGCGGTGTAAACAGCAGTAATAAATGACGCCTTGTGTTTTACCAGAACACACTTTTGTTAGAGAGACGAGCACCAAAAGCGTCGATAACTATCAAAACAACTGCAATCCTAGGTATGACCTTTTGCGCTGATATCAAAGCCTGAGTACCCATACAGGCTGAGATCGAAACAATGAGCAGCTGCAGTCCAAAAGACCCGCAGCGTCAAAAGGAGCTTGAGATGAACGTTCAGGCATTACCCATGCATCGGTTTATCGACCATGATGGGAACCTCGTCAGCCAACTACCCAACTGGGCTGATCTCGAAATATTGGTCGGGTTTTATCAAGACATTATATTAACTCGCACTTACGATAACAAAGCCGTTGCCTTGCAGCGCACTGGTAAACTAGGCACCTACCCATCACACCTTGGCTCGGAAGCCGTTGGGATAGCGGTAGGCAGAGCGCTAAAAGCCAGTGATGTGTTTGTTCCTTACTACCGCGATATGCCAGCCATGTGGTGTCGCGGTATAGGAATGGAAAAGAACCTGCAATACTGGGGAGGCGATGAGCGCGGCAGCGACTTCGCTCCCGAAGGCAGCCCTTTTCCTAGCAAAGATCTCCCCTTCTGTGTCCCAATCGCAACTCAGTGTACCCATGCCGTTGGTGTTGCGGCAGCACTGAAAATCCAAGGCAATCACGATGCGGCTTTGGTGATGTGCGGCGATGGCGGCACTTCCAAAGGCGACTTCCTTGAATCGATTAACTGTGCGGGCGCATGGAACATCCCATTAGTTTTTGTGGTGAACAATAACCAATGGGCGATTTCCGTGCCGCGCAGTTTGCAATGTGCTGCGGAATTTCTCTCAGAAAAAGCCAAAGGCGCAGGTATCCCTGGTATTACGGTGGATGGCAACGATGTCGTCGCGGTGTTTGATGCAACAATGACCGCTCTTGAACGAGCTAGAAAAGGCAAAGGCGCAACGTTAATTGAAGCAGTAAGTTACCGCTTGAGCGACCACACCACCGCCGACGACGCTACCCGTTATCGTAACGAGGATGAGGTTCAAACTGCTTGGCAATATGAACCCGTTCGTCGACTTAAAGCCTTTCTCACCAATCAAGGTGTTTGGAGTAACGAGAAAGAACAAGAGTGGCAAGCCCACTGTAAAGAACAAGTAGAACTCGCCGTTGAACGTTATCTCAACATGTCAAATCAAGCACCTGAAACGGGCTTCGATTTCCTTTATGAATCCCTACCCCAAGAGCTTCATGCGCAAAGGGATGAGCTAATCAACAAAGCAATGCGAATGCAGGGAGGGAAACATGGCTGAACTCACGTTAGTTGAAGCAGTGAACCTCGCACTGCACCATGAAATGGAACACGATCCGAATGTCATCGTCCTTGGCGAAGATGTGGGTGATAACGGCGGTGTATTCCGCGCCACAGTTGGACTCAAGCAAAAATACGGTCTTAAGCGCGTTATCGACACACCTTTAGCTGAAGCGCTTATTGGCGGTGTCACTGTCGGCATGGCAACGCAAGGCTTACGACCTGTGGCAGAGTTTCAATTCCAAGGCTTTGTCTTCCCAGCATTAGAGCATTTGATGTGTCATGCGGCGCGAATGCGTAACCGTACTCGTGGTCGACTCACCTGCCCTGCAGTGTTCCGCGCGCCCTTTGGTGGCGGTATTCATGCACCAGAGCATCACTCCGAAAGTGTCGAAGCGTTGTTTGCTCACACCGCAGGTTTTAAGGTTGTGATTCCTTCATCACCGCAACGCGCTTATGGCTTGCTCCTAGCAGCCATTCGTAGCAACGATCCGGTGATGTTCTTTGAGCCAAAACGTATCTATCGCACAGTGAAATCTGAAGTGGTAGATAACGGCGAAGCGCTACCTCTCGACACTTGCTTTACCCTTCGCAAAGGTCGCGACATTACGTTAGTGACTTGGGGGGCATGCGTGGTCGAATCACTGCAAGCGGCTCAAACGCTGTCCAATCAAGGTATCGAAGTTGAGGTGATTGATTTAGCCAGCATCAAACCCATTGATACCGCGACCATCTTCCGTTCACTTGAGAAAACCGGACGCCTCTTGGTGGTACATGAAGCCAGCAAAACCTGTGGTGTCGGCTCAGAGCTATTAGCCAGAACCGCAGAACATGCGATGTGCCTACTCAAAGCGCCACCAAAACGTGTCACAGGTATGGATACCATCATGCCGTACTACCGCAACGAAGATTATTACATGATTCAGGAAGAAGACATTGTGCTCGCAGCGCGCGAACTCGTGGAGGATTGGAAATGAAGACGTTTAACTTACCCGATCTCGGCGAAGGTCTCGCTGAGTCAGAAATTGTGAAATGGCATATTAGTGTTGGCGATATGGTCAAGCTGGATCAAGTGGTGCTTACTGTTGAAACCGCAAAAGCAACCGTGGACGTCCCTGCCCCTTATGGCGGTCGCATCGTGAGTCGCCATGGTGAAGAAGGCGACGTAATCAACATTGGTGCTCTACTTCTGGAAATCGATGAAACGGGTGCAGAGCAAACCGTCTCCGAACAGAAACAAACTGCCGATGCAGCAACCGTGGTTGGTAATGTATCCCAACATGCACACAGCGTGAATGTGGATGATTTCTGGATTGGTGGCGAACACAACCCATCACCTGATAACCTCATCACAGCGCTTCCTTCTGCTCGCCTATTAGCGAAGAAACTGGGTGTGGATTTAGATTTGGTCAAAGGCAGCGGTCCGGATGGTTTGATCGTCGATGCCGATATCTACGATGAAGCAGGCAAACAACGCCCCGGTACAGAAGTACTCAAAGGCGCGCGTCGAACCATGGTGTCGACGATGGCGGAATCTCACCATAATGTCGCAGCGGTCACCATTACTGAAGAAGCGGTGTTGGAAGGCTGGAAGCAAGGTGAAGACATCAGTATTCGTCTGGTTCAAGCCATTGTACATGCGTGTCAGGAAGAACCCGCCATGAATGCATGGTTTGATGCAGAAACCATGACGCGTTGTGTCCACAGCACGGTGAATATTGGTATTGCCGTAGACAGCCGACACGGTTTGTACGTGCCTGTTCTGCGACATGCCGACGAATATGAGCCTCAAGAGGTACGTCGTTGGTTAGACCAAACTGTACAAGGCATACGTGAACGTAAGATCGGTCGTGAGCAGTTACAGCACGCCACCATTACGCTTTCAAACTTTGGCGCAATTGCAGGCATTTACGCAACGCCAGTGGTCACGCCGCCACAAGTCGCGATTGTCGGTGCAGGTCGAATCATTGAGAAGGTTGTAATTCGAGACGGACAAGCTGTAGCAGTGAAAGCCATGCCGCTGTCGATTACATTCGACCACCGTGCATGTACCGGCGGCGAAGCGGCAAGGTTCACAAAAGTGCTGGCAGAACACTTGAGAAAACCAAGTGTTTAGAGAACGTTTGTCATAAATAATAAAGGGCTTCCGAATGGAAGCCCTTTTGTTTTGAGGATGAAATTGAAAAGATTCTGAATCACACTCGTGCCTCGCTGTTCAGAATGACGACTTAAAATAGTGAGCAAGAATAAGATTCTCTACTCCCTCATTCTTCGCACTAGGGAATGAGGCGGTTTGGACTGTACTCAACAAAAAACGCCGTAATAACCTGATACTTCTAAGGAAACTCTAGCGCGTCATTCCAGCAAGCCTAGGCGCGACTAGGAATCTAATGGCAAAGCGCACTGAGGGGCTTTGATATTAATGGACCTACAGCGCACTTTGATAGCAGATTCTGAATCGCGCTCGTTCCTCGCTGTTCAGAATGACGACTTAAATTAGTGAGCAAGAATAAGATTCTCTACCCCCCTCATTCTTCGCTCTAGGGAATGAGGCGGTTTGGTTTGCACTCAGCAAAAAGCGACTTAAGAATTTGACTGTTAGCAAGAAACTCTAGCGCGTCATTCCAGCAAGCCTAAGCGCGACTAGGAACCTAATGACAACCAAAGCTGAAGCAACTTCATAGACATAAAACCACAGCGCACTTTGACAGCAGATTCTGAATCACGCTCGTTTCTCGCAGTTCAGAATGACGACTTAAAGTAATAAGCAAGAAAAAGATTCCCTACTCGTTCATTCTTCACTCTAGGGAATGACGCGATTTGGACTGTACTCAACAAAAAACGCCGTAATAACCTGATTCTTCTTAGGAAACTCTAGCGCGTCATTCCAGCAAGCCTAAGCGCGACTAGGAATCTAATGACAAGGAAAGCTGAAGCACCTTTATAGCAATAAACTAACCGCGCACTTTGACAATAGATTCTGAATCGCGCTCGTTCCTCGCTGTTCAGAATGACGACTTAAGGTAGTGAGCAAGAAGGGATTCCCTACTCACTCATTCTTCGCTCTAGGGAATGACGCCCGACAAATACCGAACTTAAACCTTCTCCAGCAACTCCGGCATAATCTCAAACAAATCACCGACCAAGCCATAGTCTGCGACTTGGAAGATTGGCGCTTCTGGATCACTGTTGATCGCCACAATCACCTTGGAATCTTTCATCCCTGCCAAATGTTGAATTGCACCGGAAATACCCACGGCAATGTACAGTTGAGGCGCGACAATCTTACCCGTTTGTCCAACTTGCAAATCGTTAGAGACAAAGCCTGCGTCTACCGCAGCGCGTGATGCGCCAATTGCGCCACCAAGCTTGTCGGCAAGTTGTTCCACCAGTGCGAAATTCTCTTTGCTGCCTAACCCACGACCACCAGAGACAACAACGCTTGCTGCTGGTAGCTCTGGTCTTTCGCTTTCTGCTTTTTGCTGTGAAACAAACTCACTGTGCTCTGCCTTAATGACCGTTTCTAACGCCACGACATTCTCCACTACTGGTGAGTCAGACACAGCAATTGTATCGAACGCAGAGCTTCGAACCGTCATCACTTTGGTAGAATCGTCCGAACGAACTCTGGCTAACGCATTACCGGCATAAATGGGGCGAATAACCGTATCGAGCGATTCAATTGCAATCACATCTGACAGTTGCCCAACATCCAGTAGGGCTGCAACACGAGGCATCAAGTTCTTACCGAAAGTAC
Source organism: Vibrio sp. L85 (assembly GCF_963871815.1). Taxonomy (NCBI): domain Bacteria; kingdom Pseudomonadati; phylum Pseudomonadota; class Gammaproteobacteria; order Vibrionales; family Vibrionaceae; genus Vibrio; species Vibrio sp. L85. The sequence goes on from NZ_CAWMYL010000168.1 coordinate 238,612, forward strand.
TCGCAGGAGCTAGAATATGCGAATAATCCCGACCAACTTCGGCAATCAAGGTCGACAAGTTTTCTGCCAATGCCTGCTGATATTCAGCAGCATCAATCGCAACGATCTGCGAGATACCTTGCACACACTTCAACTCATTCAATACTGAGTTGAGCTGGTGTCCGACTAACAAGGCGGTGACAGGCAAAGAGGCACCGTTTTGTTGAATTTGAGAAGCCGCGCTCAACGCACGTAATGTATCCGCTGAAAGTGATTGGTTGTCGTGCTCCACCACGACCAAGGTTGCTAACGGTTTGTTTTCCATGGTTATGCCTCCTAAATCACTTTCGCTTCATTTTTGAGCTTGTCGACTAACTCGCTCACACTGCCCACCATCTCACCGGCTTTACGGGCAGGCGGTGTCATGACTTCCAGCACTTGCTGAGAGCGTTCGACATTCACACCAAAGAAGTCTGGCGTCATTACCGATAACGGCTTCTTCTTCGCTTTCATGATATTCGGTAGCGAGGCGTAACGCGGTTCATTCAAACGTAAATCCGTACTGATGATCGCAGGCAGATCCAGTTTGAGCGTCTCTAAGCCACCGTCGATTTCTCGCGTAACCAGAACCGTTTCCCCTTCTACTTTCACTTCCGATGCAAATGTCCCCTGCGGACGATTCGTCAATGCTGCTAACATTTGCGCGACTTGGTTGTTATCCGTATCGATTGACTGTTTACCCAGCAGCACCAATTGAGCCTGCTCTTGTTCCATCACAGCTTTGAGTAACTTCGCGACCGCAAGCGGTTCTGGTGACTGTTCAACATCAATATGAATCGCACGATCCGCACCTAATGCGAGCGCTGAGCGCAATTGTTCCTGACAACTGGCGTCACCAATCGACACCACTAACACCTCTTCTGCTACCCCAGCTTCTTTAAGGCGAACAGCCTCTTCCACCGCAATTTCACAGAATGGGTTCATCGTCATTTTCACGTTGTTGGTTTCCACACCGGAACCATCAGATTTCACTCTTACTTTAACGTAAGGGTCAATTACACGTTTAATCGCAACCAGTACTTTCACATTCCCTCCTAGCAGATCGCAAAGCGATACGCGTCCTAGCAATTGGGTCATGCGTGACAAAGATTTGTGTTAAAGCTCAGTCTTTTCATCACCTTGCTAACAAAAAACGCATTATGACATTGTCACCTAAAATCTTTATCACGCCCTATGTCGTTACCATTTGAGCTTAGTTTAGTTTACGTTTACGTCAACTGGACTATAGTTCTTTATACGAGCACTGCTTAATAGAAGAAGCACCTGAAACACAAAGAAAGGTTTCGCATAAAGGAAGCAAGAAGATGGAAAGAGAATGCATGGAGTTTGATGTGGTGATTGTCGGCGCTGGACCTGCAGGTTTGAGTGCAGCATGCCGCTTAGCGCAACTCAATCAAGAACGTGAAGGTGAGCCGCTGTCTATTTGTGTGGTAGAGAAAGGCTCAGAAGTTGGTGCACATATCTTATCTGGCGCGGTATTCGAAACGCGTGCATTAGGTGAACTCTTTCCTGATTGGCAAAGCATGGGCGCGCCGCTTTCCACCGCGGTAAAAAACGATGCCTTCTTGTACCTAACCACAGAACTTAATTACATTCGTGTTCCCCACTTTCTTACTCCAAACCCAATGCACAATGACGAAAACAACTACGTCATCAGTTTGGCGAACTTGTGTCGTTGGTTATCAGAACAAGCAGAATCGTTTGGCGTTGAAGTCTATCCCGGTTTCGCTGCATCCACGATTAACTACGATGCATTTGGCGCTGTTACAGGAGTAAACACCAGCGACATGGGCTTGGACAAGCAAGGAGAAGCCAAACCCAACTTTGAAGCCGGTATTGAGCTAAAAGCCAAATACACCGTATTCGCCGAGGGGTGCCGAGGTCATCTTGGTAAAGAACTCATCCAACGATTTGGTTTAGACGATGATAAACAACCGCAACATTATGCACTCGGGCTTAAAGAGATTTGGGAGTTACCTGCCGATGCCAAAGATCAATCAGGCAGCGTGATTCATTCTGCAGGGTATCCACTGAGTGAATCCAACACCACGGGGGGCGGTTTTCTCTATCACATGGAAAACAACCAAATCGCCGTTGGGCTTATTGTCGACTTGAATTACAGCAATCCTTACTTGAGTCCGTTTGACGAATTTCAAAGCTTTAAACACCACCCTGCAATCGAACAACATTTGAAAGGCGCTCAACGCATCGCTTACGGCGCAAGAGCCATTGCAAAAGGTGGGTTGTCTTCTCTACCGAGACAGCAATTCCCCGGCGGTTTATTGATTGGTTGTGATGCGGGCACCTTAAACGTCGCTAAGATCAAAGGCAGCCATACTGCGATGAAATCCGGTTTATTAGCCGCAGAAGCCATTGCTGAAGCATTCACACAATCCAATTCGGAACCGGATTACCAAACCAAGTTTGAAGATTCATGGTTGTATGAAGAACTTAGTGACACACGCAACTTTGGTGCGAACATTCACAAATTCGGCAGCATACTCGGCGGCGCACTTTCCACCTTCGAACACAATCTGTGGCAGCCTCTGGTTAAGAAACCAATACCGTGGACAATCACAGATCCTTCGCACGATCATGAACAGCTGAAACCAATTGATGAGTGCCAACCTATTCAATACTCGAAGCCAGATGGTGTAATTAGCTTCGATAAACCTTCATCGGTATTTTTGTCTGGTACACAACACGAAGAAAATCAGCCTTGCCACTTGCAGCTCGCCTATCCTCATATTCCGATTCAGGTCCATTTGAAGAAGTTTGATGAACCGAGCCAACGTTACTGCCCTGCTGGCGTGTATGAAGTGGTAGAAGTAGAAGGCGAGCGAACATTTCAAATCAATGCCGCAAACTGCGTGCATTGCAAAACCTGTGACATCAAAGATCCTTCGCAAAACATCACATGGAAAGCACCAGAAGGTGGCGGTGGACCGAGCTATCAAAACATGTAGATACGTTAGTATGTTGACGGTCTAACAAAAGGATAAACAATCCAACTGCTGTTTTTATGCAGAAAAATTTGCCTTCGACACGAACAAATCCACCAGCGCATTTCAATTCCGGATATAATGCCGCCCTTGTTCCAACTGATGAATCATGACAATGCGAAAATACTACGTAACTGAAGGCGACACGACGTCTAAGAAAGAGAAAATTGCCTACCCAAAACTGGCGCTATGTGACCAATGTGTAGGTAGCTATGTTGTGATCAGTGAAGGCGAACGCACGTACGAAGAGTGCGCTAAATGCGGTGCGGATGATTAACGCTAACGCGATAATTTAATGATACGAGGCAGGTTTGAATCTCTGCCTCATCTTACTCTTCCAGAGCTGACTCTTCGCGCAATAAAATACAGCCTTTATAGTCCATCAGCCCTTGTGTGACGTGCACTTCACCTTGCTTTGAAACAACCACTGCCTCGATACCCTGTTGCTGATTTAGGTACGACATCGCTTCTTCTACGCTTGATAAAAAGCCGGCGGTACTCCAAATTTCACCATCGACAGACAGGTGAGAGATAATCGTCAAACTGGCGATATCGGTTGAGATTGGCATTCCCGTTTTGGCATCCAACAAGTGATGATAACGCTGCCCGTTGGATTCAAAAAATCGCTCATTGATACCCGATGTCACCATCGACATGCCTTCTAAAGGTACGACTCGAACGACGTCACCACGCTCTGATAATGGGTTCTGAATGCCCACATTCCATGCTTTGTTGCTGTTAACTGGCGAATGACCAATGGTCAGTACGTTCCCACCCAAACTGATAAAACCACTTTGTACGCCTGCTTCAACCAGTTTGTTCTTTACCTGATCGGCGAAGTAACCTTTAGCAATCGCGCCCAAGTCTATCTCCATCCCCTTTTGACTTAAGAACACCGAGTGGTCATCTTCATTCAAAATGATCTTGGTCGGATCAACCAAGGATAACTTGTCTGTAATCACGTCATGAGATGGCACTTTGGCATCTTTAAAACCAATTCGCCACGCTTTTACTAAAGGGCCAATAGCAACGTTAAAAGGGTTTCTTGTGTCTTCACTGTGTTGTTTAGCAAGCTTAATCAGGTCAAATAGATCATTCGCTACCACCACAGGCGCAATGCCCGCATTTTGGTTGACGCACATCAGCTCAGAGTCGGATTGATTGACCGTAAATCGCTCTGCATAATCGGCGAGTTGCGCGTAGGCTTCTCTTATCAGTTGCTCACCGTTCGAGTGATACACCACCACATCGATAAAGGTGCCCATCATCTGAAATCTGGCGCTGTATTTATTGGTGCTCATCGATTTCTCCAAACACTAAATACGGAAAAAGAGGGAAGCATCACTCCCCTCTTATTGATTACTTATCTTGCTCTGTTTCGCTCTTGAACGAGTGCTTAAACAAGATCAGATGCACTCTCACCAGCGATGCGACCATAAGTGAAGATATCGATCAGCGCGTTACCACCGAGACGGTTACCCGCGTGGATACCCCCCGTTACTTCGCCTGCTGCGTATAGACCTTGAATAACTTCGCCGTCTTTACCAATCACTCGCGCCTTAGTATCAATCTTCAAGCCGCCCATTGTATGGTGAACTGAAGGCTGACGTGGCGTCGCGTAAAATGGCGCTTTTTCCACTTTCAAACCGAAGGCACTCTTATGAAATTCAGGATCCTGCCCCGCATCCACACAAGCGTTGTATTGTGCGATGGTGTTCGTTAGCTCTTGCGTCGGAACGCCAATTTTCTCTGCCAACTCTTCTAGCGTGTCAGCTTGAATAATGATGCCTTCTTTGATTTCGCGCTCGATGGTTTCATCTGATGTATTTGCTGCGGTTTGACGAATGTTCTCGTCCGCAATCATGTAAATCAGACCACCGTTATCGAAGAACGCCTCAGAAAGCACGTCACGGCTACCACACTCATCAACAAAGCGCTTACCTTGCTTGTTCACGAATACAAAGTTCTCTGGTGGCACAATCAGACCGGTTAGCAGCGCACCTGATTTAGGGTCACCAACTGGCATTAATTGCACAAAGCCCATGCCGACTAATTCTGCGCCCGCTTTCTCACCAATTTCGATGCCGTCACCAACCAATGCTGGTGAGTTTGTGGTCTTGATGTCGTCCGCGATCTCTTTCCAGTATGTGTTGTACTTTTTGATCATCTGAGTGTTTGCGCCGAAACCACCAGAAGCCAACACCACACCATGATTCACGTGAAGAATAAGCTCTGTACCGTCCGCTTGAACCGCTTTGATACCGACCACTTTGCCGTTATCAACCATCAAATCCGTTGCACGTGTGTCAGTAATGATACGACCGTTTTGTTCTTGGATGCGTTTTGATAGTTTGTCGACAAACTCTACGCCTTTTGGACGTTTAGGTTTGTGTGCACGACGCCACAAGGCACCAACTGGGATCTCGACAACGCTACGGTCAAAATCAATGCCCTTTTCACTCAGCCAATCAATAGATTCCATAGAGCGAGACGTTAGGGTTTCAACCAAATCGTATTGACCGTAAATCGATTCACCGTTCAAGTCAGTGCGTTTACCGCCAAGGTAGGTTTGAATGCGGTGTAATTCGACAGAATCAAACAAGTACTGCTTGCCGTTCTCAAGGTCTGTAAAGTAGCCATCCAATTGTGCTTTAAGCACTTTGAAGTCTTCTAAATACTCACCCGCAAACTCGGATTCCGCTGTTTTCGCTAGCAGCATCAAGGTTTCTTTTTCGCCAGGAAGTGCTGGAAAATCACCTTGCCATTTTGGTTCTGCCGCGTTCACCCAACCGCCAGTACGCACCGTGTTACCACCGATTGCAGGGAACTTCTCAAGTAAAATAACTGACTTGCCCTTATCTAGCGCCGTTAACGTTGCACTCAAACCAGCACCACCGCCGCCAACAACCACGATATCCACGGTTTCTTCGATGGTTTTCGATGACCATGCCACCGCTTCTTTGGCTTTGCAGCGCAGCGCTTCTGAGTTACCGCCCGCCAGATCAACCGCATTCGATACGCCGTCCAGTACCGCTTGGCTACTGACTGTTGCGCCTGAAATTACGTCGATGTTCAGTGTTTGACCATCAAGAATTTGTTGAGGAATACGCTCAAATGCTGGGTTTGCGATGCCATCTGATTCTTTTGAAGAGTCCACCACAATGTCGAGGATCTTATCTTCAGAGAACGTTACTGTAACCGGTAAATCACCATTGTGACCGCGACCATACGCCGTGTATTCACCTGAGTTAAATTTGATTGGAACGTTCTGCAACTCTTTGATGCGTTGGTGCTTCAATGCTTCCGCTGCGCTGTCCACAATCATGTAATCCATGATTTCCCAAAGTGGTCTTGGAATTTGCAGCGCTTCTTGTTGCGCGATGTCCGCGAACTCGGCACAGGTTTCATCGTTAAGCGCTTTGTTTGCCCAAGTAGGTTCAACCAAATAACCTTTACCGACACTAACCATGTCGTAACCTTGCTCAAGTGCGTTTTCTGCATCTTTGCGTTGAGCAATGCCACCAACACCAATCACTGGCACTTTCGCCACACTTTCAGATTGAAGCTTACGGTATTTGTCGATTAGCGGCTCTTGATCCTCAGGTGTCACGATCGAGTTACGTAACCAGCTACCCATTGAGAAATGGAAGTAATCCAAGCCGTGAGTCGCAAGCTTATCTAGTAGGAACATGGTGTCATCAAAGCGGATGCCCGGCTGTTCAATCTCTTCAGGAGAGAAGCGGTAACCGATGATGAAATCAGATTTGTTATGTTGCTCAGCCACTTGCTTAGTTTTTGCAAGTACAGCTAACGGGAAGGAAGTACGTCTTTCAATGTTGCCACCCCATTTGTCGTTACGACGGTTTGAGTGTGGCGAGAAGAATTGCTGAATCAGGTATGTGTTTGCGCCGTGAATTTCAACGCCATCGAAGCCAGCAAGAATTGCACGGTTTACTGCATCACCAAAGCGCTCGATCATCTCTTCGATTTGCTCTTTGGTCATCTCAAGTGGTGTTTCAGCGTTGTCACGCAGCGCAGCGACTGGGCTTGCAGAAATCGGTTGGTGTCCGCCATTGAACTCAGGGTTTGCCATACGACCGGCATGGTAGATCTGCAGAATGGCTTTAGAGCCTTTGGCTTTAATCGCATCAGCAAGCTTGGTTAAACCAGCAATTTTGCTGTCGGTATCAATACCAAGCGCACCTGGGAAAGCACGACCGTAATTTTCTACAAACGCACTCTCGACAATGATCGCCCCTGCATCACCAGAACGTGCCGCGTAGTAATTGATCATCTCTTGCGTTACGCCGCCATCAAAGAATGCAGACTGAATCGTCATCGGTGCCATCACGATACGATTATGCAGTTTGACCCCTGATTGAAATACAATTTCATCGACTAACTGAGCCATAAATAGTTTCCTTTAACAGATTAATTCTCATATCAAAGGCACCTCCAGCTCGGTCAGCGCACCACAAGTGTTTTTGATATGAAAACCAACGTCCACATTCGATAACCACAAAAATATTATTGATTTAACCGTATGAGTAAAATGAATACTTTGCATTTTAGCTATGATTGAAGCGCATTAATTAAAGGCTAAGTGGTTTGATTTGAATGATTTAGTCGGGCGAAATAGATGAGGAAATAAAATAATGTTTAGATAGGCATTAAAGCCTTACTTGTTTGACGTTTAGGACGAAACCAACCACTAATTTTGGCATAAAAACAGTTTGTTACGTAGATATCAAAAACAGCAAATTTTCGTATGTAGCCTACGCTTATAAAAACGGTAAAATACTGTTAGTTAACTGCATGAGAGAAAACATGGAAGAATCAAAACCACTCGTGTTGATCATTGACGATACGCCACAGCACATTCAAATAATCTCCAATGTGCTGTCAGACAATTACCAAGTTAAAGCCGCGACCAACGGAAATAAAGGCATAGAAATCGCTTTGCAAGAACCTCGCCCCGAAGTCATACTGCTTGATATTGTCATGCCAGAAGTTAACGGGTTTGAGGTGTGTAAAAAGCTGAAAATAAATCCATTAACGCGCGCTATCCCCATCATATTTCTGACTGCTCAATCGAACCATGAAAACGAACAGTATGGCTTTGATTTAGGGGCTGTTGATTACATCACCAAACCAATTAGCCCAGCTATAGTTAAAGTCCGTGTTCGCGCTCAAATCATGGCTTACAACCAAAGCAGAATGTTGGCACAACAAGTCAAAGAAAAGACCGTATTACTAGAGCAAAATCAACTAGAAATCATTAACTGCTTGGCACGTGCAGGAGAGTTCAAAGATAACGAAACAGGCATGCACGTGATTCGAATGAGTCACTACAGCCGCATTCTCGCTGAAGAATTAGGAGCAGAATCACAATGGTGTGATCTTCTATTTAGCGCTGCGCCCATGCACGATATCGGTAAGATTGGCACTCCTGATGCCATTCTTTTAAAGCCTGGAAAGTTAGATGAACAAGAGTGGCAAGAAATGAAACGTCACGTTGATTATGGATTTGAGATCCTGGGTAAACACGACTCTCCATTACTCAACCTCGCTCGTGAAATTGTACTTTATCATCATGAAAAATGGGATGGTAGCGGTTACCCAAATGGTCTATCAGGTGAAGCAATCCCACTATCTGCTCGTATAGTAGCAATCGCTGATGTGTTTGATGCGTTGACAAGTGAACGTCCATACAAACGAGCATGGTCAATAGACGAGACATGCGACCTACTTCAGAAAGAAGCTGGTCATCATTTTGACCCAAAACTCGTATCTGTATTCATTTCCATTGTGCCGAGACTCCAACAAATTATGGTGCGTTACCGAGACGATCCAACAAAACATAAAGATTTGAGCCAATGACAAACGAAGACGAAAGAAAAGTATCAAAACAAGGTAAACAAATATTATTAGGCTTTGGTTCTGTCATCTTACTTTTCTGTATCGTTGGTGCTTTTGCTGGTTACAGCATCAATAAAACGTTCGGATCTGTCGAACGTTACGGTTTAGCGGGTCAGTTACTTCTCGCCCTAGATAACGCACGCTTACATGAATTGACTTACACACGAGATCGCCAAGCGAAGGACGCAGATACCACCGAAAAGTTTATTGATGAAGCTAAAAAGTTAGCCGCAAGCTTTGAAGATGACACCAATTACCACCACGTTGTTGATGACTCTCTATTGAAATATATCTCCGATTATCAGAGCTTGTTCTCGAGATATCGAGAACTCACAGAAGATCAAGAAAAAAGACTGAATATTATGGAGGGCTACGCATCTCGTCTTGCCAAACAAACCCGAGAACTTCAAAGGGATATGGAGGCTAAACTATTAGGCGATAAAGCAGAAATTCTTAAAAATCGAAAAAAGATTGCAATTATTAGAGAACATGAAGAATCGAGCCGCGAGATATCTCAAACAACACGCTCAATTCACTCTCTTAGTCTTGAATATTTGTTGACTAATAACCAAGACACGTTGGCAGAGGCAATACAGCTTACCGAAATGCTTGAACAACAGACGGAGCATTTAGCAAAAGCACTGCGTGATGAGTACGAATTGGTGTTGATTCAACAATTACGTGTTTCTCAACAAAATTATTCAGAGGCCCTCACGTTTGTCATTGAAAATGCTGATGCCAATGCATCATCAAAAAACTTAAGGCTAACAGCAAGTATTCTACAGAAAAACGTTAGTCAGCTACGAGAAAAAATCCGAACCGCACTTAGACAGGCGTTAGATAGTGTCGCAGACCTTGAGGACGATATGGACTTAGGATTAGAAGTTGGAATCCAAGCCACAAAGCTAAAGCAGCTAATCAATGAAGCACGACAAGCGGATCGTAATTTCATGCTTGCAACTCAGCTGGAAGAAAGAGAGCAATACAAAGGTGCTCTTGTCACTTCTCTTCAGCATGCGACTCAAAGTACCGACGTGATACAAGCTTACCTCAATGGCGATGCAGACCATTCCCTTTTTGATGTCGTTCCTGGTTCTATTAGTGCTTACCAAAAGCACTTCTTAGACGTAGCTGACGTATCTGAAAAGCTAGAGCTCATCGCCGGAAGAATGGTTGATGCAGCAGAGAATGCAGACGACCAGCTAGACCATTTACGTGAGTTACGTTTTGCCGAGGTCACTCAATTTCGCCAGGTTACTCAATATCTTATATATTCAGCTATCGCCTTCGTATTGACAATTTTATTGCTTGCTTATTTTATGAGGCAATCACAACTGGAACTCCAATCTATGGCTTTAAATCTCCAAGAAGCACGTGATGATGCACAGTTTGCGAACCGAGCAAAGTCTGAGTTTCTTGCCAACATGAGCCATGAGATACGTACTCCAATGAACGCCATCATTGGTATTAGTTATCTTGTCTTGGAGTCCGAGTTAAATAAATTGCAACGTAACTACGTTTCAAAAATACATCGTTCAGCCCAATCTTTACTGCACTTACTCAATGACCTTTTGGATTTTTCAAAAGTAGAAGCAGGGAAACTTGAATTAGAGGAGGTGCCTTTCAAGTTGGATCAATTGCTGGATGAAACACTCGATGTGCTCTCAGTTAAAACGATAGAAAAACCAATCGAGCTAATATTGGATGTTGATCAATCTATACCACAAGATTTGATTGGAGACCCTTTCCGTATCAAACAAATCCTTCTCAACCTCGGTTTTAACGCCGTCAAATTCACAAACCAAGGAAACGTACGAATAAAACTGACATTGGAGGAAAAGAGTGAAAACCTTGCTACATTACTAATTCGAGTGGTCGACGATGGTATTGGAATGAGCCCTCAGCAAATGGCTAAGTTGTTTACCTCATTCTCCCAAGCAGACGCCTCTACTACACGAAAATACGGCGGTTCTGGGCTTGGTCTAGCAATAACCAAAACTATTGTTGATCTCATGGGCGGCACGATTGGTGTTGAAAGCGAACTTGACCAAGGTTCAACGTTTATTGTTCGCATCCCTCTGATGTACTCTGTACCTTCGTCAAACCCTTTACTCGATCTTGTTCTCCCGAACTCAGTGTTTGTTGTTGATAATAATAAAGACACTCAACTCGCTGTACTTGACCAGTTCAAACAACTGAACATTAACGTACGAAGCTATTCATCGCTCGAAAGTTTGGAGCAATCCCCCACACACATGCCAGATGTGCTGATGTTAGTTTTAGTTAATGACGAATCTTTGATAGAAAAGCAGATAAAGACGCTGAACGAGATGGATATTTCCACAAGCAAGATCGTATTTGTCACCAATGCGAATACCAGTTCTATTGAACACAAACTCAAAGCACTAAACGTACATTATGATGATCTGATTTTAAGACCGTTCACCACATCGTCATTAGCACATTGCTTGGACGGATTATTTACCGATCTGCTGCCGCATAAGGAAATAAACTCAAGAACATTGAGCACCGAAACGCTTGGCAAAACGATTCTTGTCGTGGAAGACAACGTCATTAACCAAGAGCTTATGTCCGATATTCTTGATAACCTTGGTTGCGAGTCAATTATTGCTAACCACGGACAAGAGGCAATAGATATACTTGGTGAGGAACACGTTGATCTTATATTGATGGATTGCCAAATGCCAATAATGGACGGTTACGAAGCCAGTAAGTTTATCAGACAAAATTTAGATAAAAAGGACGTACCAATCATCGCGCTTACGGCAAATATACTCCCAGTAAACGAAGAGCGAGCACGAGCTGTCGGGATGAACGACGTATTGCACAAACCCATTGATATACCAAAACTTAAGGATGTACTCGTTAATTGGCTTGGAGTAACTCAGCCCACTTTACAAAAAACCGACCGTGGAGAGTATGACGTTGATAATGAGCAACTACCATCAGAACTACGGGAGATCGAAGAGTTAAAGATCAAGCAAGGATTGAAGGTCGTCAATGGAAAAGTACAGCTATATCGCTCTTTGTTGTCTAAATTTGCTAATCAATACGTGGACTATACATTCGCTCTACTACCACAGGGTGATACAAAGAGAGATATTCATACTATCAAAGGGTTAAGTGCTAGTTTGGGTTTAGAGCATATTCGGAATCAATGTGCTCAACTAGAACAGCATGAGCCAACAGACAATGAAAAAAATGACTTAGAAAAAAACTTACACTCCATTTGTAAGCAACTCATCGACGCACTCAAACAACCGATCGAGAACAAGCCATTAAAACCAATCGATACCAAATTCGACAAGTTACTGTTTGAAAAAATAAAAGCTTTGATTGAGGCAAATGACACTGCAGCACTTAACGAGGTATTGATAGTACACTCAGGCTCGCAACTAAGTTTAACGCCAACGAGCCTCAAAACCTTGAGGGAGGCGTTGGAAGCATTTGACTTCGACCTAGCGCTTTCTGTATTGACAGCTTCAGAGAAGTGACTGGACCAACGCCAGCACAATGAAAGCCTCAACAAAAATGTGTTCAAAGGCTAAAAATCAATCACGCATACAGTAATTGCTCACCACTTCATTAGTTTAAACTAAGCAAATATGCCTACGAGGTACGGATATTATCGCCGTTATCTGTACCCCGTATTTTTTTGTCTCGGTACTATTGTTGACAGTAGGGTTACAAAACTCAGTGAAATAGCTCTAGAATTCGAGGGTCTATTTGAAACCAAGGTTTGTCATGTTTGAGCGCGTATCTTTTTTATTGTTTGGCAGTTTACTGTCATGCTTGGCGCATGGAGAAACCTTGCAAAATCGCTGGCAAGAGCTCTACCAAAATACATGGCAAAACACTCCATATGCCCTTACACAGAACGAATTGAGTCGTTATCCACCAGCCTTATTAAAAAGTAGTGCACTCTATCCCGACTTCAAAACGTTTACTTGGCATGATTTACGACTCTTAAACGCCGCCGCGACCCAATGCCAAAGCATAAAGTCAGATAACGCCAAACTTAACCGAGCGATAGAGTTTGAACTGGCACTTTGTAGAGGAAAACAATTAAAGCCGGACTGGTTTAGCTCAAACGATGTCATGCACCCAGCAGGCGGTGGTTATGCAGATCGATACCTCAAAAAATATAATAACATTGAGCCACAATCATTAATGGCAATTGCACCATTCACCACAATTTCCAACCCAATTAACCCCTTACATCGGAAGCTGGGTTCCCTTTCTCCGCAAGGACGAGATGCCCTGCTAAATGGTTATCGAGCATGGTTAGAGGCTGATACCCTATGGCTTGGGAATGAAAGTGGCTTAAAAGCGGTGTCTGCTTCGGTTTGGCAGCCGCTAGCTCAAAAAGCCAATCTGTCTTTACAAGGTGAGAGTTGCGCTTTTACTTACAGTAATTTATGCATCGCAGAAAGAAACACATCGACAATTTCATGGCAGATCGTGCTTACTCTTTTAGGAGGCATTTGCTTAGCTTTTATTGCTCGACTGAGCTTTTTAAAGCATAAACAACGTCGAGAAAAACGTTTTATTTTACAGTTGCTCACTCATGAACTTCGAACCCCTATCACTAGCTTAGGGCTAACTGTAGATATATTTCGCCATCAATTTGATGATATGGACGAGACATTACAAGATACGTTTTGGCGTTTGGTTTCAGATTATCAGCGCCTTTCGCAACTTACTGAGAACAGTAAGACCTATTTGAGCACCTCAACATCAGATAAGTTGTTGTATCAAACCGCATCACTAGAAGAGTGGCTAACCTACTGTTGTGAGAAAAATAATGTGAGATATCAACTCAACCAAGAAAAGCAACTTAGCTTACCTTATTACTGGTTAACCATTTGTCTTGAAAACTTAGTCAAAAACGCTCAACAGCATGGAGCCGGAGCCATCACTGTGCATGTTCAAGTTTCTCAGACACTGACGATAGAAGTGCAAGATGAAGGTCAGTTCCCTTCTTATTGGCAACGGTTATTTCCTTCAAAAGCGGCTCATTCAAACAACATGGGAATTGGTTTAGATATTGTGAAACATTTAATGAAGATGGCGAATGGAAAACTCATCATTCTTCGTAACCCTACTCGTTGTATATTGGAGCTACCTTATGAAGACCATTCTGCTGATTGAAGATGATGAACTACTCGGTCAAGGCTTGGTTGCCTTTTTCACATCTCATCAGTTCAAGTGTTTGTGGGCGACCAATGCCGAACAAGCCAATAAACTCTGGTATAAAGCGGATGTGATAATTTTAGATCGTCAGCTAAATGACGGAGATAGTTTACAACACTTAGCTCAGTGGCTATTGCTGAAAGCGGTACCTGTTATCGTTTTAACGGCAAAAATAGAGGTTGAGCAGCGTATTGAAGGACTAATGGCTGGCGCAAAAGATTACGTTACTAAACCATTTTCTAGCGAGGAGTTACTTGCAAGAGTACTCACTCAATTGCGCCCTCTTGGTTCTAGTTTGTTGACGTACGAGAATATCGAATTGGATTTAGGGCAAAGAGTAGCGCGAGTTAAACAGCAGAACATTGCGCTAAAACCGAAAGAATTCCAGTTACTATTGCTGTTAGTTCAAAACCAAGGGCGAGTTTTTCACCGAGATGAATTGCTGAACAAAATTTGGGGGTATGAAGCCTTTCCCAGCACTCGTACCGTAGACAACCACATATTGCACTTGAGACAAAAACTGCCAAGCTTGAACATTGAAACGCATCGCGGTGTAGGTTATCGACTCCGTGAGGAACAAAAATGACACGAGTATGCAAAAGGCTCCTATTCGCTTTAGCCGGTGCGGGGACGGTTTTGTCGACTTATGCTCACGCAAACCTATTTACAGCCTCTCCGCTGGAACATACTTATCAAGCCACGTTGACTCATCAGCCTCAGTTGGCTTGGCAAGAGCTTTTTCTCGCTCTACGTCAGAATGAAATCAGTAGCAAATACTGGGTTCCTATCAAGAATGAACTCCTATCCCAAACCGCTTGTGGAACGGAGCTGAGTTCAGGGAAGAAATTGACGTCACAACTCACGCTTGGTGTGATTAGGCGATTTGGGCTCACCTCTCAAGGTTATCAAATCCGCCTTTCTGTTGAGCAATACACGAAAAATCAATCCGTTACACTCACATCGCCAAATGGTGTTGCATTACTTAAAGGTAACTTGATTGCCAACCCACAGTATCAAGAAATCGAGAGCATTGACCTGCTGCAAAAACCAGTCTCGGGAATTTACACCTTATCTCTTGGAAACCAGAAAATCGATTTACTGATTGCAATTCCGGAAAGTGCACCATGGTTATCTCTGGAAAATAAAGAAGGGCACAGAATAGTCGAAACAACTTTGCCAAGTAGCGTCTCATCTTGCCCAAAAGCCATGGCAACGTGGCAATGGTTTGATAAGAACTACAATTTGCTAGGCAGTACGATCCCATTTACCCATTCTCTTGAAGGCATTCCTAAACAACCGTTCACCGAGGACAAAGCAAAACACTTGACTGCAAGTGTTGAATTAGTTGAGTTTCAAAATGGCGTGCAAATTGAGTATATTCAGCGATTAGCCATCCCCTATCGATAAATAGAGACATATAGGTGACAAGCGCAATAACACACTTCGATTAAATGACGTTATCGTTAACTGGAGTTTAATTATGTCACCCAAAAAAGTTTTACTGTTTCTTTTTCTTAGTAGTATTAGTCTTATCGCAATCAGACCAAGTTTTGCCCGACCTATACACCTTCACGATCAAAACAACCAAATCTATATTGCACCGCAAACACTGGAAATTCGTTGGAATACATTATCCATAAACGAAGCCTCATTAACCGTCGACAAACAGAAGCAACAAAGTTATGAGATTCTTAAAATGGCAAAGAATCTTGTTTCTTGGAAGCTTATTCCTAGCCAAATAGAAGTCACAGCAAGATTATCAGACTCTAGGCTCGACCTTTCCTTTAACTCTGGATCAAACACGACCGTTTCTCGCCAAAAACCAATGTCTCTGAATTGGTTTGATCTCAATGAAAATCGAAGCCAAACGCTTCTATTACCCCTTAGCGAGGGAATGCGAATTCCTATCTCTAACGCGCAATGGGCTGCGTTCCTCGAAGATAACTATTCGGGTTCAAACACGACACAAGATCTCAAAATGCCATTTTGGACAGTCGAACAAAACGGCAAGTACATCAACTATCTCATTACAACACCAACCAATAACCTGCTCAACTTCGAACGCGTCAATGGACGAATTAACATGTCTGCGAGCCATCAATTTACGCAACTTAATAAAGATGAACCCTTTAAGTTGCAAGTATCGATTGATGACACGCAGTTGAGCGGAGCAAAAGCATATCGTCTATGGCGCCAACATGAAGGATTCAGAGATCCTCTCAGTGCAAAAGCAAAACGCAATGCCAATGTAAAGAAACTGGTTGGAGCAAGCCACGTGTATTTGTTTGGTAAAGGTCCGCTTAGCATTAGTGATGTAAAAGACTGGTGGGGTCTGAAGAGTTGGTATTTGACACAATCCAATTTGACAGTACCAAGCTCCGCAAAACAAGAGCTAGACGCACTAAAAAAACAGCAAAAATGGTTTAGCCAGTATCACAAGCAACTGCTGCTCGATTCAATTATTGGCTCATTAACGACAAAGTTCCCTGTCTCTTATCCAACCTTAGACAACAATACTATCCAAGATCAGTACCGCTCGGCTCAATCTATTAAGACCTACTTAGCGATGCATGCTGGTCACTATTTGAATGGCACAAATACTTGGGGACAAGCGCTTTCATCTGGCATGCTCGATAACTTTCACAAAGCGGGATTAGATCACCTTTGGCTTGGTTTTGATAATTGGATGCCAAGCTTCTATAACCCACAACTTATAGATACCGCGAAACAACAAGGCTATTTAGTTGGCGTATACGATTCTTATAACACTGCGATTCACAAAGGCAGTAACGACGGTTGGTTAACGGCAAACTTGCCTGAAGAAATGCGCCTAGGGTGCGCAATTGAACTCGCTAGCGGAAAAAAGAAATCTGGCTTTCGAGGGAATGGATATTATCTCAACCCGAACTGTCAATTGGACTATGTAAAGCGTCGGATGTTAGATATTGTTAAATATGGTCACTTTAATAGTCTTTTCTTGGATGTCGATGCGACCGCAATGGCAAGAGAGGATTACCGCGACAACAGTGGCGAAAGTGACATGCTAGACGCGTTTAATCAAAGATTAGGTTGGTTGGCAAAACAAAGCGACCTTGTTTTGGGCTCTGAGGACGGCAACGGGTTAACCACCAAAGGCATTGCATTTGCTCACGGTCTAGAAACGGTTGGCTTTGGTTGGGTTGACGCCGACATGACGAAACATCGCCAATCTGAGCATTACCTCGGTCGTTGGTACCCAGACCAAAAACCAGAGTACTTCTTTAAATCTGCAAAAGTAAAAGAGCCCTATCGTTCACTACTCTTTGCACCTCAATATCGTGTTCCCCTTTATCAAACGGTATTTCATGATGAAGTGATTAACTCTCATCATTGGCATACTGACAGTCTAAAATTCAGCAATGTAAAAATGGAACGCGATCTAACTGCGATGTTGTACAACACCCCAGCGATGGTACATCTCACTCGAGATGAAGCTCTGACAGGTCAAAGCAAACGAATACAAGCGCTAAAGCACTATCAGGATGGCTTCGCTCCTATTCATCAACAGTTGTGGAACCAAGCGTTAGTGGATTTTTCTTGGTTAGATTCTGAGGGTAAGGTCCAGCAGACAACCTTTGAGAATGGCAGCCAAATCATAGCTAACTTCTCATCTTCTCCTTATGACAACAATAATATCGCCGTACAAGCAGGTTGCATTTATGCACAACTAAGTAATGGGCAAAAGATAAATTGGTGCAGTCAGGCGCAATAATCCAAAGGGAACAATCTAATTTCTACTGACACTTTCTCTACAGTGGTTACTTAGACGTAGACTAAGCAACCACCGTAGAGGGGTGACTTTAAACCTCTACCCCTGCTTCATCTTCTTCTACGATATCCGTTTCTTGACTCGCCTCTTCCAACCATTGCTGTAAAGATTCACTTGCTAGCACCTTCTGTTGGTAAGCTTTGGCACCTTCCGATAACTCGATGCCATAAGTTTGGAAACGCAATGCCACAGGTGCATACATAGCATCTGCAATCGACCATTCTCCAAATAACCGGCTGTTCGGATGCAGCTTGGCTTGTTCTGCCCAAATAGCGTCAATGCGAGCAATATCTTTACGTGCACCTTCAGTTAAATCGACTTTTCTGCGCGCGCGGATATTCATTGGGAGTTCGTTTCTTAAATCAAAGAAACCCGAATGCATTTCTGAAGCGATGGCGCGTGCTTTAGCTCTTTCTGCAGAGTTGCTTGGCCATGCTCTACTTTGCAAGTATTGCTCGTTTACGTATTCCAAAATCGCTAATGAATCCCACACTGTTGCATCGCCATCCATCAAGACCGGTACTTTCGCCGTTGGTGTAATATCTTCCAAGGTCTTATAAAAATCTTCCGTGAATAACTTGAGCTTGGTGACTTCCACATCCAATTTGAATTGAGAAAAGATCAGCCATGCGCGCAGTGACCAGCTTGAGTAGTTTTGGTTAGCAATAAACAGTTTCATGACGCCTCCATGCGGTTCGTGTTTTGATTACCCATTCACAATATCTGATTGTATTTAAGGGGACTAACGGATAGTTTTGATGGAACACTTCAACAAAAACGATGGATGAGTTTTAGATATGGATATCGATGCGTTGCGCAGCTTTCTTGCTTTTGTAGAAACGGGCAGTTTCACTCGTGCAGCCAAGCAGATCAATCGCACCCAATCAGCGTTTAGTGCACAAATGCGTAAGCTGGAAGACGAGCTCAGTGTCAGCTTATTTGAAAAAGAAGGTCGCAATCTTGTCTTAAGTGAAGCGGGATTGGCACTACGCTCTCATGCAGAGCAACTAGTCAGCTTACACAATCAAGCGCTGAAACAGGTGAAACGCTATGAAAATAAGCGTCCTCTTCGCTTAGGTTGCCCAGAAGATTACAACGACAATATCCTGCCTAAAGTCATTCGTGTATTACAACAATCTGAACCCACGTGTTCGATTCAAGTCTTCAGTGAGCCCAGCATCACCTTGAGAGAAAAGCTGGATGAAGGAAAGCTAGACGCCGCTATTGTGACTAGAGCACCGGACAGTGAAGAAGGTTATTGGCTAGCAAGCGACAAAGGCGTGTGGATTGCTCACCCTGATTTTAACATCGAGACCGCCCAACCTCTCCCTCTTGCCCTTTTCCAAACCGACTGCAAATACCATGCGGCAGCGGTAGACGGATTAACCAAACGTGGTATCCCTTATCAACTACTGGCGTGTTGCAATACAGCATCGGCACAAAGAGCGATTGTACGTTCAGGCATGGCTATCGGCGCTATGGGCAGTATTAGCGTTAGCGATGATCTCGAGATCTTAAACGATATGCCATCGCTGCCTTCCGTGGATATTGTGCTGGTCACGGGTGTCGAGCCTCATCCAATACTGGATAAAGAATGCTTGGCGCAATTGGTGGAGTTAATGGCTTAGCCGGATTAGCTAGCCAATCACAAAGTTAAATTCGCCCGTTAACCGCCCGTCGATTCGTATAGTTTCAAACTGTAGATAATCACGGGCTTTGCCTCCCCACCATTCATCGCCAGTATTGCCTTTCAAGTACAACTGAGTGGTCAGAAGTTCTTGATTATCTCGCCACAACTTAACGTGAATGTGCGGTGGGCGAGAAGCATAAGGTACAGGGTATAAGGTCTGAAACAAGTAGCGACCATCCGATTGAGTTTCGACTGCGCCAAAGCCAGCAAAGTGAGCATCAAACTTATCGTTATTTGATTGCTTAGGATGATCGTAAATCCCCTGCCCATCGCATTGCCAGATTTCTACTTTGATGCCTGAGACAGGGTTTCCCGATGTATCTACTACTCTGCCTTGCAACACGATAGGTTCACCGACCAAGCCTTCTGATTGCAGAATCAAGTTTTGACGAAGAGGAATATCCACTACTGGATAAAATGGCCCCTCTGTTTGTGCTGGCGTCGGCCGCATTGGCGTTTTCGCTTTTAAAGAGGGGGCGAACAACAATGTCCACAGTGCTAAAAAGTGTCTTCTTTCCATGATGCCACCAATCCAATTGGGTTGAATTAAGTTTGGTGGAACTTGAAGAGTTTGCCATGACGAATATAAAAAATGCTCCTGCAAGAGGGCCATTCGCAGAGGCACTGTGGAACTAAATGATGAGTGTTGATTGAAGGATTATGCGGCTTCGAACGCCAATGCTCTCTTCTCTACCCGACGGAAAATGAGAGTTAGCACACCATTTACCGTTAAATAAAATGCGCCTGCAATACCAAATACCGTCAACGTATCGTAGGTTTGTGCGTTAATGCGCTGCGCATAACCCATCAGATCCATGATCGTAATCGTGCTTGCTAGTGACGTGCCTTTGAAGACCAAAATCACTTCGTTCGAGTAAGCCGGAACAGCACGGCGAATAGCGTATGGCAGAAGCACTTTCAGTGTTGCGGTTTTGTTCATGCCTAATGCACGACACGCTTGCCATTGACCGGAAGGAATCGCGTTAAACGCTCCTTTGAACAACTGAGTGCTGTAAGCAGCGGTATTGAGTGCTAGTGCTAGCATCGCACAGAACCAAGGTTGGCTTAACCATGTCCAGAATACGCTTTCTCTTACGACATCAAACTGACCTGGACCGTAATACACCAAGAAGATCTGCACCAACAAAGGTGTACCAGTAAACAAGGTGATGATGCCACGACTTAACCAATGCAAACCCGGAGTACGTAAGATCAGAGTCAGCGTCATCATCAAAGCTAAGAGACAGCCCACCACCAAAGAAGCGGCAGTCAATTGAAGGCTAGTGCCTAAGCCATCCAGCATTTGCCAAACGTGTTGTTCGTTCATGCGGTAGCCTCCTGTCCCATACTCATGCCTTGAATTGAGAACTTCTTATCAATCAGTTTTACGGCACGTTGCGTAATCAAAGTAATGCCTAAGTAAATCGCCGCAGCAGTTGCGTACCATGTAAACGCTTCATGCGTCGCTGCAGATGTTAGCTGCGCTTGCTTCAATAAATCCGTTACGCCAATCAGTGATACAAGCGCGGTATCTTTCAGCAAAACCAACCATTGGTTAGTTAAACCTGGTAGCGCGTGTCTTACCGCTTGTGGCAAAACAATGCGAACAAAAGCGTGTGCTTGACTGATGCCGAGTGCACTTGCTGCCTCTCTTTGCCCTCTTCCAACGGCTTTCAATGCGCCACGTAGAGTTTGAGAAGCATAAGAGGCGAAGATCAATGACAACGCCACCACGCCAGACAAGAACGGGCTAACTTCAATAAAGTCGCCGGTGATTAAAAACAGAACCTGCGTCGAACCAAAATAGATGAACAACACGACAAGGATTTCTGGCAAGCCACGTACAATCGTCACAAACGCCGTCATTGGCCATTTAACGAAAACACGGCGAGACATTTCACCACTGGCGAATACCACTGCCAGAATCAAACCGACTAAAAGGCTTGTGAAGGCTAGCTGGACAGTCATCCAACTAGCTTGAACAAGCGATAAAGAGTAACCCGTTAGTGCCATATTACTTACCGAAGTACTTGTTGTAGATTACGTCGTATTCGCCGTTCGCTTTCACTGTTTTCAGTGCTGTGTTCAGCTTGTTCACTAGCTCGTCGTTACCTTTGTTTACTGCGATACCGAAACCGTTACCGAAGTATTTAGGGTTAGTGACGTGCTCACCCACGTAAGCTAGGTTGTCTTCTTTCTTGAACCATTCTGCTACGACTGCTGTGTCACCAAATACAGAATCAATACGACCATTTTTCATATCGATGAACGCGTCTTGGTAGCTTGAGTAAGGAACCGCGGTTACGCCCGGCATTTGCTCAATCAGGTAGCTTTGGTGTGTTGAACCGTTTTGAACACCAACACGCTTACCTTCTAGTGCTTTTTGATCAGCCACTTTTTCTTTGATAGAAACAAACGCTGCTGAGTTGTCGTAGTAAGGGTCAGAAAAGTTTACTTGTTCCAAACGTGCATCAGTAATATCCATTGCAGAGATAGCCGCATCATAACGCTTGAATTTTAATGCAGGGATCAGGCTGTCAAAAGACTGGTTGTGGAAGGTACATTTTGCTTCCATTTCTTTACATAGTGCGTTCGCCAGATCCACATCAAAACCTTGGATTTGGTTGTTTTCATCCATGTATTCGAACGGTGCGTAAGTCGCTTCCATCGCAAATTTGATCTCTTCTTGTGCTGCTGCGTTCGCTGAGAAAAGGCCGATTAGTGAAGCTAGTAGAATCTTTTTCATTGCAATACTCCGTGTGTACTTAGTGGGCTGACACTCGCAATGACAGCCGAGCTTATCTGTTAAATAGACTGAACTTTAAAAACGTAATTTAGTGATTTAGGTAATCGGCAAACTGAGTGGTTTGCGGATTAACAAATGCGTCATGCGTGCCGTGCTCTACGATGTGCCCTTTTTCTAGGTATAGAACATGGCTAGCGATTTTCTTGGCGAAATCTACCTCATGGGTCACAACAACTTGTGTAATTCCCGTTTCGCTTAAATCATTAATGATCTTGACCACTTGATTCGTAATTTCAGGGTCAAGCGCTGCGGTAGGCTCATCAAAAAGTAAGACTTCTGGTTTCATCATCAGCGCACGGGCTATCGCCACACGTTGTTGCTGACCACCAGAAAGTTGCATCGGCCATGCATCCGCTTTGTCTGCCAAATGCAGCGTTGCGAGAATTTGCATTGCCTGCTTCTTCGCTTCTTCTTTATCCATGCCAGAGACTTTGACCGGAGCCTCAATCAGGTTCTCCATCACTGTCATGTGTGGCCATAGATTGTACTGTTGGAAAACCATGCCCACTTTACGACGAAGCGCTAAACCTTGTTTCTCTTTGATTTCAGTTGAAAAGTCGAATGCGTCATCAGCGATGTTTAATTGCCCGTTATCCGCGCCTTCAAGAAGGTTAAGAACACGTAGTAGAGAGCTCTTCCCTGCACCACTTGGACCGAGTAACACCAGCGTTTCACCGCTTTCACAATTAAAACTGACATCGTGTAAAACTTGGGTATCGCCGTAAGATTTATTGATACTTTTAACTTGAATACTCATGCTGCCATACTGCATTAATTGTCACCTGGGAGTTATACTAGCAAGAAAGAGATTTTATGCAATAAAAATGTATAAAAATTTAGATTGTTAATTTTTTGTATAATAAACAACCAACATAGCAGAGTATATGACTGGTGCAATGAGTTTAGGTTTTAACGAGATTTGTTGAAAAACCTAATGGAAAGGAAGTCAATGAAAGGCAATAAAAAGAGAGGCATGCGCCTCTCTTTCGTTGGTGTTAAGTCTTAAACTTGAACGATATAACTTAGTTCAACTTAAACATGCTGACACTATCACGAAGCTTATTCGACATCGCAATCAAGGCTTCTGATGTATCCACATTGTCTTGAACATCTACCGTCGTATCACGTGCAAGATCATTCACGTTAATCACGCTTTCGTTGATCTCATGCGCCACCTGAGATTGCTCTTCAGCCGCAGTGGCAATTTGGTGGTTCATATCTTGGATTCGCTGGATTTCATGGCGAATCTGGTCTAGAGATAACGTCGCCTCTTCTGCCTTATCAAGCGTGCGTTTTGCACTGTCCGAGTTATCTTGCATCAGCAATACCGACTTGTTCGCTTGCTCTTGCAGAACTTCAATCATCGATTGGATCTCATTGGTGCTTTGTTGCGTTTTCGTCGCAAGAGAGCGAACTTCATCCGCTACTACAGCAAAACCGCGACCATGCTCACCAGCACGTGCAGCTTCAATAGCAGCATTCAGTGCAAGCAGGTTCGTTTGATCAGCAATGCCACGAATCACATCCAGAATACCACCGACATTTTCCGTTTCTGTATGAACGTTACATATCACCTGTTGGACCTGGTTGATGTCGTTTACAAGCGTCGTAATATCAGAGTTCATTTGAGCAACAACCGTCAAACCTTGCTCTGAGCTGTTATTTGCATCGCTTGATGAGCTTGATGCCTCAACCGCACTCTGGGCAACCTCGGCCACCGTTGCTGTCATCTCGTTCATTGCGGTTGCAACTTGCTCAAGTTGCATCATTTGAGATTTAGATGAGCCATCCACTTTGATAGATGAACGCTCCAGCTTGCTCGACGCTTCAATAAGCTCTTCCGAAGACAAATTGATGTCGGTGATCATAGTCTTCAACTTATCTGCCATTAACAGTGTTGAACGATACACACCAATGTCACTGCCTTTTGCAGCTGGAATATCAGTCAGATCACCATTCGCAATCTTGTCGACTAGACGTTCAATCTCTTTCGGCTCACCACCAATTGGGTTGTACAACAACTTTTGAATTAACAATGACGCACCTAGCGTGCCAATAATAATGAACACAAGACCAGAAACTAAGTTGGTGATCACTGCTTCACGAGACGTAGCTTTAATGTCTTCCCAGCTCGCGAAAGCCCAAACGGTCCAACCAAGCGCTTTCGAACGTTCAGATACAACGTAAAACTCACCACGGTCTGGAACCGTGTAAGAGTGTGAGCTAGATGCATCACTCGCATACTGCTTGTATGAAGGTCGTAACTCAAACAAATCTTCGCCGACAAGCTGCTCTTCATACGCCGCCATCAAGTAACCATCTTCACGGGCAACAAAAACATTGCTGTCTTCCGCCAACCCATTAATGAAGCGAGTCAAATCGTTCATCAGCAGACTCAAACCAACAATCGCCACGACCTCACCGTTTCGTTTTACCGGAATAACGAGAGAAATAGACATCTGTCCCGTGCTCGCTTTAAACGGCTTAGTGACAACTTGGTCCTGCCCAGACATCGCCTTTACATACCACTCCCTTTGCAGCTTTTTAGCATTAAAAGTTGGATGCAGACCTTTTGAATCTGAATCGTAAAGAGTTCCGTCAGGAAGCGCGATAAAGTAGTTGGAAACCCCTAGGCTCTTTGTACCTTGAACCAACATCTCCACCATACGGTTATCAATAGATGCAGTTTGGTTGTTGACTACAATGGCAGACGCTGTCGCTTCTAAGCTCGTAAAGAGAAGTGGCCCCCAAATTTCGGACATGACTTTAAGTGATTGATCTGT